>CAZDRT010000270.1:0-4417 GCA_964507815.1 uncultured Puniceicoccaceae bacterium
GATCGAGGGGCAAGCCCCGCGACCACGGAAGAGACCGAATCGCACGACCAAAGTCGTACGACTTCGTAGTTGGATGACTTTAGTCGTCCAACCCGAAGCGGCTTGGCGGAAAAGACATTCCCTTGTGTCAGTAAACCACTGGAAAATCGGAATAATCCCTTCCGTGGCTCCACGCACTTGTGGTTACCCCCCTGGAGAAGATTTTTCATTTTTTTGTGGCCATCCCCCGGCGGTTGACAACCATCCGGCTCCACCAAGGGTGAAGTCGATGATCAACGGGAGCACATTTCTGGCTGTGGCCGACAGTTTCCTCCAACCCGCCGGACCGGTGGCCGAGGCGCAGCTCAACCACCTGAACACGGTGATGCTCTTGACCCTGATCGCGATCATCCCGCCCCTGGTCGCCACCCCCCTGATCCTGTGGCGGTACCGGCGCGGAAACCGCAAGGCGAAGTACCGCCCGGACTGGGATTCGAACGTGACCCTCGAAAGCCTGATGTGGGGGGTGCCGCTTCTGGTCGTGATCCTGATGGGCGTGAGCCTCTGGAACATCACCCAGCGGCTCGATCCGTACCGGGAGCTGGGCGAGGATCCGCTCGAAATCCAGGTCGTCGGCCTGGACTGGAAGTGGCTCTTCATCTACCCCGACCAGGGCGTCGCCCTGGTCGATGAGCTGGTCGTCCCGGAGAACCGCGCCGTCGAGTTGGTGCTGACGACCGATACCGTCATGCAGAGCCTGCGCATCTCGGCGGTCGTCGGGCAGATCTACGCCATGCCGGCCATGACGACCAAACTGAACTTCATCGCCACCGGGACGGGCGAGATGCGCGGCATGAACACCCAATTCACCGGCCGGGAGTTCTGGAAGCAGAAGTTTCTCGTGCGCTCCGTCTCCGGGGAGGAGTTTAGCAAGCGCATGGAAACGGCGCGGGGAAGTGACCTCGCGCTGACCGCCGGGACCTACGCCGTGATCGCCGCACAGGGGACCGCCGACGAGGCGAAAGAGCCGCTGGGGATCGCGGGCCGCGAGGGCCCGATCGAGATGACCCTGGCCGACCCGACCCTTTTCCACCGCGTGCTCGCCCGCTACCAGACGGGGAAACCCGTGCCGCCGGAAAGCCAACCCGGGAGCCCCGCCTACCGGCCGGAAGCGGCCGTCCTGCCGCCCGCTCCCGCAAAGCCGATGATGAGGATGTGATGAGATGACCAACCCGCTCTACGGCAGGCTCACCTGGGATTCGATCCTCCTCGTCCAGGAATTCGAGGATCCCAACCTCAACACGCTGATCACCGCCGGCGCGGCGGGCATGATCCCTGTCGGCGCCGTGGGCATCGTCGTCCTGTTGTGGTGGTTCAACTGGTGGAAGCCGTTCAAAGAGTGGGTGACGAGCGTCGATCACAAGCGGATCGGCATCATGTATCTCATTTTCGCCGTCATCATGCTTTTCCGGGGCGTGGTGGAGGGCGCGCTCATGCGCGTTCACCAGGCGGGCGCCCTCGACGGCGGATTCCTGACGGCGGACCACTTCAACCAGCTGTTCACCACCCACGGCACGAACATGATCTTCTTCGTGGCCATGCCGTTTCTGATCGGTCTGATCAACCTCGCGGTCCCCCTCCAGATCGGCGCGCGCGATGTCGCCTTCCCCAAGGTCAACCAGATCAGCCTCGGCCTGACCGGTGCCGGGGGGTTCCTCATCACGATTTCGCTGCTGATCGGGGAGTTCGCGACCGGCGGGTGGACCGGCTATCCCTCCTACAACGGGAAGCTCGTCAACCCGGGGGTCGGCCCCGACTACTGGCTCCTCTCGATCGGGCTCTCGGGCATTGGTTCGACGCTGACGGGCGTCAACTTCGCGGTCACGATCTACAAAATGCGCGCGAAGGGCATGACGTTCATGCGCATGCCGCTCTTCACCTGGACCGCTCTGTGTGTGTCGATTCTCCTGGTGCTCGCCATGCCGCCGCTCACGGCCTGTTGCACCATGCTGGGGCTCGACCGCTACCTCGATTTCCATTTCTTCACGAACGACCTGGGCGGCAACCTGATGAACTTCATCAACCTGTTCTGGATGTTCGGCCATCCGGAGGTCTATATCCTGGCTTTGCCGGCCTTCGGGGTCATGTCGGAGATCGCGGCGACCTACTCGGGCAAGCGGCTCTACGGATACACCAGCATCGTGGCCGCTACCATGTCCATCGCCGTGCTCTCGTTCATGGTTTGGCTGCACCACTTCTTCACCATGGGTCAATCGACCACGGTCAACGCCGCCTTCGGCATCGCGACCCTGCTGATTGCGATCCCGACCGGGGTCAAGGTTTACGACTGGCTGGCGACGCTCTGGGGAGGGCGCATCCGCTTTACGACGCCCATGATCTACCTCTCCGGCTTTTTCGTGCTGTTCGTCATCGGCGGGTTCAGCGGGGTGGTCCTCGCCAACCCGACCCTCGACTACCAGGTCCACAACAGCCTCTTCCTCGTGGCGCATTTCCACAATGTGATCATCCCCGGAACCCTTTTCGGCATCTTCGCGGGCATCCACTACTGGTTTCCGAAGATGTTCGGCTTCCGGCTGCTCGAAAGCTACGGAAAAATCACCGCCGTGCTCTGGATCGTCGGCTTCTGCGTGACGTTCTTCCCCCTCTATCCGCTGGGCCTGATGGGGATGACCCGCCGCACGGTGGACTACACCGACCCGGCCTACGTGCCGCTCATGGTCGTCTCCGGGATCGGGGTCTTCTTCCTGAGCCTCGCCTTCCTCTTGTACCTGGTGACGTTCTGGCGGAGCATCGTCCACCGAAAGCGGCTGGCCGTGCCGTTCGGCGACCCCTGGGACGGGCGGACCCTCGAGTGGTGGACGCCCGCCCCGACCCCGGAATGGAATTTCGCGGTGCTGCCGGAGGTGGATTCGCGCGACGCCTTCACCGCCGCCAAGGCAAACGGGACCGCCTATGCTCCGGTCGGGCGGTATGAAGACATCTCCATGCCCTCGAACACGTTCTACGGGGTGATCATCGGAGTTCTCGTCTCGGGTCTCGGCTTCGGGCTGGTCTGGCACATCTGGTGGATGGCCGCCGCATGCCTCGTCGGCACGGTCGCCACGATCATCGCCTACGCTTTCGTCCCGCAGCGGGAGCGGGTGATCCCCGCCGAAGAAGTGCGGCGCACGGACGAGGAATGGCGCAGACAGGCCCGGGAAACCGCCGGGATCACCCGTGACGACGAAGACAACGAATCCAACCGGGGCCTCGCCCGCCCCGACACCCCTCCGACCGTATGAACGCCGCCGAATCCAACACGCTGCATCCCGGGCTGAACCTCGGCGACGAGCACGGCGAGGACCACCTCGAAGCGGAGACCTCGGTCTTCGGCTTCTGGGTGTTCGTCATGAGCGATCTCGTCACCTTCGGGATGTTCTTCGCCGTGTACGCCGCCAGCACCTACGCGCTCGCGGGCGGCCCCGGTCCCAAGGAGTTGTTCGACCTGGGAAGCGTCGCCTGGCAGACGGGGTTCCTTCTCCTGTCCAGCCTGACCTCCGGACTGGCCGTGCTGAGCCTGAAGGAGCGCCACGCCGGCGAAGGGGCCTCCCGCAAGCCGCTCGTCTTCTGGCTCCTTCTCACCGCGCTCCTGGGCGGATGCTTCCTCTTTCGGGAGATCATGGATTTCATCGACATGGCCGCCGCCGGCGGCGGGCCGACGCGAAGCGGTTACCTGACCGCGCTCTGGTCCCTCGTCGGCCTGCACGGGCTCCACGTGGCCTCCGGCATCCTCTGGTGCCTGGTGATCGTCGCCGGTGTTCTCGTCCGGGGCGTGGACCGGCGCTGGAAGCTGGCCATCCTGCGCTGGGCCGTCTTCTGGCACTTTCTCGACGTGGTTTGGATCGGAATCTTCTCCTTCGTCTTCCTGGGAGGGCTCGTCTGATGGAACGCTCCAAAGAGTTGCGCCACTACCTGATCGGCTTCGCCCTCGCGACCGTGCTGACCGCCGTCGCATTCGGGGTGGTCGCGCTCTCGGAAGGAGCGTTCGCCTACGGAACGATCATCATCTGCGCCATCGCCCAGCTCGTGGTCCACCTGCGCTTCTTCCTGCACCTCTCCTTCCGCGGCCAGCAGAGGGAGGACCTGCAGCTCGTCCTGTTCACCGGCCTGATCCTCCTGATCATGATCGGGGGCACGATCGTGGTGCTCGGCAGCTTGTACGACCGGATGTGACCCCACGAGCGTGGAGCGAATATCGAAATTTATTCGACAATTGTGCGTGCGCCGCCTCCAAACACTTCTGCTTACCTCCCACGTCTCCCCCGTGGTCGCGGGGCTTGCCCCTCGATCCGAAGGTGGTGGGGGCCGCGCACAACACCGAACCCCTCCGGGGCTTCGCCGGTCAAGGGCCCACCGACCACGAATATCCCGGGCGCAT
>CAZDRT010000271.1:0-4412 GCA_964507815.1 uncultured Puniceicoccaceae bacterium
CACCGCCAGCCTCCTCCAGTCCCTAGGAAGAAACTCAACGAGAAGTTCCCAGTCTCAGACATCCTGACCTACCCCCTTAAAATCGGCTGATGTTGGGTTGAGTTGTGGAAGTGAAATGAACCTTATTCTGGAATTCGACGTCGAACCTGTCATGCACGTCTTCGATGCCACAACGCCAACTTCCCATCTTCCCCGAGGACTGCACCCCCATCACGCCGGAGATCGCCTTCCAGCGTTGCGGTGACAGCGTGATCTACCTGAACGGCCATCTGCCGGTCTTCACCCATGCCGTGGATGACCTGGCCTCCTTTCGCATGTTCAGCAGCCAGCTCTGCGTCAACGGCAGTGCGACTCAACCACAGATCGCGCGGGCCTTCGGTGTGCCGCTGACTACGGTCAAGCGCATGTGCGCTAAACTGCGCAACGAGGGCGCGGGATCATTTTTCGCCCCCAAAGCGCGTCGAGAGGGATCCAAGCTTACCGCAGAAGCTCTCAAGAAAGCTCAATCGATGTTGGATGCCGGAGCTGCCGTGCCGGAGATCAGCACCGAACTGGGTGTGCTCCAAACCACCCTGCACAAAGCCATCGGGGACGGACGTCTCAAAAAAAAACTGAACCCGCCCACGCCCCGTCCGATCCAGCTGCAAGCCAACCATCCGTAGAGACCCAAAGTCAAGTCCCGCCCCCGGCACCGAGCCGGGCTGGCGAACGCACCGTAGCCGACGGCGCCACTTCCATGGGCATCGCCACCACGCGGGAACTTGAGCGCGTCGCCGCCGCCATGGGCGAACTGGAAGCCGCGCCGCTGCGCTTCGAACCGGCCGACGATCTTCCCGATGGCGGCACCCTCTGCGCACTACTTGCGTTGCTCGCCTTCGGTCTGCTCGATCATCAAGCAGAAGCAGGCCTGAGCCTGCCCAAAGGATTTTACTCCATGCCCGGCATCTTCCTGCTCATCGCCCTGCTCGCTCTGGCCCGCATCCCCAGCATCGAACAACTGCGCTACCGCCCGCCCGGCGAATGGGGACGATTGCTCGGGCTCGACCGCATTCCCGAAGTGCGCACTCTGCGGGAAAAAATCGCCCATCTATCCGAGTCGCCTGAAAACGTTGCCCGCTGGTCTGCCAGCCTTGCCCGTGCCTGGATGGAACGCGATCAAGCCCACGTCATCGGCACCCTGCTCGTCGACGGTCACACCCGCGTCTATCACGGCTCCTGCGCTAAACTGCCCAAGCGCTACATCAGCCGCGAGCGCCTCTGTCTTCGGGCCACCACTGACTACTGGGTCAACGCCCTGGACGGCGCACCGCTGTTCTGCGTCAGCAAACCCGTCGATCCCGGCCTCCAGCAAGCCCTTGAAAACGACATCATCCCCCGCCTGTTAAAAGAACTCCCCGGTCAGCCCGGCCAAGGCCAGCTCGCCGCCGACCCCTTGCTGCACCGCTTCACCGTCGTCTTCGACCGCGAGGGCTACTCGCCCGCCCTGTTTGCCCGGCTGAAGAAAAAGCGCATCGCCATCCTCACCTACCACAAACACCCCGGCGAGGCCTGGCCCGACGCCGAGTTCGACCAGCGCGAAGTCACCTTGATCAACGGCGAAAAAGTCACCCTCAAACTCGCCGAGCGCGGCACCTGGCTTGCGGGCGGCAAACTCTGGGTGCGTGAAATCCGCCGCCTCGACGAGCGCGGCCACCAAACGGCCATCCTCAGCACCGACTACCGTAGCGACCTGATTCGTTGTGCGGCGGCTATGTTCGCGAGGTGGCATCAGGAAAATTTTTTCAAATACATGCGCCAGCATTATGGCTTGGATGCCCTTGTCGAGCATGACACCGCTCCTCTTCCTGAAACCACTCGGCTGGTCAACCCTGCCTGGCGCAAGCTCGACGGGCAAGTCCGAAGCACCAACGGGCGGCTTACCCGAGCCCGGGCCGAATTCGCCAAACACGGCCTCAAACCCCATCAGGAAAGCCCCGAACAAGCTGCGCTCCACGAGCAAAAACAAGGCGAACGACTCGCCGCTATCCAAGAACTCGAAACCCAACTTACCGACCTCAAAGAAAGCCGCAAAAGCCAGCCCAAGCACATCACCTTGGCCGACCTGCCCGAGAGCGAGCGGGTCCGGCAGCTCGCCCCCGCCCGTAAGCAACTCACAGACACGATCAAACTCATTGCCTACCGTGCCGAGAGTGCGCTGGTGGCTAAAGTGCGCGAGCACCTCAAACGCCACGACGACGCCCGCAGCTTCGTTCGGGGACTGATGGCCACCACCGTCAACCTGCGTCCCGACCCCGACGGCGAACGTCTCATCATCGAGCTACACGGCCAAACCAACCCCGCGCACGACTCTGTCGTCGAACACCTGTGCAACGAACTCAATCAAACCGAAACCCTCTATCCCGGGACCAATCTCACCCTGTTCTACCGGCCATTGAGGCCATCTTAATTCCTTCCAGATCAGGATGTCTGAGTCTGCGGGACAAGAGTGTCCCGCCTCCTCAGGGATGACTTCCGCTCCGAGGATCGATTCGAAATCGCTGTCGCGCTTCCGCTCCAGTATTCTCGGATACTTCCGATTGGAGAGGATCGGCGACAGCCGTTTCTACGAATCCACCGCAAAATTCCGAATTCTCCGCAGATACCGCTCACACTTTGCCGGGAGCGCGGTCCGCTATAAACTCGGCTGTTGCGCTGATCGGGTCGTATCCCAGAACACTCTCCGCCTGCGGGTGGAGACTGGAGACAGGGTTCAAGTCGATGAACATCGGGACTCCCGTGCGATCCAGGAGATGTTCGACCGCGCCCAACTCCATCCCGGCGGCCCGGGCGATCCGGAGGACGGGCTCGCGGATGGTTTCCGGAACCTTGTCCTCCGCTACCAGGGTGGTTTCGGCATCGGCGTTCGCAAGACAGTAGTTGAATTCTCCGTACACGACCGGAGTCGCCGCATCGTAGAGAATCCTTGTTCCAAGAATCTCGACCCGGTGAACGACACCATCCGCCGGTTCGATCCTCTCCTGCTCGATCCAATCCTCGTTTTCGTCAAAAAGACTCCCGGGGATGGACTCGTCCGGCCCGATGGCGTGGATGCCCTTTCCAAAGCCTCCCGCCGGCGGCTTGATTAAAACCGGGATCCCGGGAAAGGCCCTCTTCCCCGCCCGGACCGGTGCCGTGCGCGGAGTTCTCATTCCGCAGGCCTTGAACAATTGATCCTGGCCGTTCTTGCTGAATCCGAGCCGCAGGCAATCCGCTCCATTGATGACCCGCACCCCACGATTCCGCCAATTTTCCAAAGCTCCGATGAAGACGGGAACTTGATCCGGAAACCGCCGCACCAACCTCGTTGAGAGGCGGTTGACAACAATGTCCGGCTCCGCGACTTCCCTTGGGTCAGCCGCCACCGTCACTTCGGCCCCGCGACGAGTCAGTGCTCCCGCCAGCGGCCGGACCCATACCGGTATATCCGTCAGAAGAAAAATTCGCATGCCAGGATGATCTCCCTGCTGGAAGATAAACGCAAAGACGGACGGTAACTTGGAAACTGGTTGCCATTGGCTCCAAGCCAATTCTAGTCTTTGCTTCGGTGAGAATCTTCCGCTTTCCATGAAACTGTGGCTTCGCACTTTTCTCGGCGGAATCATTCGCCCGGTGCTGGCCGCCCTCGCACTCTGGCTTTTCCGACTGCCGCTCGCTAACGCTGCTCTTCGGAAAGCCGAAGTGGAGCAGCCCGCAATCTGACGGTCACCCGCCTAAGAATCGCCCTTTTCGAACCGGATCTGAAAGACAGAAAAGGGGGAAATCAATCTCGAAGGCTATTCGATGGTTCAGGACACCAGGATTCCGGTTGGGTTGGCTTGCCGCCCCGCTTTGGGACGGATCGAAAGTCTACGGCAGGTCACCACCAACCGCGAGAGGTGGGGTTTCGCTTCATGCATCGATCCTTCTTTTGTCGCCAAAAGAGACTAAGAAAATACGACCAAGTGTCAGCATTCTCACAAAAATGAGAGAACCTTGTAACGAGGATAAAAGCCAGCGATTGGATCGCAAAATTTTCGACAAAGTAGTCGGCTTACATAAGCGCCCGACTTTTAGCAGCGGAAGGAGTGTTTCCGGTGCTCTGGAGAGTGTCGGCGTTGATAAAACGCCACAGTCGTTCCGAAGGTGGACATAAAGGAAACCACCTACTATGCACCACAACGCCAGGTGCCAGGATTCGCGTCCGAAAAGCAAAGAATGGCTTGCCATTCGTAGCTGAGCAGAGGTTTTTTTAGAGGTTCGTTCCGCCCCTCCTGCGCTCTTCGAGCTTCAGAGGACGGCGTCGTAGGGCGCCATTCTCGCTTCGCACCGCTCAGCGTACAATGGCGGGATAGACGGGACTCGAACCCGCGGCCTCCGGCGTGACAGGCCGGCGC
>CAZDRT010000272.1:0-4368 GCA_964507815.1 uncultured Puniceicoccaceae bacterium
GGTAGCCCAAGCCAAGAAAGAGCGCCTTACCTTTCTCACGCGTGACCCAAAGATTGAAGCCTGCGATATCGATCTTATCGGTGCGTAGCTCGAAGAGCGAAGAAGGAAGACCGGAGCGGGGTTGGCTCCACCGCGACGCAGAAACGGGTGGTTTTTACAATTAGCACCTGCGTGCGAAATCGGACCGGCTCATTTTTTAACCACCCGCTTCCGTCTCCACTGCGTTACGCCGGGACAAGTCGCTAGAGCGCACAGAGGTCACAGAGGAAGGGAGTGGGGATGAAACGGACTTTTACTTTTCTTGAAATTGATTGGATCGGGTCTGGCTTAAAAATCAGAATCCCGCCAATTATCAACCTCTGTGCTCTCTGTGTCCTCTAGCGACGTAGGAGCGGGTGGTTATTAAAATTAGAATTAGAACCCGCGCGCGGAGTCGGACCGGTTCATTTTTTTAACCCCCCGCCATCCGGAGATTCACAACGTATGGGCTGGGAAAACGAGCTTTCCCCGGCGGACGCGGAGGTCCGTCCTCCAGCACGGATGCCGAAGAGGACAGTATCAAAACCCGAATCTACCTTTTTTCTTCACCGGTCTTGCATCGGCGAACCCCCTTGCGCCCAATGTTTCCCGCCTCGCATTCTCTCAGATTTAAGGTCTCATCCCTCCAAAACTCCATCACTCCACCACTCCCTCCCTCATCGTAGCACGCTCGGAGACCGTAGCGGGGTTGGCTCCGCCGCACCGGCGCCGCCCACACCCGAAAGAGGCTCAGAATTGTTCTTGACAATGTAACTATCCTGGCCAGACTTGGTCTAATATGAAAACAGTCAATATGCAAGCAGCGAAAACTCAGCTTTCCCGGTTGGTGGAGCAGGCAATGGAGGGTGAGGAAATTATTCTGGCGAAGGCGGGCAAACCCCAAGTCGCGCTGGTGCCCTGTTCACCCCGGGTGGCCCCGCGCTCCGGTGGGCAATTGGCCGAAATTCTACCGGACATTCCGGCCGATTTTGACGCCCTGGATCCCCAGGTTGAGAAACTTTTTCAGGGGTGAATCTTTTACTCGATACCCATGTGCTCCTCTGGTGGCTGAAGAACCCTGACGAACTGAAGAGTGGAGCCCGAAACGCCATCCGTGATCCTCGGAACACCGTTTATTACAGCGCGGTAAATATCTGGGAGATTGCCATCAAATCAGCTTTGGGGAAACTCCCTCCTCTTGAGCAGACACTTGCGGAGCGGGCTTTGCTCGACGATGGCATCGTTGCTTTATTCATTTATCCCGCCCATGCATGGGAAGTGATGAAGCTACCGCGACACCACAATGATCCTTTTGATCGGTTGTTGGTAGCCCAAGCCAGGAAAGAGCGCCTTACCTTTCTCACGCGTGACCCAAAGATTAAAGCCTACGATATCGATCTTATCGACGCTTAGCTCGACGTGTCCTCCGTAGCCTTGGCGTAGGGGGGCAGACCGTAGCGGGAAGCTCGGCTTGTCCTCCGTCTTGTCCTGCGAAGCTCGGCTTTCCCTCCGAAGCCTTGGCGTAGGGGGGAGAGCGTAGCATTGCTACGCCATCTCCGTCAGACCTACATCTCTTTCCTCCCAAAACTCCCCCTCTCTAGCGCAGCGGTTGTTAAAAAAGAGCTTTCCCGGCGGACGCGGAGGTCCGCCCTCCAGCCTGAATGCCGAAACCGTGGCGTGGTTGATATCGCAAGGGTATGGTATTTTTCGCTTCGGTGTATGGAAGAGCCCCACGGGATTCCCCGTGGGACATGGCTTTTGGTGGGGCATGGCTTTAGCCTTGCCCGAGATGGACCTGTGGGTTCGCAACGGCCAGCGACGCCACCGTCCAAGCGCTACGGTTCCGTTCAGCCGGTTCCCACCGGGGCCTTCCTTCTACGCTCTACGAGCTTCGCAGGACAAGAAAGGCCACCGGCCACGGGGGAGATGCCGAAGAGTACAGTGCCAAGACCCGCATCTACCATTCTCAGGTTTCAGGCCTCCGGTCTCATCCCTCCAAAACTCCATCCCTCCCCCACCCCCTCAGGTCTCAGGTCTCATCCCTCAAGTCTCCCCTCTCACCCCACCCGGCGGTCCCAGAAATTGCGCACGAGCCGGGCGACCCGTTCGCCCCAGGTGGCCGCGCCGCCGTGAATCTCGAGCCGGACGCGCTGGCCGGGGACGAAGAGGTCGTCGGCGTCCTCCGCCGAATCCTCGAAACGGAACTCGACGAGGACGACGGGGAAGTCCTCGAGCGTCTCGGGCGAAGGGCGGTTCTGCCCCTGGAGGAGCGGGACCGAGCCCCCGTTGGGCAAGAGGTGGGCGGCGTGCAGCTCGTCCGGCCGGCCGGGGCGGGAGGAGATGGAGGCGACGGTCAGATCCACCTTGCGCCCCGAGGCGTAGATCCGGGCGGAGGCGTGATCGCCGACCGAGAAGACCCGGGCGTCGCGCTCGCCGACGGCGGCGACGACCCGCCACCCGCCCTCGCGGTCGATCCGGAGCAGGGGCGTGCCGAGCTGAACCCCCCGCCCGCGCATCCGGTCGAGGGGCACCCCGGGAACGGGAACGACCACCCCTTCGAACGGGGCTTCGATGGTCATCTGCCGCAGATTCTCCCGGTCCTGGGCGAGAACGGACCCGATCTCCTCGACGGAACGCTCGCGCACGCGCGCTTCGCGGTCCGAGGAAAGGCCCGGATCGAAGAGCAACCGGCGGACGGACAGTTCCTCGCGCTCGAGGATCGCCTCCTTGCGCTCGAGTTCCATCCGCGGGAGGTCCTCCTCCATGGCGAAGAGAAGGTCGCCGGCGGAAACCCGCTGGCCCGGTTCGACGGCGAGGGTCTCCACCATGCCGTCAACCGGCGCGTTCGCTTCGAAGACCTCCGCCGCCTCGACGACCCCCTGGGTGCGGACGACGAACCGGGTCGGGATGAGGGAGAGCGCCCACACGCCCGCGACCACAAGCACCAGGACCACACCTCCCCGCCGGTAGGCGGCCGCTTTGTTGATGTTTTTGCGCTGTTTGAGACCGGCCATGGTCTTCACAATGGGCATCCCGAGGAGGGAGACAAAGACAAAACCGCCGAGAAAGAGGGCGACCGACTTGAGGCCGATCGGGGAGAGAATGTCGAGGAAGAAGAACCCGAGGCTGAAAACGATGAAGCCCATGTAGGCCGTCGCGGCGAGGGTATAGGCGAGGAAGACGCGCCCTTCCTCGGGTTCGGTCGGCGGCATGGGCAGCCCGAAGACCAGGCGGTTGAACCAGGATCCGAAATAGCGGAAGGCCTTGGTCCGCAGGTTGGGAATCCCGAGGAGGTCCACGGCGAGGAAATAGCCGTCGAACTTCATGAGCGGGTTCAGGTTGAAGAGAAGGGTACTCACGCTGGCCACGAGCATGAGGTTGAGCAGAAAGGCCCGGAAGACCCCGTCCGACAGATGGAGCCAGAGGACTGCGGCCACCCCGGCGATGAGCAATTCCGTATAGATGCCCGCCGCCGAGATGGCGATCCGCTTGCGCCGGTCGCGGATCAGCCAGGCGTCGGAGGCATCCACGTAGCCGCAGGGGGCCATGCAGATCAGGCAGATCCCCATCTCGTTCATATTCCCCCCGTAGGCCTTGCAGGTGGCGGCGTGGCCGATTTCGTGCAGGGTCTTGGAGAAAATGAGGGCCAACCAGATCAGGGGGAAACTGAATCCGTCGAGAAAGGCGAGGCGGGGATCCGGCGCTCCGGAAAAATGGAGGAAGAGGCCGTAAAGAGCGTAGCCCCAGAGGCAGACGGCGCAGAACAATCCGACCCGCGAGTAGAGCGCCTTCCAGATGGGGGCGAACCGCCCGATCCACCGGTTGGGATTGAGCAACGGAACCTTGATAAAAATCAACTTCGAGAGGGCCTGCCCCCAGACGCCGATCGCCGAACTTTTCATTTTTTTCAGCGAATCGCGGCGGCGGACGAAGGAATCGCCCTGCTCGTTGAGCAAATTGGAGGACGAGAGCCGCTGGTAGAACTGGAGCAAATCCTCCAGCTCCACTCCGAGGTGGGGAAAGGCCTGGGCGACCCGCTCGCGGAGATCACCGAGGCTGGTCCGACCATCGAACCAGAGGGCGATCTTCGCCTCCTCCCGCGAGAGCCGGAAGAAACTCTCCGACAGCTTGTTTTTCAGCACATAACAATCGCCGCCGCGGAAGCGCTGCTCGGCGAAAACGATATCGTCCTTCAGGCGCGGGGGGACGAGGCGGGCGATCTTTTCGGTATCCATGGACGGAAGGCGGTGTATGCGGTGCCGACCGGGTGGCGGATCAGCGATTCCATACTCGAATCAGAAGATCGGGCGCTGAAGCAACCCGACTACTTGGGAACCCGGACCATTTCGT
>CAZDRT010000273.1:0-4332 GCA_964507815.1 uncultured Puniceicoccaceae bacterium
CCAGACCTCAGTAAAAAGCCTCATTTTGCCCAATTCGTCTCGCAAGTGTGCTTCCCTTTTTATTACAACCGCTTCGCTAGAGAGCCCTGCGGGCGAGGTTGGGGAGTAGCTTTTGCTCCAGCATTCTTTTCCCTCCCAAAACTCCCCCCTCTAGCGAAGCGGTTGTAAAATTTCATTCCTTTTTGGGAGAAATTTGGGCATCAAACTTGCGAATGAATCTCCCGCTGAGACCCTGATTTAGTGAGTTCTGTTTCTCCGTGTCTCCGTGCCTCCAGCGACGAAGGAGCGAGTGGTGAAACGCATTTTTCTTACCACGGAGGCACAGAGACACGGAGGGAGAAGAGGCCTGATGTCTTTCGCCGAGCCAAGGACGCATTCCATGCCGACTTGACTTGCGAAATTTCCTCCTTACTTTTAAGTAATGAAAGCAATACTTACTTCCAAGGGGCAAATAACCATTCCGGTAGCGGTCAGAAAGCGGCTGAATTTGAAAAAGGGTGATGTACTCGACTTCGATGATGCCTCGCCCTACCTGCTCGCCCGTCCGGACTTTTCCGAAAAGGAGATGCGAGCCGCATTGGGCTGCGCAAAGAGCCAAATGCAGCCGTCCGCCGAGGCATGGCTGGAGCAGACACGGGGGCCGGTGGAAAATCCACCCGAGACATCGGTATGATTACTGCCATTGATTCTTCCGTGCTGCTGGCCATTTTTAATGCGGAGCCGGATGGTCCGTGCTGGCTGGAGGCCCTGATCCAAGCGCGCAGGGAGGGTCGCTTGATCCTTTGTGAGATCGTGTATGCGGAGATCACGCCCGCCTTTGATACTCCCCAATCGCTCGATCAACGGCTGGAGAGCCTTGGCATCGCAGTCACCCCAACCGACCGAACGGCCGCCTGGGAGGCGGGAATGACCTTTCGACGGTATCGCCAGAGCGGCGGGCCCAGAGAGCACCTGATCCCTGATTTTTTGATCGCGGCCCACGCGATGGTTCACGCCGACCGCCTCGCCGCGACTGACCGTGGCTATCTCCGCCGCTGGTTCAGTGACCTGGAGTTATTGGTGCCGGTGGAGACCTGAGGGAGTAGGGAGTGGTGGAGGGCGGAGACCTGAGGGCGGAGACCTGAGACCGGAAACCCGAGTAGGGCCGCCGCTTGCGACGTGCCGCCTCGGCGCTCCCTCCCCGTGTCTCCGTGTCTCCAGCGACGCAGGAGCGGGTGGTGAAATGCATTTTTCTTACCACGGAGGCACGGAGACACGGAGGGATGAATGGATTTTTCTTCATATGAGTGCGGAATACTCTTGATAATTCCGCATTTTACTGCGAAATTATCCGCATGAAAAGGCAACCGCGAATCTATGGGGCTCTCTTGGATGCGGTGCTGCGTGAAGACCGGCAGATGGCGTTTGTGTCGGGTCCGCGCCAAGTGGGTAAGACCACAACTTGCCGGGGTCTCGCCGATATTTATCTGGATTGGGATAATGAGGACCACCGTGGACTGATTCTGCGGGGGCCGGCGGCGGTGGCCGCGCATGCGGGCCTCAACGAACTGACGGAAAATCCGGTCAGAATCGTATTCGACGAGCTGCACAAATACCGACGCTGGAAGCAGTTTTTGAAAGGTTTTTTTGATACCTATGAGGCCAATGTCCGGATCATGGTCACCGGGTCTTCCCGCCTCGACGTCTATCGCAAAGGCGGGGATAGTCTGATGGGACGCTATTTTCTCTACCGGATGCACCCCCTCAGCGTTGGTGAGCTGTGTCGGCCGAGGCCGTCCGACCGCACCCTCAACCCCCCTGTTCCCCTGGCCGCAGCAGACTGGCAGGCCCTGTGGGAGCATGGGGGACACCCGGAGCCGTTTCAAAAAAGATCTCCACGCTTTTCGCTGCGGTGGCGCGAGCTACGGCTGCATCAGTTGCTGCGGGAGGATGTGCGCGACATGACTGCCATCCAGGATCTCGATCAGCTTGCCGTGATGGCCCGTCTCTTGGCGGCGGGTAGTTCGGAGCAGTTGATCCACGCCTCGCTTGCCAAACAAATTCGTGTCAGTGAGAACACCGTCCGGAGCTGGGTCGCCACGCTTTGCTCGCTGCACTACGGCTTCGTTGTGAGACCATGGCATCGAAATGTCACCAAAGCCCTGCGCAAAGAACCCAAGTGGTTTTTGCGGGATTGGAGCGGCATTGCTGATATCGGCCAGCGGACCGAAACTTTCTGCGCCTGTCACTTGCTGAAAGCCGTGGAAGGGTGGACCGATTTGGGGCTTGGGGTGTTTGAATTGCGCTACGTTCGGGACACCGTGAAACGGGAGGTGGATTTTTTGGTGATTCGAGATGGCCGGCCCTGGTTTTTGGTTGAGGCCAAACACGGGGTTTCCGGCTTGTCACCCCATCTGGAATACTTCCAGGCGCAGACCGGTGCGGAGCACGCGTTTCAAGTATCCTTGCAGGCGGACTACGTCGAGGCGAACTGTTTTCGCGGCAAAGTGCCGGTCATCGTTCCGGCCCGAACATTTTTCTCGCAGTTGCCCTGAGACCGTGGGATGGAGGGATGAGGGCGGAGACCTGAGATCTGAGACCTGAGATCTGAGGGGTGACTGAGTAGGGCCGCCGCTCGCGGCGTGCCGCCCCCGGTGCTCCCTCTCCGTGTCTCCGTGCCTCCAGCGACGCAGGAGCGGGTGGTGAAATGCATTTTTCTTACCACGGAGGCACGGAGACACGGAGGGGGAGGGGGGAGGAGAGAGGGATGAGGGATGAGACCTGAGACCTGAAGGGATGCTGCGCGGGCGGCTCGTTAGGTTGGTATGAGGTCGCTTAGGTTGGCGCTTAGGGGGATGGCTTGGATGTTTTGATCCAGCGGGTAGCTGCGGGTACCGGGGTAAATGACAGAGAGCTTTTTGAGTCCGAGATCTTGCATCGCGATATCCATGGATCGGGTGCGCTTGGGTGCGTCTTTGCGTTTGATTTCGAAGCCGAGTCCTCGTGCGGGCAAATAAAGGTCGAGTTCGGAGCCGCTATGGATGGCGTAGAAATAGGCATCTTCGCCGGGAAACTGCTGGAGAATTTGCTCCAGGGCAAAGCCCTCCCAAGATGCGCCGACCTTGGGATGCGCCATGAGGGCACTGGTATGGCGGATGTTTTGCAAGCTGTGAAACAGACCGCTGTCGCGCAGGTAGATTTTCGGGGATTTGACCAGACGTTTCCCCACATTGACATACCAGGGGAGTAAGCGGCGAACCATAAAGGTTTGCTCCAAGGCATCGAGGTAGTTGTGCGCGGTCTGCGTGCTCACGCCCAGAGCCGCGGCAATTTCGCTACCGTTGAATAGTTGCCCGTGGTAGTGGGCGAGCATCGTCCAGAAGCGGCCGATGGCAGCCGGTGCGATTCGGAAACCGAGCAGGGCGATATCGCGCTCGACGAACGTTCGGATAAATTGGCGGCGCCACTCGTAGCTGTCGGCCTCGTCGCGGGCGAGAAACGAACGGGGAAATCCGCCGCGTAGCCAGAGCGTGTGCTGATCGTCCGCGGGTATTTCAGTCTGGGCGAAGCCAGTCATTTCAATGGTCTCGACCCTCCCGGCCAGCGACTCGGATGCTTGGCGCGAAAGTTCGGGCGAAGCACTGCCCAGAATGAGAAAGTGTGTATCGTCTTTCTTCCGGTCGGCGAGGACGCGTAAAACCGGGAAAAGCTCCGGACGTCTCTGTGCTTCGTCGATCACGATCAAGCCGCGCAGAGGCGTCAGTGTTGCCATCGGATCGGCCAGGGCATCTGCGACGGCGGGATCCTCGAGATCGAAATAGTTGCCGTCCGATTCGGGCAAGAATTGTTGCGCCAGAGTCGTCTTGCCGCATTGACGTGGCCCCACGATTGCGACGATGGGGTTGCGGGAGAGCGCGCGACGCACACGCTCTAAATAGCCGTTTCGTTGAATCATACTTGAAATTATCCAAAGTTAATGGAATATTTCAAGCAAAATAGATCGGAGGCACGGAGGGGGGGGGAGGAGAGTGGTGGAGTAGTGGAGTAGTGGAGTAATGGAGTGGTGGAGTGGTGGAGTAGTGGAGTAAGTGGAGACCTGAGACCTGAAATCTGAGACCTGAGTAGGGCCGCCGCTCGCGGCGTGCCGCCCCCGGTGCTCCCTCTCCGTGTCTCCGTGCCTCCAGCGACGAAGGAGCGGGTGGTGAAATGCAATTTTCTTACCACGGAGGCACGGAGACACGGAGGGGGAGGGGAGAGGGATGAGGGCTGAGACCTGAGACGCCGCTTGCGGCGTGCCTCCCCGGTGCTCTTTTCTCCGTGTCTCCGTGCCTCCAGCGACGAAGGAGCGGGTGG
>CAZDRT010000274.1:0-4306 GCA_964507815.1 uncultured Puniceicoccaceae bacterium
ATCGGCGTCTTCTGTAGCCGGTCTCGCTGAGGCCGGGCGTTTTGGTTTGGATTCCCCGTAGGATTTCGATTCTGGTTTCTCAGGGATCGGTGCTTCGACCAGTTCGACCGGTTCGACAAGCTCACGGCAGGCAAGGCTACAGCCCAGAGCGCTACCAATGGAACGGGAAGTGGACACTCCTGTCCACCGCCTTTCCACTGCCTACTTCGAAGCCACTCTGACGCCGCGGGACAGGAGTGTCCCACTTCCATAGAACCGCATCGACCGACTCGGTGACCGTGTTTCCCCCTTGCGATTCAGGGACGGCCGGGCCACTCTTTCCAGTATGACTCACCCAGGAACCTTGGAAACCACGAGCCTGAACTCGACCGCCCGGTCGGGGATGTTGGGGTTTACGGATCTTCCTCCACGTGTTCAGGAGGGAGTCCGTTCATTGGCGAGGGAGTTCCGAACCAAGGGCGTCGAACTCATTCTGTTCGGTTCTTTCGCCAAGGGGGAAGCCTCGCCGGTTTCCGATCTCGATCTCGCCTACGCCGGAAACATCCACCCCTCCGTGGAATCCTCGCTGGCCCGGAGGATCGAAGAATTGCCGACCATCCGCCCCATCGATCTGGTTTCTCTGGACTCGGCATCCGATGACCTCATCCGGGATGTCCGGCTCCACGGGATCCAACTGGCAGACGGATGACCCGGGGCGTCCATAATTCTGGGGCGATATTTGGATGCCATGGAATTCCTTCGCGGAAAACTTCGTGGTTGAACCGGGGTCAGCGACCCCGGCTACAGGGTTGAGCGCCTCCACGGGGACGGATGGAGATGTTGGCCTCATTCGGAGATTCGAGGAAGATTCCAGCCTTGATTCACCTCCGCAAACCCCAACAACATGGTCGTTATGAAAATCCCGGAGAAATGCGAAATATGGGAAAAGGCCATGGATGGGGGAGAGGAAAATTCTCGCCGGGTGCTCGCGAATATTCGCGCGGAAAATTGCCTGGACGAAAAAGTCACAGAGATTTTTTTTGATCGCATTGCGCGCAGCCGACCACCGGCTTCCGCGAGAGAGGCTCTTGCCGCGTGTTCGCTTGCGGTTCACGGGGATCCTGCCAACGGGGTTGATGATCTCTACTGCCGCGCCGGCGAAGTTCCCACAAATCGATTCGTTCACTTATTCAAGATGGTGACCGGTGGGACTTGTTGGTTCCTGGACGCCGAATATTCAGATGAGAGCGGGATAAGCCGAAGCGATCTCCAGGAGGGAGATGCCGATCTGGTCCGGGATTTTGTCGATGGTTATGACCGCGACGAAGGATGGATCGGCAAGTCGGGCGGAATCGCTTGGGTCGCCGAGGGACCGGCCCCGCCTGAAGAGGCAACCTCCTTGGCGGACCGTCTTGGGTTGCCCCACATAAAGGAAGCCATCGAAGACCAGAAAATCGCCGTGCTGATCGAATTCAGACGATCCGATCTCAAGGAGAAACTCCATGTCCCCCGGACTACAGACGGTATCGACCATCCGGCTTTTCGACCGGTTCGGGATTGCGACTTGCCACACGGTTGGACGGAGCCCATGGGAGAAGGAACCGGCATTCCGGAAGCCGTTCATCGCTCTTGCAAAGTCCGTCGAATCGGGATTGTCTGCATGTAGTAAGTCTATGCACCACGCTCCAACAACCGTTTGCCATCCGAAGGAATTAGATCCAGAGGACCTCGGGAAATGGGTTTGTGACCGGTTGGAGACCGGATCCGGCCCCTTCTTCCTGGGCGGGTATCGGGCGGATGAACAGCCCGAGGATGTCGTCGCGGAAATGCTCGCGGATGACGGGTTGGATTCAAAAAGGAGGGATGCCATTGTCCAATCCCTCCGGGAGTGTGGTTTGCGCATGATAAGTGGGCGCGAAGGTGTTTCAGCTGCCGAAGGGTTCTCCGGATTTGTTCGCCGATGGGCGAATGTAATCGATTTGGCGACTCCGCCGGAACTTAAGGGACTCGTCAAGGCGCTGCCGGTCTATGCGATGAATGCGGAGGCCTTTTCAAGCCGCGATCTTCTTGCCCTGGTGCGGGCGGTTGTCCGATATCGCATCACTCCCGAGGACAAATCCTTCTGGCTACCGCTTCTTGAAAGAGAGGAAACATGTGCGTTCGCTTTCACCAGTTTACTGAAAATCGATCCGTCTTCCCCGGACCTGCCCGGGAGCCTATCCAAGCTCTGGCTTCGAAACGTCCGCGACGGTTGGTCTGTCAATCTCCCGCTTTTAACCGCGCTCTTTCTCCGGAAAAAGGGAAACCAGTTCCGGTTGAAAAGTGCTTTGGTTCAGGTTCTCGGCGATGATCCTGCGGCTCACCGGTTGATCCGCTCCCGGATGTTGGAATCCCGCATTCAACGGGTTCGGGCGTTTGCGCAAAGACTGCCAGGGGACGAATATTCACTGGTCGGCACGTACGTGGATGTGCTCGGCGCGGTTGAGACCACCTTTCCATGGTTTGTAAACATCACCCAAACGACCCGCAATGCTTCCTTTAGCTTGCTATGGGAGAACGGCTCCAGCCGAGGTCAGACGAAACCCTCGACCGAATCATTCGAGGAACCTTTGTCGTCGGGGAAACGATTCGAGGTTTTCAACCCAATCGCTTCATGACAGATCCCGGAAAAAGCGCAGCGGATAGCGGAAGGGAGGAGGCCCTCCGCCTGCTTGGAATCCCGGACGAAGACGCCCTGCGGAAGATCAAAGGGATGGTCGAAGACCACTCGATTGATCGGCGTCGTTTCATCGATGAGGTCCCCTTCCCTCTTCTCCTGGCAGTCCGCGACCTCCTGCGGCAAGACACATCGTCCAAGGCTTTCTCCATGATGAAGGCACGGCTGGATCCGTCCTTGCTCGCGGCGTTGCAGGCACTTGTCCGGACGGAGTTCGCGGAGTTGCCGCAGCACCCCCATTTCAAGCCGGCTCTCGAAGAAGGTTTGCAAAAGAATTGGAAGCCGGGCGGTTTGGCGGACGCCGATTTCCATTCCGTGAGCGTGCTTCCGCTGCTTTCGGGTTTCGGTCCGCCGCATTTCCCTCTTCTTCGGGTGCAAATCCAAGACCGAGAGCAAAGAATCCTGTTTTCCCGGCATTGTCAGTGGGCGGACGGGGTATTCCTTTTCCAGGCTCTGGCTCTCGGCATTGCCGAAAATTCGGGTGATCTTGCCGCACAGATTCTGCGCGGAGATTGCGCCGGACCGCCGAAAGAAGTCCTCCGGGACTGGATTTCCCAGACGAGGCAAGCCATCGACGAAATCGAATCGAATCTCCTCGGGTCGGAAAAAACCTCCGAGGATTCCTAGGAGATGGGAAACCGAGTCGGAAAAGTCCGGCGATTCCGTCCGCCCGTCTGATCGAAATTCGCCTCGCATGCTTCCGAAAGCCCACCGGGGAAGCCTTGAACAGACTCAGCCCAGGTCGACCCCGGCCACAGGGCCCCATCGTTTTCAAAATCAAATCCGCAAAACGGTATCCCCTGTAGCCGGCCTCGATGAGGCCGGGCATTTGGGTCGGATTCAACGTAGGATTTCGATTCCAACTTCCGCCCCGGGGTCACCGACCCCGGCTACAGTTCAGAGCGCAACCAGCGGCAAGGGAGGTGGACACTCCTGTCCACCTCTTTTCCGTCATCCACTTCGACTTCACTCTGACCCCGCGGGACAAGAGTGTCCCGACTCCTCAGGGCCACATCGGCTTTCGGCATCCATTTTCGGAAAAGCCTCGAATATGCTGGAAAAATGGCTCAACACGGGTTACCCATTTCGGATGATTATTCACAAAAAAATCGTGGTTGATAACAAGGGCTCTCCTCACGAAGTGATTATTCCGTGGAATGAGTTTCAGCAAATAGAAGAGGCGCTTGGCTTGGATCTAGAGCCTGAAGTCGTCGAGCAATTGCAACGTGCAAAGCGAGATCGCCAAGAAGCCCGGGACTCCGCCTACGAAGGCCTAGTTTAGACTATCTCGGACCGCGCGGCGAAATATATAAGAACGCATGAACACCCAGTCAAAACGCCTGAGGTCAGCGACCCCGGCTACAGTTCAGAACGTAACCAGTGGCAAGGGAAATGGACACTCCTGTCCACCGCCTTTTCACCACCTACTTCGACGCCACTCTGACGCCGCGGGACAGGAGTGTCCCGCCTCCTTAGGGTTTGTTCGTTTTTCCGTATCCATTCCGCAAATCGGTATCCCCTGTAGCCGGCCTCGCCGAGGCCGGGCGTTTTGGTCGGATTCAACGTAGGATTTCGATTCCAACTTCCGCCCCGGGGTCACCGACCCCGGCT
>CAZDRT010000275.1:0-4224 GCA_964507815.1 uncultured Puniceicoccaceae bacterium
GACTCTCCCGGGAAACGGGTTGAAATCCGCTGAACCCATCGGCCGCATTCTTCCCTCCGGCCAGCCGGATCAGTGCGTCCGCGCGGGAATCCCGTCCGCCGGCCATTCCGCCGGATGCCGCACCCGGCGGTTCGAGGAAGAAGACGACCGTAGGCTTCCGATCCCCCCATTGCGCGGATCTCTCTTCTGCGGTGGTCAACTCCGCGTCGATCTCCGCGATGAGTGCCTCGCCCGCCTCTTCGCGGCTGAGGGCCTCCGCCACCCGGCGGACGGACTCCCGCAGATCGTTTGGCCCGGTCGGATCGGGAAGCCAGATCGTGCGCACATCCAGCCGTTCCATCATATCCCGGGCCGCCGGGGGGCCGAGGGCTCCGGTTGCGACAACCAACCCGGGATTCATCGAAAGTACGCCCTCCGGCGAAATGCTCCGCACGTAGCCGACCTGCGGCAACTGCCGCACCTCCGGCGGATAGGTGCTCGACAAATCGACCGCGACCACATCCTCCCCCGCGCCCAGCGCGTAAACGATCTCCGTGGCCGCTCCGCCGATCGAGACGATCCGCTCCGGCGGCTCGTTGTCGGCTGCGGCGAGCGCCGAAGGCGGCAGGCCCAATATTGCGAAGACGGGCAGCAGAAGGAGGACGCCGGGGGGCGCTGAAGCAACCCCCCCACGGGCCACTCCCCCACGGCCTTCCTTTAAGACTGCGAAGGCGGGCGACCACGGGAGGAAATGATGATTATTTCTATGAGATTGGGACATGATCGCAAAAAATTTCGCAAAACTCTTGACGCTGCAACCCAAAAACGCTACAGAGTCTCAAAAGCATTGATTATGGAAAAGCAAATCTCCTCTCTTCACGATCGGTATTCCTCTCTTTTGAAGAGCGAGCCGCGCCTTCGGATCCGCGATGCGGCGGAGCGGCTCAACGTCGGCGAATCGGAACTGCTGGCCCTCGACTGCGGGCGCGGGGTGACGCGGCTGGCGGTTCCGGACTGGCACGAGTTCGTCCGGTCGCTCAAGCCTCTCGGGCGGGTCATGACGCTGACCCGCAACGACCACTGCGTGCATGAGAGGACCGGTTGCTACGAGCACATTCCCGCCAGCGGGGAGCAGGTCGGGCTGGTGACTGGAAAGGACATCGACCTTCGCCTGTTCTACCGGGCCTGGCATACGGCTTTCGCGGTCGAAACGAAAGACGCCCGCGGCGAGCCCCTCCGGTCTTTCCAGATTTTCGATTCCTCCGGCACCGCCATCCACAAGGTGTATGTGCGCGGTGAAGACGAGGGCCTCGCGGTGTTTCGTGACCTCACGGAGCGGTATCGCTCGGAAGACCAGGGCACGGCGGAAGTGACGCTTCCCCGGAGTGATGATTCGACTGGCGGCGGGAAACCTCTTTCGCCCGAGGCGAGGGCGGCTCTTCTCGACGACTGGGCGAAACTCGAGGACACCCACCACTTCGTCGGACTGCTTCAGAAGCACGGAGTGAGCCGGGAAGCGGCCATCAACGCGGCCGAGGGAGGATTTTCCCACCGCGTGGGCACCGATTCCGCCGCCCGGCTCCTCGAAGCCGCCGCCGGGGGCGAAGTCCCGATCATGGTCTTCGTCGGCAACCCCGGGGCCATCCAGATCCACACCGGCCCGGTTCGCAAAACGGTCCGTTCCGGCGGCTGGACGAACGTCCTCGATCCCGACTTCAACCTGCACCTCCGCGAGGAGGGCGTCGCGGCGGCCTGGATCGTCGAAAAGCCGACCCGGGATGGTGCGGTCACCTCCCTCGAGCTTCTCGACGAAAAAGGCGCGACCATCGTTCAGTTCTTCGGTGCGCGGAAACCCGGCATTCCCGAGCGGGAGGACTGGCGCGCGCTCCTCGACGAATTGCGGGTCGACGCGGCCTGAATGGCGAAGACTTTTCCCCGAAATTTTCCCGAATTACCTTCCTATATTGAGAATAAGTCCGAATCTCTAACCGAATCTCCGCTTGTTCCGTTTTCCGGAGGAGCGGCGGTTCATTCAACCCGAAATCGACAACCGAAAAACATAAAACGACAATGAAAACGAAATCATCCATCCAACTCCTGCTGGCGGGCTTACTCGCCTTGCCGCTCGCCGCCGTCGGCGCGCCGCTGGTGACGCCGAATCTGGCAGGCAGCACCGAATACGAGGGCTGGGAAGACCTCACCGCCGCCAACAACCCCGGATATCCCGGATTCATGAATTTCACAGATCCGTGGCCGGCTCCGATTGATTCCAACATCACCGGTTCGGCGGGGAACGCGGGCTTCGATAAAGTGAGTGGTGGCGGTTATCCCGCCTCTCAATCCATCTACAACTTCACCGTGCCGGGCACCTACGAGATTGCGAAATCGTCGGCTATTTTCGGTCTGGAAACGGTTGCCGTTCAACTGGATTTGGGGGAAGGAGACAGCTTCTTCACCGCAGCCCCCATCCTTAATTACAACGGAGGAACTCAGGCCCTCGCTCCAACCTTCTCCGAACAAGGGGCCGGTCCCACGGCCTTCACCAATCCGGAAACCGGAGATCCGGGCACCACGACGTTGTTTGGCTATCAATGGGATTTGAGCAGCGTTGGTGGCATCACGGACTACGCAATCGAATGGACGACGGACGCCCATGCGACGACCTTCAACCTGCGTCTCGACTCCAGCGACACTTACTCGGGCAACGCCATAACCGCGGTTCCGGAACCGGCCGCCTTCGGTCTCGCCCTGGCCCTCGCGGTCCTCGGTCTCGCCGCCGTCCGCCGCCCCCGTCTTTTCCGCCGATAAAGGGATTCACCGCCGGGATTCGAATGACCGCCGGGAGCACTGGTATTTTATAACATGCAATATTTCGGATGTCAGCGTGGTCGGGCGGCCTTGGCCCCCGATCTCTTACACAGCGGTTTAGCCGGAAAAAATTGGATCCCGCTGAGCGGGACTCCGACTACGAAAGAAACCATGTTACAGCCTACCGGTTCCCGGCGGTCTTTTCTCTTTTTACCACCTCCCTCTCCAAATCTTCGCTCAAAGTTATGATCCGACCCTGCCGAATTTTCGCCTTTTCCGTCGGCCTGTCGCTATGGTCCGTTGCCGAGGCCTCCTTCATCCTGCCGGAGGCGCCCGATGGCGCGCAGACGGAGTTCGCCTGGTGGGACGGTTTTACAGATCCCGACACCAGCTATGAACTTCCGGCGCAGGGGGAAACCGTACCGCCGCTCCCCGAGGGCGAGGGAAACGCCGTCAATCGTCCGGAGGCCGACAACGACGATGCCCTGCTTTACCAGACCGGGACTTCGACCGGATTCATCACCAGTTCGGATGGCATCTACAGTTTCGCCGCCCCCCTGCGGTTTCTGATCCACGACACTCCGGCTTTCGAAACGGACTCGGTGCTCCTTCAAACCCAATCACTCGGCGGTCTTCCCGACCTCGACAGCGCGGCTCTTTTCTACCGGGAGAGCGCGACCGGCCCGCTCCAATCTGCGGGAGGGGCACAAGCGGGAGATGGATTCCTCCTCGACGGAGGGGACGCTTACGCAATGTGGGAGTGGGATCTGTCGGAGGAAAACGTCCATGATCTTTTCATTGTCTTCGATTCGGTCGGCACCTCAATGAGCCTGCAGGAAGTGCAGCTCGACACCTTCGACACCGTCACCGACAACCTGGGCGTCGCCCTGCGGATCAGTACCAACTCCAACTTCTCGACGGTCGGTGAGGTCGAGCATCACCTGATCGGCGAAACCGAGCCGCGGGCCAGCTACCGGATTGGCGATCAGGTGGAACTGACCGCGGTCGCCGACCCCACCTTCGAACACGAATTCGTCGGGTGGCAGGGCGATCTCTCCGGCGACGCGAACCCGGTGGTCCAGGTCATCGGCGAATCGCCCTCGGTCCGCGCGGTCTTTGCGCCGAAGAGCTACGACGGATGGTCCGCCAATCAATTCAATCCGTTTTTGTTCGATGCTCCTCCGCTTTCCGTCCGGGCGGCCATTGACGCCGATCCGGACGGCGACGGTCTCGCGAACCTGCTCGAATACGCCCTCGGGGGCGCGCCGGAGTCGGCGGCCGACCTGGCGGAAATCCGACCGCGGGTCGATGCGGGTGTCGCTGGCTCCCCCAGGTTCACCTTCCGGCGTCAGATGGAGGCGGACGATCTGGAGTACCGGGTGCTCGTTTCCGCCGATCTGGAAACCTGGAACCACAACGGCGACGCGACGGGCCTGA
>CAZDRT010000276.1:0-4189 GCA_964507815.1 uncultured Puniceicoccaceae bacterium
CAGCCATTCTCCAAACCGGAGAGGAACGACGAGAGTCGTTTCTGAAGCCCGTGGGTCCCCGGTACTGCACTTCGACAGCGACCCCGATGCTGGGTTGCTCCTTTCTCCAATTTGAGTCTCCGGGCAATTGGGTTGATCGGCAATCTTCGGAATTTTCCTGCATCCCCGCGAGCCGGCCCGCTACTTTCCAGTGGTTTGGGCATCGGACGGAGTATTTGGCGTGACGACTTTCATCGAAATGGCTTAACAGCACGCGAAGTTTGGGTAGTGTGCATCCATGAAGTCGTGGTTTACCGAGGAGGAAAAAGAACGCGAGCACGCCAAGCTCCAATCCGACCTGAAGGAGGCGCATCGGCAGTCCCTCGAAGAGGCGAAGAACCGCCCTCCGCCGCTGATCGTCATCGCGTACCGTTCGGTCTTCGACCGCGATCCCTCCGGCTGGCCGCCTTGGGAGGAGGCCTGAGCAGGGAGGTGCCCGAACGACTGAAGTCGATCGACTACGGGGAGTCCATTGCCGGGAAAAACACGGAAATTCCTTAGAGGTTCTCTGTTCTCAGTGCGTCATTCGCAGCTGGAGGGTAATTTTTCCTTACCCGGTGCGGATGCGTTCATTGAAGCTGATCGAGGATCTCGCCGGGTAAAGCCGCCCGGATGGGTGCCTTTCTGTAATGACGAACATTTCGAGTGGCAATCATCTGTGAACCGAATTTCAAGGCGGCCGTGGTTTGCATCGCGTCTTCCAGGTCCTTGAAGCACAGATCGAGGGCTTGCAGCATTTCCGACGAGCCAGTGGAGGGCACCTCGCAAAATTCGAGGAGTTCACGGATGAAATCTTCCGCTCCATCTTCGCTGAGGTAGTGAAGATTGGCCAAGCCATGCCACGAAACCGAGGCTTTGCCGGGGTGGTTCTCCGCCCAGTCCAGTAACGCCGCACTCGCCGGGAAAAAGGGCTGCCGCTTCAGGAAAACGTCCAGGAGAATATCGGTGTCGATGAAAATTCGCATGACTCCCGGACCTACAAATTATACTTTTCTTTGAGGCGACGGGTCCTGGCATCGTCTTTCCGGCTGAGATGACCTCTCCCCTCCCAGCGTGCGGAAAAGGACTTTCCTCCCCTCGCGACCTCCGGATTTTCCGCCGCGGGATCAGCCACTTCTACCAGCAACTGCTCTACGAGTGCCGATACACTGATCCCGCGACGACGGGCGTAAGTCTTTGCTTTCATCGAGACCTGCGGCGAGATGGTCAGGGTAACCCTTGCTTTCATTCATATATGTTTGAGGAATACGCATACAAAGTCAAGACCCGGTTTGATTCAGCGCCAGCCAAGAACGAGCCTTTTTCCGTAATTTTAAAGTTGAACTTTAAAATTGCAGATCATACCATTTCCGCAAATGGACTTTGTTGATCGAGATTTACGGGGACCGCTTTTAGCCAACGCAAAGCGTTATCCTGTGGTGACGGTGCTGGGGCCGCGTCAATCCGGTAAAACAACGCTGGTGCGGTCCGCTTTTCCGGAACACGGCTACTGCAATCTCGAGGACCCGGAGCTGCGTGCGCTGGGGACTCAGGATCCCAAGGAGTTTTTGCACCGCCACCGGCCCCCGCTGATTTTGGATGAAGTGCAACGGGTGCCCTCGCTGCTCAGCCTTTTGCAGGTGCGGATCGACGAGCATCCCGCGGAGAAAGGAGCCTTTATTCTGACGGGCTCTCACCAGCCCCGGCTGCGTGAAAGCATCAGCCAGTCGCTCGCGGGGCGCACTTCGATTCTGAAGCTGCTTCCCTTGTCCATCGCCGAGCTTTCCGCCTCGGGTGTCAGGCAGGATCGCGATGAGTGGCTGACCAATGGTTGCTTGCCCCGTCTGTATCGCGATGTCCTTCCCGCCAACGATCTCTATCGCAACTTTTACGAGACCTATGTCGAACGCGATGTGCGCCAGCTGATCGAACTGCGGAATTTGCAGGCCTTTGAGCTGTTTATGAAACTGCTGGCCGGGCGTGTCGGGCAGGTGCTGAACCTGCACGCGCTGGCGGGTGAGATCGGCGTCAGTTCACCCACGCTACGTGAATGGCTCTCCGTGCTGGAGGCATCGTTTGTGGTCTTTCGCCTGCCCCCCTACTACAACAATTTCGGCAAGCGTTTTATCAAGTCCCCGAAAATCTACTTCACGGAACCGGGCTTGGCCGCCTACCTTTTGGAGATCAGGACACCGCAGCAGATGAGCCGTGACCCTCTACTGGGAAACCTGTTCGAAAACCTGGTGGTGATGGAGGCCCTGAAATCGCGCTGGAACCAGGGCGTCGATCCCGATCTCTACCACATCCGCGATCCGGGGGGATTCGAGATCGATTTGGCACTCTCCCGGCAGCGACAGTTGTTCCCGATCGAGATTAAAGCGGCGCGCAGCTACCGGGCTGAATTTTTCAAAAACCTGGAAAAATCCGCCCGCTGGAGCGATTCCATCCAACCCGGCGCGGTGATTTATGCGGGAGAACAAGAACAAATGGTGCGGGGCCATTCTCTTTTGCCGTTCGAGAAAACGGGTTCCTGGTTCCAGGTGCAAATGGACCATTAGCTGCGAGTGCCCACTTACAACTGGCGCAGGTATCGTTCGGGATTTTCGAGGAAGCTTTTGGTCAGGGTCACGTGGGGGAGATCCTCGTAGGCGGTTTCCATGATTGCCCCATCGTCGAAGCTCAGGATGCGGGCACCGGGGTAGGCCAGCAGCAGAGGAGAATGAGTGGCGACAATAAACTGCGCGTCGCCCTCCTCGACAAGTGTCTTCACCAGACTGAGAAACGCCAGTTGTCGTTGTGGCGAAAGCGCGGCCTCCGGCTCGTCAATCAGGTAGAGCCCGCCGGGGAGGCACCGTGACTGGAAAAACTTGAGAAAGCCCTCCCCGTGGGAGACGGCGTGCAGATCTTCGCCGTAACGAGAGGTGATAGCCTGCTTCTGCGCAAACATGTAGCCGCGCACGCGCGGGTCGTCCTCGAAACGCTCGGCCATATCATCCATGCTTTCGGCCCGGCGGCGCATTCCGCTGGCAAAATTGAAAAAATCCTCGGCCCGGAGAAAGAACCCAAACCGGGTGCGGGGCTGCCAGCCAAGCCGGAGCGCGAGAGCGAGCGGTCGAACCGGCTCCAGGGTCTCATCGTGCTCGAGCGGGACCCCGGTGGCGGGCGGGAGCTTTGCCTTGAGAGCGATCGCTTCCAGCAAAGTCGATTTTCCCGAACCGTTCTCCCCCACAAAAAAGGTGACCGGCGTGGTGGCGCTCACGGCGGAGAACGAGGCCAGGGTTGGCACGGAGAATGGATAACTCCCGGCATCCACCTCCGCGTCCATCGATATCCTTCGCAGAAAAATCATTTGCCTTCGAATCACACGCCGTCAGGCGGCGGAAATCGATAGAAAAGAGTCAGAGAGGAAGGCCATCTGAACGCAAATCGAGGAGGTAGCCCGGGAAGAGGGGTCGCAACCATCCGTGGCCCACAAACTCTTGAAATCACCCGAGTATGGCATTGAGCGAATCGCCGACAAGCTCGGAATCCGACGGAGGGCGATACCCGCAGAAATAAGCCGCCTCCATTTTCCCTTGTCGCCCGGGAGGGATTAACTCAGGTTATTTTCATGATTCGAACGCTTGTCTTTCTGGTCGCCTCGGTGCTCGCGCAAGGCTTTGTTCTGCGGGCCGCCGAACCCCCGGCGATCGAGGTCGAGTCATTGCTGAAAACCACTACCTCCTGGAATGGCGCACCCCTTCCGGCCTATCCGGAAGGTCAGCCGGAAATCACCATCCTCAAGTTCACGGTGGCACCGGGGGCGTCCCTCCCCTGGCACCGGCATCCGGTGATCAACAGCGGAGTCCTGTTGTCCGGTGAATTGGAAGTGACCCTCGAGGACGGACGGCAGTTGCGGCTGGAGCCCTGGGATGCGATCAGCGAGGTGGTCCACACCTGGCACTATGGCCGCAACCCCGGCGATGAGCCGGCCGTTATCCTCGTGGTTTACTCCGGCGCGGTGGGCCTTCCGGTGACGATTCTCAGAGAAGAGAAACCGGAAGCCGAAGAGAGCGCCACGGATCCGGAGTCCGGCACCGGGGCGGACGACCAAGCCAGGGCTACGATGGGCGATTCGGAGGAGAAGAGCGAGAGCCCCGCGGAGCCGCACGACGGGTAAACGGGGGTCGGA
>CAZDRT010000277.1:0-4182 GCA_964507815.1 uncultured Puniceicoccaceae bacterium
CCGTGGCCGGGTTGCTTCAGCGCCCGGTTTTCGCATCGGAAGGAAATGTTTCGGACCGCCGCGGAGGTTCAGCGTGAACGTGAAATTCCGGGCTCCCGGAGGTGGGTGCTGAAGCAACCCACCCACTGCGGCCGCCCAATCATGCAGTTTCAGCCCGCTGAAAGCAGCCCGTTGAAGACACTGCTTCGCCGTGTCAAGAGCGCGAGCCCTAAAAGGAGCCACGCAACGCGGCCTCTTCCTTTCCGTCGATCAGGTGAAAGGCCTGGATGCGATAGGAGCCCGGCCGGCGCGGCGGGGCGAGAATGACCAGGTTCCGCTCGCCGGCGCGGAAGGTCCAACTGTTTTGCAACACCTTGCGGAAGGTATCGCCACGGCGGACGGCAAGACCGACCGTCACCGGTTTGCCCAGGCGTTCGTGCAGCGAAAACGGCCCCGTCAGGCCGGGGCCGAGTTCCACCCGCACGACGTCGATAACCCCCACCAGCTGCGCGTTGGTGAAGTTGATGAAGGAAACGGTGTCGTCCGGCAGATGTTCGAACGAGTCGTTGATCAGGGCGAGAGTCAGCGTGGACGGGTCCTCCTCCGTTTGTCCGGTTCGGGGCAGGACGAACACAAGAAACGGCCCGGATTCCTCTGGAATTGCCGCCTTGGCGACCGGAGCGAACCCGGTTTCCGCTGTCTCGTCCGGCCGATAGAAGGTCAACACGGGCGGACCCTCGTAGGTAAAGGTTTCAATCGAACGCTGGAAGCGCCGGAAGCGGAGGGGCTCGAAGCGACCCGGGCTGGCTTCGAAATGCAACTCCCCCAATTCTCCCGTGGAGGCCACCGGATAGGTGCGGAAGGTGATGCTGATCTGCTCCTCATCCGCCGACAGCGAATGGAGCGACACGAGCCCGAAGAGGATCGTCCAAGGTATGGATCGCAGAAAAGGGATCATGGTCCGGCCTGGTTATTGTGAACTTCGGACAGCCATCGGTAGTCAAGCACACGGAAGGAACGCCCGAAACGCGCGTTGACCGGACTCAGTTCATCGGGAAGTGCGTCCGACGGATTGGCCGCCGGGTCCACATAGTCGTGGGTCCGCACCATGGTGGCTTCCAGATGGCGGCGAACCGGCGAGCCGGAGGCTCCGGTGTTCTCGCCCGCGATCCGCACCTTGAACGTATCGCTCCGCGTCGTCAGCACCGGCGCGATCAGCTCGAGGACGTCCCCTTCCCTCAGGTACAGCGAGGAGCTTTCGGTGATGTCGTCATTGATCCCGGAATCCTCGATCGCACCCGCGAGGAGACCGCTGTCGAGAAAGTCGGCGAGCGAGCGGATGGGGCCGTTGGCCGAGTGGTAATCGGCGATCCGGTCCACGAGGGCTTCGGCCAGCCCGTCGAGAGCCGCGGCCCCGCTGCCATCATCGCCGAGCCAGCGGAAGCTTTGCCCGAAATGCACTTCCTGCTGCCGTTTCAGATCCTCCACCGAGGCGAGGTCGAGGTCGGTCAGGGGCGGTCGGCCCGCCGGCAGCGCGGTGCCGCCGTTGAACGTGTGGCGGAAGAAGACCCGGTCCAGCGAGCGGGAGCTGTCCGCGCCCTGCTGCGCGAGGCGACTCTCCCAATCCGGTATGTGTTGGGACAGCAGGGCGGCCCAGGCGCGCGCGGAGGTGGAATTGAGGTTAAAGCTACCTTCGATCCAGAGAGCGCGGGCGAGGTCGGGATCGCGTGCCAGCTCCGCCATGCTCCGGGGATTGGTCGGCCTGGCCCGGCCCAAGTCCGCAAGCCGGGTTTCGGAGATCCGCAGTCGGTGGTTGGGCAGTGGAGGCAAGGACTCCCCGGGTCCCCAGTCCCGGCGGCGCGGGCGCGGTGATGCCGGAACGTCGGCGAATTCCGCCCCGTCCTCCGTCGCGCCCGTCAAAAAATACCGGTCGAAGAGCTGATTCCATTCTCCCCCTTCCTCGGTGCCAATCATAAAGGGGTTCTTCCCGACGACGGGAAGGTAGCGGAGGGCGGCCACGGAAACCGGCGGGCGATTCGGGTGGTCGTAGAGCCGGAAGCTGCCGAAAGCTCCCTGGCTGCTGTTGAGCGACTGCGCCCAGAACGGATTCTCGCCATCGTCGATTTCGCTGAAAGCAATCCCACTGCGGACCGCCCGCTCCGCATCGGCCTCGACATAGAAGAGCCGCGCGACATCGGGGTCATCGAAATCAATGATCGGATGGCGGAGATCCACCCGCTCGGCCAGTAGCCCGAGAATCCCCGGCACCACATCCTCGTTTTCGATCTTAAAATGATAAGCGAAGCGATAATCCGCCCGATTGTATTGCTTGCTTTGTCCAAGGTAATACTCCGCCCCGCTGAGGATCAGGTCGAAGGGTTCAAACGGCACGTTGCGGTATTCCATCACCAGCTCGCCCGGATAGTCGGCGGGGCGTCGACCGTTGCGATCATTATCGCCGATAAACCGCTTGAGCTGGATATTCAAGCGGGGAGCCGCCGGATCGCCGTCGGCATCGACGCTCCGAATGCGCACAATGTGATCCGCCCCGTAGTCCGCCGGTTTTTCGCCCCGCCCGGGTGCCCATTCCGCCCACCATTCGTCCTCCTCCTCATTCGTCAACAAGCGGGAGAGCGCATTATCATCGATGCGCTCATCCGGCCACTCGGCGTGGTAAACCTGGCCGGGCAGCAGCACCGCCTCCGGCGGGCGGGACTGCGCCGTCTCCATAATTACCTGAAAATTAAACGAGATCTCTTCCTGCCGGTTTTTCGTATTGGCGTTGGCAATTTGCGGAAACGTGTCGGTGTTTACAATGAAGCTTCGCAACGGTGCACCGGTCAAATCGGAACCTGGTGGGTAGAGCGCAACCTCCAAGTGCTGCGTGCCCGTCACGTTGACAAAAAACAAACCATTGTCGTGGTCCCGCGTATGCACGCGGAGCGGAAAGGTGTAAGGATTCCAAACTTGGAAGCCCCCGTAGTAACGCAAGCGGTGCTGCCCGTCGCGCCCCTCGTTGAATACCGCAGCGTAAATCTTCATCTCTGTGATAACCGGCACCAGACTATCCACCGGCATCCCCTCGATAAGCTCCGGCGCCGGCATGTCCCGATTATTGGGCGAGAGTTCCGACCATTCGGTCGGGAAACGGGTGGGTGCCACCGGATCGACATCGCCCCGACGGAGGGCGACACGGTTCGGCCATTCCCAGCGTGCGCTTGGATTCAGGTATTCGTCCAACGCCACCGCCGCCTCGGGAGTCAGAAACGGATCGCCCGCCAGGGCGGGGGCACCGGCGGAGAGGTTCCGCTTCAAGCCACCGTCGGGCCGGGTGGGCAGCCCCAGCGCGAGCGGCGTGAGATCGTGGAAGGTCGGCCCGTTCTGTGCCGCCGCATCGAGAAGCGCGTATTGGTCCGACTGTCGCACCTGCTCGACCTGGTCGATTGGATGCGCGTCGAAATCGACTTGGGGGAAAAAGAGTTCCTGGCGCGGGCGCCGGGCCTGGACCTGCGCGAGAACAAACGCATCCGAGGGATTTTCCGGCACCAGGCCGCGGCCCTCTTCTAGCCCCGGCAGCGAGCGGTCCGGGGCCGCAAAGGAGGTCTTCATCCCCTCGTCGCCCACCCACCAGGCGAATCGCTGATCCTCCGCGCCACCCGGCTCCCAGGCCACCTCGATTCGGCCCTCCGGCCCCCCGTTGATCGGAGAAAGCCGCTCGGTCCATTCCAGATCCTCACCCCCCGTCTCCGCATTCTCGCCACCGGAAGCGAGCCAGCGCTCCGTCCCGGCGGTGAATGTGCGCGACCAATGGGCCGTCCGTTCTTCCGGATCGGCGGTCGAAAGCAGCGACGCCGCACGATCGACCCCCATCGTCGCCTGGAGTTCCCCCGCGGCGACCGCGAGAGCCAGCCTCGCCGTCAACCGGGCCTCCAGGTCCTGCTGCTGCGTCGCGGAAGCCATGATTTCCATCCGCACCAGCGTCGAAACCGTCAGAATCACCAACAGCACCAGCCCGAGGATCGAGAGCGACAGGATCAACGCGAACCCGCCCCGCCGACCGGCGGCGGCCGACCCCCGCAGTTTCCCGCGAACCCTGACGCAATCTTCCATGGGCCCCACTAAATCCCATTCGCCGGAAAATGGAAGCTAAAGTTTTCGCCTCAATGTGACGAATTTGTCACATTGAGGCGCAATAGAGGGAGG
>CAZDRT010000278.1:0-4170 GCA_964507815.1 uncultured Puniceicoccaceae bacterium
CGTCTCCGTGAAGTTCCCCGCCGCCCAGACCGTTCGCGCGTGGCTGAGAAGCCTTTTGCCGCTCATTTTGATCGGGCTCTGCGGGAGCCCTTTCGCCGAAGGCAAACTCGTCAAGGACGAAAGGACCGGGCTCTACTACGATCCGGAGGTGGAGATCACGATCGGAACGACCGACGGGCGGATCCACACCGGACGGGTGCGGGATTTCTATCCGGGCCAGTTGATTCTGGACGACAACGACGGGGGCGAGACGGTGATCCCCCTGCACACCCTCGATCAAAAGACCCGGGAGTACTTCCTTTCTCTGAAGCCTCCCTTCGAGATCCGCTCGGGTTCCTTCACTATGAAGACTCCCTTCCCCCGGAACGAGGAGATCGAGGTCCATTACCAGCTGCCGCTGCGGGACGGGAAGCTCGCCCCGACGGCACCCAATCTCGTTTACTACGCGCCGTTTTTGAACGAGAAAGGATTTTTCAAGAAAGAGCTTCACCTTCGCCTTACGAGGAAATACGGACTTTCGCTCTTCGCCTTTTCCATCAAGACGAAAGTCGAAGACCTGGACCAGCCGGAAACGTCCTACTACTTCAACGAGTCCGGCTGGCTGCGCTTCGTCTTCGACGTTCAAAAACGCCTTCTCGATGAAACGGGGTTGCCCTATCGGAAATTGCTGGTGATGGGAAATTCCGCCGGTTCGACCATGGCGGCGAATCTGGCGATCCATTATCCACAGTGGGTCGAGGCCACGTCGTTCGTCGGGGGCGGACGTTTCGACGAGCCCACCGAGGAATGCGCGACGGTGAAATGGTTTGTCTGCCACACCATGGAGGACCGCTCGGATGCGGAGAACCGGGAATTCGTCGATAAACTCCAGCGTCTGGGCGCCTCCGTGCTCTATGCGATTTCGCCCTCCATTTGGACGGACCGGAACAAGAGCGTCCATTTCCACCACTCCCCCAATGACCGCGCGAGTTTCGCCACGGGAGACTTTCTGGCCGATATCGCAGCGGCGCGGGAACCGGGGGGCGAACCCTCCGATCCGGCGGAGTGGACCGTCACCGTCGAAGAGGAGGTCCCGGCGCTCGCCGGGGGATCCGATCATCCGGCTATCACCTCCTGGCACGGGGCGCTGCCGGGTCCGGAAATCGCGGCCTACGTCCCGCTGCGGCTGATGCCCCTCCAGACCCGATTGATCGAGACGGGGCAGGGTCGGATGCCCGTAATTGTCGCCGAACCGACCGGAGGATCTCCGGCGGCAATTGTCGTCTATGTTCCCGAGCCCGAAGCGGGATCTCCGGATCCCCTGTATTACCTGGCGGATCACGGGCGGGTGGGAGTGGGAGTCGAGATCGATCCCTCGACGGGCGGAAGGGACCTGCTTCAGGTGCGGGATTGGATCTTCTCCATCGGAGACTGGGAGGATCTGCCCGTTTACTACGTCGGAAGCGAAGCGACATGGCCAATCCTGAGCCAACTCCACGGGCAACCCGCGCGGCGCGATCACGGAATTTTCCTCATCGCTCCCGAACCGGCGAAACCATCGCCCCCGCCAAGCGGAACCGCCAACATCCCCCTTTACGTGCTGGATGTCCGTCCCGGGGCCGAGGAACTCAAAGTGGCGAGCGATCATCCGTTGCACGCAAGCGGACTGGAGGGAAGCCGGTGGATCAAAATTCCGGGAAAGGAGATTTGGGAGAACGGCGACCGTTGGCAACTCCTGTGGGAAACCATCACCGGGATGAGTCTCTAGCGGGTCCCCTCCGCTCTCCTGAATCACCTCCTATCACCGATCAGAAATCATGATTCCCGCCACCACCGACCTCCGCGCGACCCTCGGATGGGAGAGCCCCAACGAGGCCGCCACCTTTATCGCAATGCTCCTGCCGTTTGTTTGGACGGGCCTCCTCTGGGCCGGAAAGATCCGGTTCAGAAAAATCAGGCACACTCTTCAGGTCGTTCTTCCGGTGGTCGAAGGGTTTCTCTATCTGTTGCTGGCCCAAACCGGATCGCGCAGTGGGGCCGTGGCCATCGTTGGCGGTGCCGGGTTTTATCTGTTTCTCCTCGCCCGATCCGGCGCGGTGCCCCGGAAATCGCTGTGGCGGGGGGTCGGGATCCGGGTCCTGGTGATCGGGATAATCGCGGTTTTTACGGTGCTCGGGACCCGGTTCGCTCCGGAGAGCTTGATGAACGACCGTTCCGGGGCGATCCGGCTCGATCTTTGGAAGGCGGGATTGCGGATGCTCCACCTCGATCCGTGGTCGGGCTGGGGCGCGGGGCAATCGGGGCTCCAGTACATGCACTGGTTCCAGGAACCGGACGATCCGAAACGTGTCGCGGGGACCATCCAGTCCTTTCTGCACATTGGAGTGGAAAGGGGTATCCCCGCGATGTGGCTCTTCACAACGGGCCTGTTCTGCCTCCCTTTGCTGTCCGTTTTCGGAGTAAGGCGAATCCGGAAGGAGCGGGATGGCGACGGGAACTTTGCCGCGCCGCTTCTGGCATCAACGGGGGCGGTCGGCGTGGTTTGGATCGTGGGAAATTTTTTCAGCACCCAGTGGATCATCGGGGGACTGTGGGTCGTGCCCATAGCCTCGCTCGTTCTTTCCGCAGTACTCCTCTCGATAACCACGACGGCGCCCATGAAATTATGGGGAACGACGCTGGGGACGGCCGCCTGCGCCAGCCTGTTCCTCTGCCTTGCGGCCGTCCACGCGGGGAGCCGGGTCGGACATTCGCCGCAGATCGCCCTCGACGGCGACTGGGTGGTTCTCCGGAAGGAAAGGTTCGGCCCTGGCGGGGAGGGTCGCATCGACACGCTCCTGCTGCCCGACAAGGAGATTCTCGGGAGAGATTACGGACGGGAATTGCGGCGCTTTTTCAACCGCTCCGATTCCGTAGCAGCGGTCGCGCCCCGCTACGGAAACTTTGTATTGCCGAACAACGAGTATGACACCGTTTTCGGGATGGGTGGCTCCGTGAACCACGGCCTGGCAATCAGCGCGAAAGAATTCCATGTATTCCACCCGACGGTTCGCCCGGATGAGGAGGTCGCCCATTCGCTCGGGGAGGACACGTTTGTGACGGTCTACCTTCCCGATCTCGATGTGTCCGGATATGAGGACCTGTGGCGGCGGACCGCCCGCAGGGAGGGCTGGAGAGTCGTCTCCACCGGGTGGACCGGCCTCGATCTGCGAAACCAATGGCCGGGGGTTGTGGACTCCGTCGAATCCGAATGAGATCGGGGCGAAACTGCGGATTCCCTCGAATTTGATTCCCGATTCCTCGTCCGCTTCGCGGCGATCGCGCTTGAGGATCTGCGAAAAGGAAGATTTCAGTGACCGCGGACACCACCGAACACGAACACTCCGCGGCGGGACTTTTGTCGCTCAGCGTTTGGGTGGAGTCGGCGTGGATAGCGGAAAGGCCAGTGGACAGGAGCACCTTCCGGCAAGGGGCAGAGATCAGTAGAAGCTGGGCGTCGAGATCGAGGTGCTGCCGGCGGCGACGGTCTGGTCGTCTCCGTTGGACCAGATTTCGTCGTTGACCAGGAACTTGAAGACGATGCCGCTGTCGGCTTCCGGGGTCTCCCATTTCCATTCGTCGGCAGAGATGTTCTCCATTGGGCTGCCCTCCGTCCAGCTGAGTCCTCCGCCCTCGCCGCGGACGAAGAGGGTGTTGCCGAACCGCACGTCAACGCGTGCGATGATCCGGGTGACCGGCTTTGAACGCGGGGTTGTCTTCTTCGCGGCGGTTTTCTTGGTCGCCGATTTTTTGGCGACCGTCTTCTTGGCAACTTTTTTCACCGCCTTGGTGGCGGCCTTCTTGGCGACTTTTTTTTCTGTTGGCATGGCTGGGAGATTTGGTGGAAGGTGAATAATTCGCGCTTTTCGTCTGGCAGATTTACGCCCAAAACCTCTTTCGGGAAAGAAAAAAACCCGTCGAACAATGCGAAAATTTGGCGGGTGCCTCCCGATGAAAGAGGACACGGTTCAATCACCGGATGCGGAGAACCGCACGTCCGGTGGTGCGGAAGGCTCGCGGGGCGAAATCCCCGCGAGCCCATCCGATCCGGTAGCCTCAGCACTTCGCCGATGAGATTGGCAACCTCTGTTTTTCCAAAATTTCATCCGAAAGGTCCTTGACTCTCCTGCGGCATTCTTCATTCTCATCTTT
>CAZDRT010000279.1:0-4161 GCA_964507815.1 uncultured Puniceicoccaceae bacterium
GTCTCCCACTCGACGGTGATGTATTCCTCGCCCTGGCATCTCGCCATCCTCCACCATCGACAGGAACGCCTCCATCATCGGGTGGTAGAGGGCGCCGAGGTAGTTCACCGTGTGCCATCCCCTCTCTCCGCAGACGGTGAACATCTGCCCGCCGCCGATGACTTCGCGGTAGAACATGTTCAGGACCACCTGCGCGCCATCCTCGCGGCGCATGCGCACGACGTCCCTGTCCTCCTCGCCCACGTTGATCACGGACGTGACGCCCGGGCCGAGGATCCCGTAGGCGAACTCGGTGGGATGGATCGCGTAGATGTGGAACTTCCCCTGCCCGTGCACGCCAGAGAGAAGCTGGACCTCACCGAGGTCCGCGAGCTTCGCGCGCATCTCCCACGCCGCGTCACACCAGCGGAAGCTCGAACAGGACATCAGCGGCGCGTTGCCCGCGGCGGCGATGTCCACCACCTGGCGAGCGATCTCGGGCGTCTCCGCCAGCGGTTTGTCGATGAAAGTTGGCAGGCCCGCTTCCAGCGCCGGTACCACAAGCTTCCACTTGTCGAACTCCCCGCTGTCGGCGGCGATGACGGCGTCCACGCCCTCGGTCAGCTCCTCGGGCGAGTCGCAGACCTCGTCGATGCCGTAGATCTGCGCCATCATCTCCGCGCCCTCGCGGTCCTCGTCGTAGATCTTCACCACGCGCGCGCCGTCGACGCGCTGATCGGTGGCGCCGCCGGTCCTGAAGCCAAGCTCCTCGGCCTTCGCCTTATCCCATCCGTTGAACATTGAGCTGAATGCGTTCCCATGATGGCAGCCTCGCTCGCCCTCAAACCTGACCGCCGCCGTGATCCCGATGCGAATCATCACCGACCAGCACCTTTCGCGGGCCTCGCGAGCCCGGGTGTCTTCACAATCCGTGCGCTCGTTTCCACGTCAGAGCGTCAATTCCTCCACAGCGCCGCGCAATGGGCGAATCGCCTCGACGATCGTGGCCGCCTCGATCATCTCCGCGGACGAGACCGGCGGCTCGCCCGTTCGGCACATCCGCAGGAGCTGCTCCAGCAGCGGTGGGTGGATCTCGCCGAAGTCCGCGGTCTCGGCGTGGCCGTCCGGTCCGTAGACGATGAAGCGCCGCCCTCCGGCGATGGCTCGGTCATACATATGCAGAACCGCCTGCCGCCCGTCCTCCCAGCGCAGGCGCAGGATGTCGCGGCCCTCCTCGCCCACGTTCACCACGCCCACGACGCCTCCCCCCATCAGCCCCAGCGCGGTGTCCACCGGGTGGATGGCGTAGAGAACCTCGGCCCCGTTCTCCTCGAGGAGATCGCCCAACTCCTTGACCGCGTGCTGGGCCTGGGCCACGGCCATTCCGTAGCCGGGCACGATGACAACGGTCCGCGCCGCCTCGAGGACGTAGTAGGCGTCGGCGACCGAAGCGGCTTTCATCTCGCCCTCGACTTCGATCTCCCCTCCGCCGGAATCCGCGCCGAAGCCGCTGAAAAGGACGTTCCAGAGGTTGCGGTTCATGGCCTTGCACATGATGATGGTGAGGACCATGCCGGAGCAGCCGACGAGGCAGCCGGCGACGATGAGCACGTTGTTCTGGATGGCGAATCCGGCGGCCGAAGCGGCCAGCCCCGAGAGGCTGTTCAGGAGGGAAATGACCACCGGCATGTCACCGCCCCCGATCGGGAGCACCGCGAAGAGGCCGAGGCCGATCCCGGCGGCGAGGACGCAGAAGAAAAGCCCGTAGCCGAAGAGGCTGTCGGGATGATACGCGAACACCGATCCGGCCAGCACGGCCAGCAGCAGGAGGACGACTCCGATGATCCGCTGCTTCGGAAGCATCGTCGGCTTTCCGGAGAGTTTGCCGGAGAGCTTGCCCCAGGCGACGAGACTGCCCGAGAAGGTCAGGGTGCCGATCCAGACCGCGGCGGCGATCACGGCGGCGATGAAGCCGGCGTTCGCCTCTCCGCTGATTCCGCCCGCGGTGTAATACTTCTGGAATTCCGCCCACGCGACGAAAACCGAGGCGAGGCCGCCGAAGCCGTTGAAAAGGGCGACCAGCTCGGGCATGCCCGTCATCTTCACCCAACGGGCCCAGACCGCCCCGACAACGGCACCGATTCCGAGACCGATCAGGACCCACTGGTAGTCCATCCCGGACTTGAGCAGGGTCACCGCGATGGCGAGCAGCATCCCGACGGCGGAGATGAGATTGCCCCGGCGGGCGGTGGCCGCCGACCCGAGCATCTTGATCCCGAAAATGAAGAGGACCGCCGCGACGATGTAGGAGATGTTGAGAAGGGCCGCGCTCATTTGGAATCCTTTCCTTTCTTCCTGAACATGGCGAGCATCCGGTCCGTGACCAAATAGCCGCCCACGACGTTGATGGTGGCCAGCACCAGGGCGATGAAGCCGAGCGTGCGGCCGAAGGGGGAGTCCGTCAGCCCGGTCGCGATGATCGCTCCGACGATGGTGATGCCCGAAATCGCGTTCGAGCCCGACATCAGCGGAGTGTGCAATTGCGAGGGAACCTTCGCGATCAGCTCGAAGCCGAGAAACGCCGCGAGGACGAAGATGAAAATAAGTAATACGAGGTCCATGGCGGGTTATTCCTTTTGCGCGAACTTTTCGTGGACGACGGCCCCGTCCCGCACCAGGAGGCAGCCGTCGAGAATCTCGTCGCCCTCCCGGTATCCGAAGCCGCCGGTTTCCTTGTCGAAAAAGTGATCGACCAGCCCGAAGAGATTCGAAGCGAGCATTTCGGAGGCGTCCCGGACGACCGTGCCCTCGAGGCAGCGGGTGCCGACGATGCGGACGCCGTCGTCCGTTTCGAGCGTTTCCCCCGGGATCGTCCCCTCGACGTTGCCGCCGGTCTCGGCGGCGAGATCGACGATGACCGCGCCGGGCCGCATGCCCGCCACCATTTCCCGGGTGATGATTTTCGGGGCGGGTCTGCCGAAGAGCTTGGCCGTGGTGATCACGACATCGGCGGAGGCGCAGGCTTTGGCCATACCCTTGCGCTGGAGTTCGATCTGCTCCGGCGTCAATTCCTTCGCGTAGCCCTGGTCGGTCTGCCCGGTTTCCCCGAGATCGATCTTGAGAAACTTCGCCCCGAGCGATTTCACCTGCTCCTCGACCACCGGACGGGTGTCGAAGGCCTCGACGCGGGCACCGAGCCGCTTCGCCGTGGCGATCGCCTGCAGTCCGGCGACGCCGACCCCGACGACGAAGAACCGCGCCGGTGAGATCGTCCCGGCCGGGGTCATCATCATGGGCAGGACTTTCCCCAACTCGCGCGCGGCGACCACGACCGCCGAGTATCCGGCGAGGTTCGCCTGCGAGCTGAGAACATCCATCCTCTGTGCGAGCGTGGTGCGGGGAATCATCTCCAGGCTGATCGCATCAACGCCGGCCTTGGCGAAATCGTCGAGCAACCCACGGTTGTTGAAGGGGTCGAGGAGGCTCACGGACAGGCTTCCCCGGCGGTAGGACTCCAACTCCTCCGCCTTCGGCGCGCTCACCCGGAGAACGAGATCGGCGACCGCCAGACCTGCCTCCCGGGAATCCGCCACCGCCGCTCCGGCCTCTTCGAAAAGGCGGTCGGGAAAGCCCGCCGCAGCGCCGAGGTTTTTCTCGACGCGGATCTCGGGGGTGGGGGAAAGCGAAAGAAGGCGGCGGACGACATCGGGGGTGGTGGCACACCGCGGGTCTCCCGCCCCGGCCTCATTCGGAATGAAAATGACCATATTGATGGATTGAAACGTGAAAAGTCCCCGGAACGCAATTCAAACTTTTTGGTAACCAGACAATTAAAAGATTTACAACTCAGGGGTTGGAACTTTTTTAGTAACCAGACAACTTTTTGCTTGAGCCATCGGAAATTTTCTGAGATTCTCCGACCTTCCTTAGGAAAGGTAAAATTACAAATGAACATGAAAAAACGACGACATAAATTGAGGATCAAGATCGGAGAAGGGGTTCGGGCATACTACCACTTGATGAGCCGGACGGTGAACGGGGAGAAGTGGTTCGGGCTGCCGGAGAAAGAGTACCTGCGGAAGCTGATCCGGCAGGTGGCCGGGTTTTCCGGGGTGCGGGTGATCACTTACGCGGTGATGGACAACCATTTCCATATCCTGGCCGAGGTGCCGCCCGAGCGGG
>CAZDRT010000280.1:0-4136 GCA_964507815.1 uncultured Puniceicoccaceae bacterium
ATGACTTCAGTCGTCCAACCCGAAGCGGCTTGGCGGAAAAGACATTCCCTTGTGTCGGCAGATCACTGGAAATTGGGAAAAATCCCTTTCATTATTCCACGCACTTGTGGTTACGCCTGTCCCTGCCCCGCGAAAGCCAAGCCTCACAGTTGGCGAACCCGGTAGAAAGCGTTCGGTTCACGGGCTTCCGAGTCGGTCAGTTCGGCACTTCCATTCCAACCCCAGGCCCTGTCAACCTCCACCCAACTGTTTTCCCGCAACGTGTACGACCGTTCCAACGCGTAGGGCGTATTATCGTCGGCTTCAATCTGGATGGAAAACTCTCCGCTCGCCGGATCGAAGGCCGGGGGGGCTTGAAAAACCGGAGGGGTCAGTGCGGGGACGGGTGGCGAAAGCAGGAAATCAATGCCCTCATGGGTGCTGCCGGCCGTTACCTCGATGACTTCCGCTTCCGCGAAGCCGGAGGCATTGGGATACCATTGCGGAAGGCTGGGGGGGTCCGGAAGCCATCTCACTTTGTACCGTCCGGGAGGAACCCGGGCCAACGAATATTCGTCGATGCTATCGCTGTAGATATTCATGGCCATGGCCAGCTCTTCGTCTTCGTGGTAAAGTTCGATTATACCGTACAGACTGTGGTCATGGCCGGGCACAAAATTCGTCACGCGACCGGAAATCAGTCCGGTGGCCGGGTCGTTGTACACCGTGAGCAAACCCGGTGCCGAGACGCGCTCTCCGTCAACGGTTCCGCCAGCGCTCCACAAGTACTTTCCGGGTAAGACCTGCTCCCCGGCATAAAAACTGTATCCATGCGTGCTACCGCTGCCGATAAAATCTCCTCCCTCCCGGGCGAATCCGTTGGGAAAAGAAATCCCCCGGCTGCCGGTAAAAGAGTCGGTGGCCTCCAGAACAAAGGCATTTTGGTTTTCCCTGGGATCGAGTCCGTAGCCCGGAAGATTGCTCATCGGGTTCCGCCAGAAATAGGCGTTGGTGATCCTCGGCGAACTGGGAATGGCGGCCGAAACCGCGAAATCATGCGTGGACCCATCGGGCAGAGTCGCCCTGATTGTCGCACTGCTCGCCGAATCATGAACGAGTAAAAGGAGCCCCCCCCAGATGCCCGGTTCCTCGAAAACTTCGATATCCTGGGGAGACGAACTCGAATAAGAAACCGGGAGGTTCGGAGTGGAGTACCCGGATAATTCATAGTCCGGGTTTCCCTCTGGATCCAGGATTTCGAAGCCCAAGTTATAAACGCCCTGTTTCACAAATGACTGGCCGTGCAGGTTTTCTTCGGCGTGGAACAGAGTAAACGTGCCGACCTCCTTGATCAGGATCGGAAATTCGAGAATTTTGGGCAGGCTTTCTCCGTCGGAAACCTCGATTTCCACCGTGTGCGGGCCCGGTGCCCAATCGGTTCCGGTCTGTACGCTTACGAAGGTCCCGCCCGGTTCGGAGGTTGCCGGGTAACCGAAGGTTCCGTCGATGGACCCGTCGGCAAAGGAGAAGGCGATTACCCCGGTCGGAGAGTAATCGTTGAAGAAACGCACAAAGATCGCCGCCCGGACTTCCTGTCCGGCCACTGCGGGGAAGAATGAGCTTACGGGTCCGAATTCCATCACCCCGCTCGCAGAGGAGCGAAGGTGGGCCGTAAAATGAGGGCTGGTAAGCCGGACGTACCGTTGCTGCCAAATGGACACTCCTTGCTCGGTCGTCAGGAGGATCTTTCCTCCGGTGGAGGGATCGGCCAGCCTGATTTCCACAGCACTGTTGGTCCATTGGACGATCTCGACGCCCTCTGCTTGCCCGTCAACCAGAAGTCCCCGCTTTGATCAATGTATTCGAGCGAAACCACCACGGTCTCTCCCTCCGGAACCCAGTCATAGGAACGCTTCGCATCGATCGACACCGTTAGTGCTTCGCCGGGAGTCAAAGACACATTCAGGGGCTGGAAAACCACCATGCTTCCGTCGAAATAGCTGCCATCGGGCAGCCAGTCTGTCAATATCACCGCCTGTTCGTCGGGATCATACGGGAGGGCGTCTCCGAAAGCCGGATTGAACCCCCAATAATAGAGGACCTCGGAAAAATCGCCGTTGCGGATTACGTCTTGATTCTGGGCCCAACCCGGGTGGCTGAAGAGGATCGAGACAATAAAAATACCGATAAAGGGAGAGAATCGAGTTTTCATGATGGGATTATTTTTGGTTGTTGAGAGCGGTAAGAAACGGATGCGCGGGGACTGGTGGAATCAGTCGAAGTTTCGGACGGAACGGGAACAGGGGAAATGCCTTCTTTCGAAAAGGGAGGCTAATCTCCTGACAACGGAAGGTAAATAAATTTAACTGCGAGGGCTGACGATTGAAGAATTCCGAATTTTCTTGATAAGGAATTTTTTTCCGTGGTGCGCACTGAACGGGCGGATTTCAGCCCCCTCTCCCGTGGTCGGCGGCCTTCAGGCTGGCGGTGCGGGTCGGCTGAGTGGGAGCGCCTGCCTTTTCGTGGGGCATGGCTTTAGCCTTGCCCGGGATGGCGACCGGCTCCGCAATGGCGATGCCGTCATCCGGCGGTTGATTAGCTACCCCTCAGCCGCGATGCTCACCGGGGTCTTCCCGCTTCCGCTCGGAGAGCTTCCTTTTTCGCTCCCCGAGCTTCGCAGGACACGCCGCGGGACACGAGAGGCTGCCGGCCACGGAAGAAGGAGGCTTCCGTCTCCGCTCAATGTCCGCCGGTTCCGCCGAATTCCCGCCAGAGTTCGCGGATTTGGAAGGAGTCGGCGACCTCCTGCACCCGGGCCGCTCCGATCCGGTCGAGAACTACGAGCCGGAGCTTGCCCTCCCGGACTTTTTTGTCGCGGCCCATGCTTTCGAGAAGTTTGTCCGTGTCCAGGGAGGAGCGCAAGCTGACGGGCAGGCCGTTGTCGGAGAGCATCTGGCGCAAGCGCGCGACGGTTTTCCCCTCGACGAAGCCGTTCTCTTCCGAAAAGCGTGCGGCCATCATCAAGCCGATCGCGACCGCCTCCCCGTGGAGGTACTCGCCGTAGCCGGCGGTGGCCTCGATGGCGTGGCCGAAAGTATGGCCGAGGTTGAGCAGGGCTCGCCCTCCCTCCGGCGCTTCCTCCCGCTCGTCGGTCGCGACAACGGAAGCCTTGATTCGGCAACAGCGGGCGATGATCGTCTCCAGAACGGGGGAGTCGGCGCGGACGGAACCGCTCTTCTCGAGAAGATGGAAAAGGTCTTCGTCGGCGAGGAGTCCGTACTTCACGACCTCGGCCATGCCCGCGGCAAATTCTCTTCCCGGCAGCGATTCGAGAAACGGCAGCCAGACCGCCACCCCCCGGGGTTGCAGGAACGCGCCGACGAGGTTCTTTCCGGCTGGCAGGTTGACGCCGGTCTTGCCCCCGACCGAACTATCGACCATGGCCAGAAGGGTGGTCGGGATCTGGTAGTAGTTGATCCCCCGCAGAAAGACCGAAGCGCAGAATCCGCAGAGATCGCCGAGGACCCCCCCGCCAATGGCGATCAGAAAGGAGGACCGGTCGAGGTTGCATCCGGCCAGGAACTGCAGCAGTTCCTCCGCCCGGGTGAGGGATTTGGACCATTCCCCCGACGGCATCGTCCAGCGGGGCAGATCCGGAAAAACCTCGTCGATGAGTGCTCCATGGGTCCGGGCGACTCCTTCGTCAACAACGACGACGCAGCTCCGGCCCGAGCGTCTTTGTTGATTCAGATGAATGCTTTCGACAAGCGTTTCAAACAATTCGGTGCCGATGCGGATCGGGTAGGAGCGGTCGTCCAATTCAACGTTCAGGGTTTCCATGAGGGGATTTGTAGCGCGGGGGAGGGGGGGAGTGCGAGACTCGAATTCACCGGCGCGGTGGAAAGGGTGTAACCACAAGTGCCACTGGTTGTGGTTGCGCCCTTGCGGGCGCGCGCCGCCGATGCAGGATCACTGAAGGGGCGTTAAGGTGGGATGGCACCATGCGGCCACAAGAGCCGGGGAATTCGTTCCAAAGCCCCCCGCACCGTGGTCGAAAATGGACCGGCCTCACGTGTGCGTTTTCGGGAAAACGTTCAGTCCTTCCCAATCCGCACCTTCCAGGGGATGGGGCCGGATGGGCCGTTTCCGGCTCGATT
>CAZDRT010000281.1:0-4130 GCA_964507815.1 uncultured Puniceicoccaceae bacterium
ACGCCTTCGGACCCGATTCCAACGGAGACGGGGTGGCGGACCGCGTCGTTTTCCAACATGATTATGGGAACAATGATTCCGACGCTTCCGCCGTGGGTAGCGCGCACGGCACGAACGTGGCTTCGGTGGCGGCGGCCTCGCGGGCGGACATGCTCGGGGTGGCACCCGCTGCGGATATCATCAACCTCAAAGTCTTCGCCGACGATGGTTCGGGACATTTCGGGATGACCGAGGGCGCTCTCCAATGGGTGAACAACAATGTCGGAAATTATCAAATCGCTTCGATCAACATGTCGCTGGGCGACACGGAGAATCACTCGAGCGTACAGTCCTTGTATGGTATTGACGACGAGATCGCGGCCATCGCGGCCCAGGACTGTTTGGTGGTCTCCGCCTCGGGGAACAGCTTCTTTGGAAAGCAAAGCGCCCAGGGAGTCGCCTATCCCTCCGCCGATCCGAATTCGCTCTCGATCGGGGCGGTCTTTGACGCCTTCCGGAGCGGTTCCGTGACCTGGGGCGACGGCGCACGCGCCAATACGATTGATACCGACCGGATCACCCCCTTCAGCCAACGGCACGTAACGCTCACGACCGTCTTCGCGCCCGGCGCGTGGGCGTTCGGCGGCGGCCTGGGCGGGGGCACCACCAATTTCACCGGCACCTCGATGGCCTCTCCTCTGGTCGCCGGCGTGGGCGTCCTCGCCCAGCAACTGGCTCACCGGGAATTGGGACGGCGTCTGACCCAGGCGGAATTTGTGAATCTTCTCCGCAATACGGCGGTCACCATCAACGACGGGGACGACGAGGACGACAATGTGACCAACACCGGTCTGAACTTCCCCCGGGTGGACATGTTCGCCCTCGGGGAAGCCATCCTCGCGATGGGCCGGGATCCCTTGCCGGGCACGTGGATCGTCTCCGTGGTCGCCGGGGAAACGGTCTCCGACGTCGATTTCGGGATCCAGCCCGGCGGGACGACGTGGGACGACTGGCAGGGCGACCACTTCACGCCGGGTGAAATCGCCGATGGTTCCCGCACCGGTCCGGCGGCGGACTACGACGATGACGGTATTCCGAACCTGATCGAATTCGCCCTCGGCATGGATCCGACCGTTGGGGGAACCGATGGTATGCCGGAGCATGACCTCACGCCGGAGGAGCGGCAGACGTTCACTTTCCGCCTGGACGAGGCACTGGCCGGGATCACCGTGGAAGTCCGCTCCTCGACGGATTTGTTCGGCTGGACGACGATCGCCCGGAGCGTGGACGGGGGTCCGATGCAGCCGGTCGCCGGTCGTTCGACGGTGGACGATCCGGGCGGGGCCGTCCGCGAAATCACCGTGACCGATCTCGAGGCGGCGGCGGTCGGGGAAGGCCGCTTCCTCCGCCTGGAAGTGACCATGGATTAAGCCCCTCTTCCGTGGCAGGCGGGCTTCCTTGTCCTGCGTCTTGTCCTGCGTAGCAGTGTCTGCAGTGGGCTGCTTTCAGCGGGCTGAGACTGCATAATTGGGCGGCCAAAGTAGGTGGGTTGCTTCAGCGCCCACTTTCGAAAGCCCGGAATTTCACGTTCACGCTGAACCTCCGCGGCGATCCGGAACATTTCCTTCCGATGCGAAAACCGGGCGCTGAAGCAAACCGGCTACGGTGGAAGGCCTCCCGTGATTCGAGAAGGCAGTCATAGAAGAAGAAGCTCGACGTGTCCTGCGTAGCTCGAAGAGCGAAGAAGGAAGAGCGAAGCGGGAAGGCCCCGGTGGGATCGGTGGCGCGGCTGCGGTCGGTCCTCCGGGGGGCCGCGACTCCGGCGGGGACCGCCCGGTGGATGCCGGGCAAGGCTGAAGCCATGCCCCACAATCAGACCGAGCCCTCTCTCCGTGGCCTGGTTGTTATCGCAAGGGGGAGTAAAACCGGAAGGTCTTCCGCCACCCTAAGGAGGTGGGACACTTGTCCCGCGGCGTCAGAGTGGAATCAGTGCGATTTGATCATCGGATCCCTCCACGGCGGGGAAAGAGGTTCAATTCAACCACCCGCTCCTTCGTCGCTCGAGCACACAGAGGACACAGAGGTTTGTGTTCGGCGTGTTTCAAACTTTTATCCCAAACTCCATCTAACCAAATCCAAGAAAAGGTACATTCCTGAATCACCCTCACTCCCATCCTCGGTGACCTCCGTGCCCTCTATCCCGCTCAGCGGGAGGGTGGTTCAAAAAAGACCCACCGCGCCTTGGCGATCCCGGACAAGCCTAAAGGCATGCCCCACGAAAAGGCCCGCAGCCTACAGGCTCTTCACCGTGGCCGGCGGCCTTCAGGCCCCGAATAAATTTCGATATTCCCTCCACGCACCTGCGGTTACACCCTTGTCGTTGAATTGACGTTTGACTGGGTCGAAAACCGATGGCATTTTATTTAAAAAATTTGGTTCATGAATAAGTTGTTTTCAAGCGGTCGGTTTTGGGTGTTAGTGTTGGTTGTCGGGTTGATCGGGCCCGCCGTCGGGTCGGCTCAGGGGGTTGAAGAGGCGACGGTCATCGACCTGCGGAACGAGGAGTCCCGGGAACGCACGGTGGTCGCCCTTTATGAGAAATCGAGGGAGAGGCGCCAGAGGGCGGTTGCCGAGGCTCGGGCGAGGAACTGGGTGATCCGCGGTGTCTCCGCCGAGGGCAGGTTTTTTGAATTGGTGGGGCTGGATCCGGACGGGAGACCGCTGTACCTGACGACCCACAATGTGAACGCGGCGATCTCCACGGCCGCGGATCAGGTGAGGAATGTGGCACCCTACAATGTTTCCGGTGACGGGTTGGTTGTCGGCGTGTGGGACGGCGGCGCGGTCCGGGACGACCATCAGGAATTTCTTTCGCCGGCCCGGGTGATCGTCCAGGACGGAGCGGGCAACAGCAACCATGCCACGCATGTGGCCGGCACCATCGGCGCGGAGGGAGTCAACTCGACCGCTTTGGGAATGGCTCCGGAGGTGATCATCCACTCTTACGACTGGACCGACGCCGAGGCGGAAATGGTCGCTGATGCCGCCGGGGAGGCGTCGGATGCGTCCCTCGTGAATGTCTCCAACCATTCTTATGGATTGATTACGGGATGGGCGTCCGGAGACTGGTCCGGATTGTTGGATGGTCCGCATTGGTTTGGCGATTGGCCCGCGCGCGAAGATGAGGGATTTGGTCAGTATTCGTCAAGGGCGCGCGACTGGGACTCCATCTGCCATGCGGCCCCTTACTTCCTTCCCTTCAAATCGGCGGGAAATGATCGCAACGATTCCGCCCCGGGCAACGGAACGACCTTCGCCTACTGGGACGGTGGCTGGCAGACCAAGACTTACGATGCGAACTCAGATCCGTTGTCCGACGGATTTGACAACGGGGGATTCGACACGATCGGCACGAGGGGAAACGCCAAGAACATCATGACCGTCGGAGCGGTGAACGACGCCGTCAGCGGGGGATTCCGGAGCACGGGAAGCGCGACCATGTCGAGTTTCAGCGGCTGGGGGCCGACGGACGACGGCCGGATCAAGCCGGACATCGTCGCCAATGGAGTCGGCTTGATCTCCCCAACGGCGGGGAGCATCTCCGCCTACTCGAGCTTTACCGGGACCAGCATGTCGTCGCCGAATGCGGCGGGCTCGGCCTTGCTGCTGATCGAGCACTACCGCAACCTGTTTGGTGGCTCGAACATGCGAGCCGCGACGTTGAAGGGGCTGATTATCCACACCGCCGACGATATCGGCCGGCCCGGTCCCGATTACGTGAATGGCTGGGGCCTGATGAATACGAAAGCGGCCGCCGACCACATCAGCGCCCATGACGACGAGCCGGGTGCCTTTTTCCTGGTCGAGGACTCCCTCTCCGACGGGGAAACGATCACCTACCCGTTTACCTGGGACGGCAGCAGCCCGATTCGGGCGACTCTTTCCTGGACGGATCTTCCCGGCACCGCGAAGACCGATCTGGACGATCCGACATCCGTTCTTGTCAACGACCTCGATCTGCGGATTGAGGATCCGAGCGGCGACGAATACCAGCCTTTTGTGCTCGATCCGGCCAACCCGGCGACGAACGCCACTGTCGGCGACAATGTTCGCGACAACGTTGAGCAGGTTCTCATCGGGACCCCGGCGCA
>CAZDRT010000282.1:0-4114 GCA_964507815.1 uncultured Puniceicoccaceae bacterium
GCGCATCCAACGCCCCGGGCGAGGGCGACTGGGTGCGCTCGCTCGTCCCTCTCCTGACGGAGATGAAGATCTACATCGGCCTTTTCAACGAAGGGCGCGACGGCCAGCACCGGCTCCGCTACCACGCCGGTTTCCAGCTCTGGAATCCGTACGGATTTCCGCTCGACGCGTTTAACCGGCTCTACAACCGCGAGGACTCGCGGGGGAACGGCGTCTTCGTGATCAACGCGACCGGCCTGCCCGACCTGCGGGTCTCGAACCTCGACGCAACCACCGGCAACCCGAAAGCCTCGTTTACGGTCCCGATGGATCCCTTCCCGGCGATCCGAAATTCCAATACGAAAAACAATCCGAACGAGACCGGTCTGACGGCCCTTCTCGACCTCGAAACCTCGCGTTTCAATCGCCGCCGCCAGGCATACCTCGAACCCGGCGAGGTGTACCACTTGATGGACCCGGACGAGGACACCGAGGCCGACGGACACTCCCGTCTCCTGACCAACACCGCCCCCAACACCTGGTGGTTCGAAAACGCGTGGAGACGCCCCGACACCGTCGATCCCGACAAATCCTACGGGCCAAGCGACGAAATCCTCATCGAGAGCGTGGATGCGGCGGGCAATCCGGCGGGAACCTCCTTGAACCTGGTCGTCAAGCGCTACCAGGGCGATCTGAAAAAGAAGACCCGCCCGGAGAATTACCCCGGTCCGACCGTCGTCGAGTTCCGGAACATTCCGTTCGAGCCTTTTGATTTCATCCTGAGCGGAGAGGAATACCACCGGAGGCAGAGCAAGTTCTACAACCGCTCGGCCTACCGTTTCGCCTACTACTTCCGGCTCAACGCGGACGACCCGGCGGTCCTCGAAAAACTGGCCGAAAAGGTGGATCTGCGGAACCCGGTCATCGACTTCGCCGACCCGGAGATCCGCGACCTCTTTTTGATCACCGCCAACCCCCGCGCCGCCCAGTTCGAGACGACGGAGTTTTCGGGGATCGACGATTCACCGAACCCGTTCTGGGACGACCAGTTCAACACCGGCCAGGACCGGCACGCGTCCTTTCAGCTCTTCGATTTTCCGAACCGCGGGCCGGTCTCGGCGGCGGCGCTCCGCCAGATGCCCGCGGACGGCAAGCGCCCGTTCTGGATCGGATCGCCCGATTCGGGCGGCGGCAACCGGTGGTTCGACGAGACGCTTTTCTCCGGGGTGAGCCCCTCCGATTCGTGGGACTGGGACGGCTCCGGAACGCCCCCGCCCTTCCCCAACACCCGCCTGCGGCTCCTGCCCGATCACCTCGCGGAGGCCGGACTCGACGGGCTCGACGCCGAAGACCTCGCCCGGCACCCCGACTTGGCCGCCGCAACGGTGATCGAGGGCGCATTCAACATCAATTCCCTCTCCGTTCCGGCCTGGGAAGCGCTCCTGACCAACAACCTGCCCGACTGGAAGGACCGGGACGATGCCGCTTTTCCCCTCGAGCGCGTCTTTTTCCGCCGTCCCTTCCACGCCGGGCGGCCCCCGGCGGAAGGCGCGCCCTTCCGGGACGACGCAGCACTCCTCGGCGGCGACCTGAGCGAACCGGCGAAGAAGGCGACCTTTTACTCACAGGCCTTCCGCGCGGTCGGTCCGGGCGAGGACGGCCAAGCCGTGATCGCAGCCCTCGCCGGAGAGATTGTCGAAGGCATACGCGACCGACAGTCCACCATCGGTCCCTTCCGCTCCGTGGCCGAGTTCCTAGACGAGGGAATCCTCGCCGCAGCCATCGACGCGGCGGAAATCAACGACGGCGGTTCACCACGGAAAATCAACGAAGGAATTCCGGCCGCCGCCGCCCAGCACCTCACCCAGGGCGATCTGCTGGAGGCCCTGGCGCCGGTGCTCACCCACCGATCCGACATGTTCCGCGTCCGCGTTCTCGCCACCCGCGAAGGAGACGGCGGTTCTGTGACCGCAATCGCTGAAGCCCGGATCGTCCGGCTGGCCCGCTACGTCGATCCGGTGTCCGACGGACCGCTCGATACGGTCGGCCTCTCGCCCGTCAATGAGCGGTTCGGGCGGGCCTTCCGGGTGGTGGATTTTCGCTTTATTGAGTGAGTGGGAGCAGGAGGCAGGGGGCAGGAAGCAGGAGTCAGGGGACAGGGGGCAGAGTATTATGGTAGTTATTCAGAGATCATTGCGAAACGGGTTTAGAAACGGCTTTCGCCGTTCCTCTACAGTTGGTTTTTTTGCGAATTCTGCGCCTCTTTGCGGCGATTCCCTTAGAAACGACTGTCGTCGTTCCTCTACAGCGGGAGCGGCGCGGTCCTTCGAAGAAACGACTGTCGTCGTTCCTCTACAGCGAGCGGCGCGTCGGCTAGCGACGGCCCTACGGGATGGGCTGCGGTGCGCACTTCTTCTCCTCATCGCGCTGGGCGCGCCGTTCGCCTCCGCGCAGACTTCTGTGAGCACGGACCCGGAAGTGGAGATCGTCCGCTTTGACTTCCGGACCTATCCGGTCATCAGCCGGACCCCCAGGGGACTTTTTTACCGGACTGAAGAGGGCGAATTCGCCCCACTGCGGTTCCGTCCCTTCGAGCGATCGATCCGGACCTATTCCTACGAGGGGCCGCCCGCTTTCGCCCTTTTCCGGCAAGCGGGCACCGAAGCGGAACCGGAATGGGAGGAGGTCGCCCGGGCCGCCGCCCCGGAGGGCCGGGGGCCGTTTCTGCTCTTTGTCCTTCCGCCGGATGCGGTGGCCGCCGAGGCGGGCTACGAATTCCGCCTCGAATTCATCGAAGATTCCCCCGAAGCCCTGCCGCCCGACACGGTCTCCTTCCTGAACTTCACCAATGTGCCGCTGATCGGGGTTTTCGATATCTCCGAAATCAATCTCCCCCCGGGGTTGACCGGCCCGATCCCCCTCGCCGGCAAACTGGGGGATCCCCTCCTGGTCGGCCTGGCCATCCGCAACGCCGACACCCTGCGCAAGGTCCTGCAGAACCGCTGGACGTTTTACCCCAATCACCGCAACCTCATCCTCCTGCTCCCTCCGGACGGACGGGGCGGTCTTCGGATTCGCGCCTACCAACTCTCCGAATTCGTCCCCGGGAGCGGGGATCCGGGCACCGGCGGTAACCCGCCCACCGGCGAATGACGGTGCCGCGTTTTCCATTCAATCACTCTCTACAAACCAACACCAAAAACCCATGACCAAGACCCTCCTAACCCTCTCCGGCGTTCTCGCCGCAACCCAAGTCGTTTTCGCCGATCTCCGCATCACCGAGTGGATGTATTCAGGGTCCGACGGCGAGTTCATCGAGGTGACCAATCTCGGCGACCGTCCCGTGGACCTGAGCGGGTGGAGTCTCGACGACGACCGCGGCGAGCCCGGTCATTTCCTCCTCGACGCGGGCGGCACTCTTGCGCCGGGCCAATCCGCCATCATCACCGAAGCCGGGGCGGAGGAATTCCGCGCGGCATGGTCGCTGCCCGGGGATGTGGTCGTCATCGGGGATCTCGGGAATCCGGACGGCAAGAACATCGGCCGGGAGGACGCCATTTACCTGTTCGACGCGGAGGGGGTGCTCGTCGACCGCCTGACCTACGGGGATACAATCATCCCCGGCTGCCCCCGCACGAAGGGCGCGAGCGCGATCCCGTCCTCCCCCGACGTGCTTGGGACGGACCAGGCCGGGCTCTGGATCCCGGCGGAGATCGACGACGCAGCGGGGACGGTCGTCTCAACCGGCGGCGACATCGGCAACCCAGGGCGATACGAATCCGGTCGGTGAGATTTAGAAACGGCTGTCGCCGTTCCTCTACAAGGCGGAAATTAACGATAAAGCCGGAGCGGAAGCGCGCCGCGCCCTGCATAGCTCGACCTGTGCTGCCAGGTGTACTGCGAAGCTCGAGATGCTCGGAGAACGTAGACGGACGCTCGGACAGCGCAGAGCGACGTAGGGACAGCGATTTCGACGGAACTTGGCTGGATTCCGGGCTGCTTTCGCTGATTCGTAGAAACGACTGTCGCCGTTCCTCTCCAGGTCGTTTTCAGATTCCGCCGGGAAATTTTTCTCGAAATATTTGGATCTCGCCGCAAGGATTTCCAGCGTGCGCGATTCTTCCGTAAACACACC
>CAZDRT010000283.1:0-4109 GCA_964507815.1 uncultured Puniceicoccaceae bacterium
AGGTGACCGTCTGTCCCTCTCGCAGACCGAGCACATTGGCCCCCACTTTCTCGATGGTCCCCGCCACCTCATGCCCGAGCCGGGTGGGGAAGGCCATGAACTCCGGTTGGCGAGTGCCGCGGAAGGCCTCCACGTCCGAACCGCAGATACCGACCCACTTGATCCGGATCCGAATCTCGTCGGGTCCCGGTTCGGGGATCTTCGCGGAGCGCAGCTCCAGCTTGCCGGGTTCGGAGAGAATCGCAATGCGTTGGGAATCAGGCGTCCCATCAGGGACGATTTCGAGCGGGGGTTGAACCATTTTTGTCGCCATAGGAAGACTGTAGTTGATAAAATGGAAGAAATGAATAGCGGAAATGCTCTCTTTAATATCAAAATCAACGATTCGAAGCTGAGATGACGACCATCCTCTATCACCGCAAAGGGAGTGCCCGGAGGAACGACCGGGTCGCGCCGCATGCGCATCCGTTCTGGCAAGCGGAGTGGGTGCGGCAGGGGCGGGCCTGTTTTGTGCTCGACGGGAAAGCCCTCGAGCTGGGATCGGGCAGGGGATTGCTGATCCCGCCGGGAGCGAGGCACCGGGTTCGCTACCCCTGTGCCACCGCCTTTTTCTCGATCAAGTTCGCAGGAGGGACATCCCTGCCGGAAGGCGGGCCTCCAACCGCGACGATCCTTTCCGATCCTTTCACCCGGGCGGTTGGCGAAGCCCTTCACTCCCTGCTTCCGGAGGGCGAATGGATCCCGCCGCGGGAACGGGGGCCGATTGCCCTGTTGCTCAGAGCCTGGACGGAGGGGCTGGCGACCGCGCCCGAAACGGAAACGTCGGTTTCGGACGAGGGCGCGGCGCGGAAGGCCCGCGAACTCCTCGAGCAGCACGTTCCGCCGCCCCGGTCGGTGAAGGAATGCGCGAAGGTGCTCGGCTTTTCCCCCAACCATCTTTCTTCCGCCTATCGGCAACGCCAAGGCGTCACGCTGAAAGCGGCGATTGACCGGGAACTGGCCCGCCGGGCCGCCGGACTCCTCGCCTATGGAGACCGCTCGGTCGCAGAAATCGCCACACAGCTCGCATTTCCAGACGCCTTCGGATTCTCCCGCTTTTTCAAACGCATTTACGGAATCGGTCCACTCGTCTATCGCCGCCGGGTGGAATCCGGGAAACAAATCGCTCCTACCGCCGGCAACTGACGCCGTTGCCGGGTCGCGTGGTAGGGAGGGAGTTGGTAAGAGGGAACACTTGCGCGGTTTAAATCCTTGAAATCTTGCATTCGCACTGCAAGATTTCATAGATGATTGAGCGCAAGGCTTACCATGATCGGGTTCGACAAGCACTGAAAAGGAGTCCTATCGTGGCTCTGCTTGGAGCGCGTCAGACGGGGAAGACCACGCTGGCCCGCGAGTTCGTGGCGGTGGATTCCGCCAATTACTTTGATTTGGAGGATCCCTTTGTCGCAGATTTGTTGGCCAATCCCATGACAGCTCTGGAAGGGCTGAAAGGACTGGTGGTGATTGATGAGGCGCAACGGCAACCCGGTGTTTTCCCGGTGTTAAGAGTTCTTGCAGACCGGATCGGGCAGCCAGCGCAGTTTTTAATCCTGGGCAGTGCTTCGCCGGAGTTGTCTCGCCAATCCGCCGAGTCGCTGGCAGGCCGGGTCGAACAGATCCACATGACCGGATTCAGCTTGGAGGAGACGGGCACGGGTTCACTCACTCAGCTTTGGCTGCGCGGTGGGTTTCCGCGATCCTTCTTGGCCGAGAACGATGCCGACAGCTATCGTTGGCGCGAGGACTTCATCCGCACCTTTCTCGAACGGGATCTGGCCAAGTTAGGCTTTGGCATGTCGCCTGTTACGATGGGACGTTTCTGGTCGATGATTGCCCATTACAACGGGCAAAACTGGAAAAGCACCGAGGTGGCAGGCTCGCTCGGGGTTGCTCCCAACACCGCGCGCAGCTACATGGATGCGCTGGAGCAAACCCTCATGATCCGGCAACTTCATCCATGGTTCATGAATGTGAAGAAGCGTCTGGTCAAAAGCCCGAAGTTGTATTTCCGGGACACAGGCATCTTTCACGCGCTGATGGGGATCGAAGAGGAGCGGGATCTTCTGCGAAATCCGAAGCTCGGGGCGTCGTGGGAAAATTTTGCGCTGGAGCAGGTGCTCACCCTGCTTCGCCCGCGCGAGGCCTATTTCTATGCGGTGCACGGCGGTGTGGAACTCGACCTTTTCCTGCCCGGAAAGACGAGGCTCGGTGTCGAATTCAAACGCCAGGATGCGCCCAAAGTGACCAAGTCCATGCGGCAAGCCATTAACGATCTCGACCTGGAGACACTCTGGATCGTTTACCCCGGCACCCGCGCCTTCCAATTGGATGAAAAAATCCACGCCAAACCGCTCAGCCAATTGCTGAGCGCTTCGCAGTGCATTCCAGGGAGCGGCAATGGCTGAGCGGCTGGGAATGAAGAGAGCCAGCAATGTGAGGCAGCAGCTACCCAGAAGGAGCGGTTTTCCTCTGGTCTCAACATAAGCGTAAATAAGCGCCGCTAAGCGGTCTCCAGCTCCGCTGGATTTCTGAGGTCCGGCGTAGCCGGAAACCGCTTATGATCGCTGATTGACGCTTATGGAATGCATCTAAAAATGATGATTTTGCTTTCAAAGTGCTTCTATTTAGCTAAATTGCAGCAGTATGATTCCTCGATTGCTAAAACAACGCATGTCAAAGGAGGTCCAGGCGGGGCGGGTCTGGATGTTGTTCGGAGCCCGGCGGGTGGGAAAAACTTCGTTGGTGGAGACATTTCTGGGGGAGACGAGTGAGCGGTGGTTTCGGGGGCAGGGGGAGGATCGGGTGCTGGCCGAGTTGCTTGGTTCGCGGGCCTTGGATCGGTATCGACTGGCTTTTTCGAATGTGGACGGGGTCTTTGTGGGAAGTGCATCCGTTCTGGCAAGCGGAGTGGGTGCGGCAGGGGCGGGCCTGTTTTGTGCTCGACGGGAAAGCCCTCGAGCTGGGATCGGGCAGGGGATTGCTGATCCCGCCGGGAGCGAGGCACCGGGTTCGCTACCCCTGTGCCACCGCCTTTTTCTCGATCAAGTTCGCAGGAGGGACATCCCTGCCGGAAGGCGGGCCTCCAACCGCGACGATCCTTTCCGATCCTTTCACCCGGGCGGTTGGCGAAGCCCTTCACTCGTTGCTTCCGAAGGGCGAATGGATCCCGCCGCGGGAACGGGGGCCGATTGCCCTGTTGCTCAGGGCCTGGACGGAGGGGCTGGTGACCGCGCCAGAAACGGAAACGTCGGTTTCGGACGAGGGCGCGGCGCGGAAACCAGCAGTCTCCGGCCTTCAATCTTTTCTTTGGACTTCGAAAAGCTCGGGCCTCTTCGTCCATTCCACGAAAGGGACTCCCCTCCTCTGCGAACTTCACCAACCATTGACCCCGGTTCATTCGACTTTCCTCACGCGAAATCTCCCGTTTCTGGGCATGCCGACGAGTGGGACGCCCGATAAACCAATCGCGAAATCCGTGACCGCCGACGCAAAAATCAACCTCAACCCAAACAACTCACCCTCTTCTGATCCCAAGAAAACCGTTCCATCCGGCCCCACCGGAGCCTTGCGCGAAGAAATACGATGTCAAAAAAAGTGCTTACAACCACCTAAAGGCTTAAGCTTCGAGAATGGCTTCCGGGTGCTTGCGGGCGACTTGCAAAAGCCTCAGCGCGGCTCCCGATGGCTTACGGCGGCCTTTTTCCCAACTCACGGCGGTCACCGTGGGCACGTTAAGCAAGCGGGCAAAAACGGGCTGGCTCAAGTTCAGCGACTCCCGGGCGGCAACGATGTCTTCCGGGCTCATTTCCGGGGCGGGATCGGGCAACGTGACTTGCGTCGTGCGCATGGTCACTTTGCGCTTTCCGGCCACATGGTCGCGCACGTCTTCGACTGCGCTCAAAAGATCGTCTGCGTTAAACTGGATGTCTGTGTTTTTCATTAGCTTTCTTCCCGCAGCGATACAGATTCTCGCTGCCGCCTCCTCCGCGAAACCAGCTTTGCCCTCGCTTTTTCGCGTAGGCGAGCAATTGCTCGGCCCGACCGGCGATCCGGTGTCCTATACTTTT
>CAZDRT010000284.1:0-4104 GCA_964507815.1 uncultured Puniceicoccaceae bacterium
CGCCGAACTAAGGCGGGAGGGCGGCTGTCCTCAGCCGCCGCGATACGTCGGAGGAAGGATCCGATCAACTTCCGGAAGATTCCCGCGCCGCCGAATTTATTCCGTGGCTTTCCATTCTCTTCCCCGCAATGCGGCGGCTGAGGACAGCCGCCCTCCCTCAACCGATGGAATATCGGCTCATTTCAAAATCGCGTTGTTTCACGATTTCCCTCCACGCACTTGTGGTTGCACCCAAACGGCCCCCGCCGTTCCTCTCCAAACCCGAAATTTCCGAATTCCCTGGAACCGAAGCGCAAGAGCGGTTTCGATGGCCTCACTCCCGCCGGACACCTTCGATCCGGAGATGGATTTGCTCGACGGCGTAGCCGCGGTCGCGGGCGAGGAGGAGCATGCGCAGGCGCAGGCAGTTGTCTTCGATGAATTCCTCCCGGCGGCTTTCCCGGCAGACCAGCTTCATCTCCACCGTTCCCGCCGGGTCGTTCGCGTAGTGGCGGGTGTCGCCCTCGACCCGTGCCTCCCGGAGCAGCCCGGCCTCCACCAGCAGGGGAAGATTGCGGTACACGGTCGGCAGCGAGACGATTCCGTCGATTTTCCGGACCTCGCCCAGAAGTTCCTCGGCTGTGAACGGCGACACGATCTTCCGCGAAGCCTCCCATACCACCTCCCTCGGTCGGGTGAGGCGAAGATTCCGCGCACGGAGAAACTCGGTCCAGACCGCTTTCGCCTCCGATGAGTCCGTCTCCTGCGCGGATCCGCGGTTCATACTTTACGCGGCGGTCGCCTTGAAGCGGATTTCCAAATGGATGCGCGAAGCGTTCGCCCGGTTCCTCTCCCGGGCCGCCTCCATCGCGTCGAGGCAGAAGGTTTCCAGATCCGGGGAATTCAAACGCAGGGCCAGTGTCTGGGGATCGCTCCCGTCCGGGAGGGCGCGCACTTCGATTTCCAGATTCTCCTCGATCCACTCCCGCAACGGGGCCAGTGCCTTTCGCTTCGCCGAGGGTGCCTTCTGAAAGAGATCGTAGAAACAGCGGACACATCGCCCGGGCTGGCGCTGCGGGGCCTTCGTCATTTCATACAAGTCGAGAATCCGGTCCGCATCCTTCGCGAAAGGCGCGCACAGGGGCTCGAGAACGTGAGTCGGCAGAAATCGCAGGGTGGCTCCGGTGACCGTTGTCATGAATCGGTAGTCTCTGTGTTTGAGACTTAATTGCAACAAAAAAAGATAAAAAAATCCCGGGTCTTTCGGCCCGGGATGAAGCTCCCCCGGATGGAGGGAGCGAATCGCATGGATGCGACCGCGCGGCTTCAGGCCTTTTCGAACTCGCCGCACCAGTCACTCGATTGGGTGACCGGGAACTTCGTTTCGAAGCGGACTTCGTCGTCCACGCGGAAGGAGATCGTCTGCGGTGCCCGAACGCGGCATTCGCCTTCGGAGTCGGTTTTTTCCTGCCAGTATTTGCAGGCCGCGCATGTTTGGATGTCGGATGATGTGGCTGTGCTCATGATGTTTTCCTTGTTTGGTGTTTCTGTTATGGACTCGAACCTTACAATGGGCCGAGCGGAAAAAGAAGCAAGGCAAGTAATTGATTTCTAGTGAGTTGTAAATGAAACACAGTCGCAGGTGGAGGTCGCCCGCAGGCTCTTCGGGGGAGGAATCGTCATCCGCGTCCACCGCAACCTTCGGATCGAGGGGCGAGCCCCGCGACCACGGGGGAGGCGCTTCCCTCTCCGATGTTTGACCGCCGGCGCTGATTGCGTAGCGTCTGCCGCATGAATCGTCTCGCCGCCCTTTCCCTTCTCCTTTTCACTGCATCCCTCTCCGGTGCCTCCGGCCCCGAGGTGCGCGACGGAGAGGTCGCCGTGCGGTTGGTGACTCCTGTTGAACAGGTGGAGCCGGGCCGGACTTTTCCGGTGGGGGTGCGGTTTGCGATCGACGACGGCTGGCACATCTACTGGCGGAACTCCGGCGACACCGGCCAGCCGCCGCTTGTGAAATGGGCGCTGCCGGAAGGGGCCCGGGCCGGCGATTTCCACTGGCCCTATCCGGAGGTTTACCGCAACGCCGGTCTGGTCGATTTCACTTACTCCGGCGAGGTGGTCCTCTACACGGAGATCACCGTCCCGGAAAATTGGCCGGGGGGCGAGCCTTTTCCCATCGAAGCGGAAATCGACTGGCTGATGTGCGAGGAAATCTGCATCCCCGGGTCAGCCGCCGCTCGCCTCGAAGTGGCGACCGGTGCCGAATCCCTCGGGGACCCCGCCGAGCGGGAGCGTTTCGAGGCGACCCGCCGGGCCTGGCCCGCCGTGGATGACGAGGTCGCGTCCGCGATCCGTTTCGACAAGAACCGCCTGCAACTGCGCGTCGAAGGCCTTTCCTCCGGACCGGACGCCGGGTCCGGCCTCTTCTTCTTTCCGGTCGATCCGGTTGTTGCGCCCGCCGGCGAACAACAGTGGACCTTCGCCGACGGGGTTCTGACGGGAAATTTGACCCGGTCCGAATACGCGGAGAGCGTTCCCGAAGCGGTGTCCGGCGTGCTCTACCGGCCGGACGGCTGGCCCTCCCTCGACGGGCGGAAAGCGCTCTCCCTAAAAGCCGGGACCCGGGAGGGGGGAATCGGCATTTCAGCCGCAACGGGCTCCGGTGAACCCCCTCCGGGAGGCCTCGTCGGACTGCTCGCCCTGGCGTTCGTCGGCGGTGCGATTCTGAACCTGATGCCGTGCGTCTTCCCGGTGCTGGGATTGAAGATCATGGGATTCGTCAAGCAGGCGGGGAACGACAAGGCGAAAATCGTCGGCCACGGACTTCTCTTCACGGCGGGGGTTCTGGTGTCGTTCTGGATTCTCGCGGGGGTGTTACTCGCCCTCCGGGCCGGCGGCGCGGAACTCGGGTGGGGTTTCCAGCTCCAATCGGCCGGTTTCGTCTTCGGCATGGCGGCCTTTCTTCTGCTTTTCGCGCTGAATCTGAGCGGGGTTTTCGAAATCGGCTTCGGCCTCGCCGCAGCCGGAAGCCGCGCCGAAAAAGGCGGCGGGCCCTGGGGCTCCTTTCTGTCCGGCGTTCTTGCGACGGTCGTCGCCACCCCTTGCTCGGCACCCTTCCTGGCCACCGCTCTCGCCGGCGCCCTGACCCTCCCACCGCTGATCTCGTTCCTCACCTTCACGTTCATCGCCTTGGGCCTGGCCGGTCCCTATATGGTCCTCAGCCTCTTCCCGCAGTTTCTGGAACTGCTGCCCAAGCCCGGCGCGTGGATGGAAACCCTCAAGCAATTCATGGCCTTCCCCCTCTACGCGACGGTCGGTTGGCTGATCTACGTGCTCGCGGGACAGGTCGATGGCGACAACCTGCTCGCGATCCTTTTCGCCTTCACTGGGATCGGTCTGTCGGTCTGGATCTTCGGACGGTTCGCCGCCCCCCACCGCAAACGCGGAACCCGCCGGGCGGGGATGGCGACTGCGGCCCTCCTCCTCGGAGCATCGCTCCTGTACGGCGTTCCGCGCGCGAGTGAGATCAAATGGATTCCCTGGTCCCCCGAAACCGTCGCGGAATTGCGCGGGGAGGGGCGGATCATCTACGTCGATTTCACGGCCCGCTGGTGCGCCACCTGCCGCCTCAACAAGGCGGTTGTCTTCGGTTCCAACAAAGTGCTCGATTTCGTGCGCGCGGAAAACGTCGCCCTGCTAAAGGCGGACTGGACGAACGAAGACCCCGCCATCACCCGGCGACTCACGGAACTGGGACGGGCGGCCGTGCCCGTCAACCTCGTTTACCTGCCGGGCGGGGAGAAGCCGGAGATCCTGCCGGAAACGCTGACATCCGGAATCGTCCTGAAAGCGCTCCGGGGCGGGGATCCGCAATAGAATGAAACGTTGATAGGGGCGGGTTTCCCCCCGCGATACGCCGGAAAGGGGGATTCGTGGTCGGTGGGCTCTTGACCGGCGAAGCCCCGGAGGGGCGGAGACGGTTGCCCTCCGATCCCCGGCGACACGGGCAACGACCCTGATTGCCCCCCCCAGTCAGATCCCGCTGACAGCAACCGACCGGCGGCATTGCTCTCTTCTGTGACTGCCTCGTGGAATCACGGAAGACCTCCCACCGTGGCCGGGTTG
>CAZDRT010000285.1:0-4093 GCA_964507815.1 uncultured Puniceicoccaceae bacterium
CGGGCAGCTGGCGGCCTACGCCCGTCGGAAGGGGCAGAACTGGTTCCGGGGAAGAGGTGGCTGCGAGAGTCTGTATCGCCGCGAGAAGATGGCCGCGTAAGAGAAGGATTTTTCGGCTGCCCCGGCGGCTTTCCGGGGATCGGGGGAGCGAAAGAAGCTTTTCCGCAGAGGAAAGAATGGATCGAAGCCCGGAAACTACCGGTTTTCGGCAGCCAACGGCTTGCCCGATCAGCACTCTTGAATATCCGTTGGATCACGGATTTGGGTTGCCTAAATTTATGGGTGTCCTAATTTTTCCTTCCTACGGATCGTTGATTCAGGTCCTGCCTGGGCTGGGCGGGATTTTTCCTTGTTGACTGAATCGTGATATCTATCATGGTATATATTAATGAAGGCAACAAAATTGTTTAAGACGGGGCGGTCCGTGGCTGTGCGGCTTCCCAACGCCTGGGTGAGAAACGTGGAAGAGGTATATTTGGAAAACGATGGTGACGTGATCACGATCCATCCGAAGCGTCCTACTTTGGCGGAGGCATCCGCCGAATGTCGTGCCATCGGAGGTGGTTTTCCGGATCGGATTGAGACTGGTGATAGCGGGATTCGCGTTCGGTTCTGATGAATGGGCTTATGCTCGACACTTCCGCTGCGATTGAAATGCTGCGCGGAGGTCGTCCACCTCCTGACCTCGAAAACATCCCGTTTTCCATCAGCACGGTGGTGGAAATGGAGCTTTGGGCGGGCGTCTACCACGGAGGTGGTGATCCCGAGCGAATAAAGGTAGAGGCTTTACTCCGCTCAGCTTCGATTTTCCCCTTTGGCAGAGACGAGGCTCGCGAGGCCGCCAAGGTGCTCGCTGAACTCACTAGCCGGGGTTTGCGCATCGGGGATTTTGATAGCCAGATTGCCGGACATACCCGCTCGCTTGGCTTTTCGCTTTTGAGCGCAAATGAGCGGCATTTCAGCCGTGTTCAGGGCCTGAAAGTGATTCCTTGGCAAGCCGAGGAATAGTCCGCTACTCTTCTAATGAAATGAACCAATCTCTCTCCCACCTCAACACCCGCGGCGAAGCCCGCATGGTGGATGTAGGCGATAAGCCGGTTCAAGGAGAAGTACAGGACAGAATAATCCTTGACGAAACGAGTAAAGTGAACAAAAATTCACTTTATCCTGACACAGGCACGCAAAACAGTGGTCTCGAAGGAGGAGACGGGGGTGTATCATTGCATGAGCCGCTGCGTCAGGAGGGCGTTTCTGTGTGGGGAGGATTCTTATTCCGGGCGCAATATGAACCGGGGCCAATGGTTGGTGAAGTTCGCAGAGGAGGGGGAGTCCCTTCTGTGGAATGGACGAAGAGACCTACACCACTCTGGTGGAATTGAATGTTTGCAAGAGCGAGGATTTGAGTTGGGAAAAACTATGGGTGTCCCTTTATTCCGTGCTGACAGAAACAGTGTCCCCGACTTCGCCGAAAAATGAAAAAATATCCATGTCACCGAGTTCGATTTGTCCGTTGACAGTCGCGCCGCCTGTGATCGCCCCGCCCTCATCGCCCGACGGCACGGTGAACGAGCGGCCCAGCACCGAGAGGAACAGTTTGTAAGCACCCGTGCCAGCGACGTCAAAATTCCCGTCCTGCACCACTGCCGTATAAGTGCCCGCCACTGCGGCAGTGATTACCACATCCGTGGAGAAAGTTCCACTGTTGGATTCCAGCACCGAGCCGTCCGGACCATACAGCAACAAAAGCGGCAAAAAATCCGAGCCGGATGTCTCGCCCACGGCCAAGCGGATCCCTTGGCCTGCCGAAGCCTCGAATGTCCATAAGTCCATATCGCCCAGATCAATGGTTCCGGTATGCCGCTCACCGCTGGTAATCGGTCCGCCCTCGTCACCCGGGGGCACCGTGAACGGACCCTTGGACAAAGTGAAATAAACCTCATAATTTCCCGTCCCGTCCGGGGTGAAGGAAGCGTCTTTTAATGGCACCGTGAAGATTCCGGAAACTGAAGCGGTATGGACAACATCCGTCGAAACGCTGCCGGAGTTTGAGGTCACTCGTGTGCCGCCGGGTTCGAATACTTCGAGAAATGGTTCGAAATTGGATCCCGATACCTCCCCGACTCCCACCCGCAGCGTCGTGTCGGCTTCCACAAAAATTGTCCAGGAGTCGATATCTCCGACGGGGGAAAGCGTTCCGGAAACCCGCTGGCCGCTGCTGACCGACTGGGCTCCGAGCGAGCCGCTTGATAGTAAGCCGAGAACAAGGAACAATGATTTTCGCGGCGATGTTTTCATGATGTTTGTGACGGTATGTGAATAGTTTGACTGTGGTACGCAGAAAACTGGGGCGAGATTGGGCAGCCTTCGGGCTCACGAACCTATCCAGCGATAAATAAATTTTTTATACGGTATTAGGAAGGCTTCCGCGGATGGCAAGCGCGATTCCAACATTTTCGAAAGCGTCACAGAATTGTCCGGCATTACGATCCTTGCGGAAGAATAGAGGCGTGACAAACAGAACCAATTCGTGTTGGGTCCGGAGTATGGAGTTCCTGCACAACGATTTCCTTCTGCGCGGACCTACGGCCCGGCGGCTCTTTTTCGAGGTGGCCCGCGATTTGCCGATCATCGACTACCATTGCCATCTGCCCCCGGCGGATTTGGCCGGAAACCGGCGGTTTTCGAATCTTTTCGAGGCCTGGCTGGAGGGCGATCACTACAAGTGGCGGGCGATGCGAAGCAATGGGGTGGACGAGACGTTTTGCACGGGCGACGCCGATCCCTACGACAAGTTTCTGGCCTTCGCCCGGACGGTGCCCCACACCCTGCGGAATCCGCTCTACCACTGGACCCACCTCGAGCTGCGGCGCTATTTTGGTTTCGAGGGGATTCTCGACGAATCGACCGCCCCGCGGGTGTGGGAGATGGCGAACGAACAGTTGACCGGCGGCGATCTCGACGTGGAGGGGATCCTCCGCCGTTTCCGGGTTGAGGTCGTCTGCACGACGGATGACCCGACCGATTCCCTCGAGCACCACCAGGCACTGGCCGGGAGGGAATTTCCGGCCCGCGTCTTTCCGGCCTTCCGTCCGGACAAGGTGCTCGTCCCCGAAAAGACGGGAGTCTTCAACGCCTGGGTGGATGCGCTCGCCCGGCGGGTCGGCCGGCCCATCCTCTCGCTCGCCGCCCTGAAGGATGCTCTTGAGGAGCGCCACGCCTTCTTCCATTCGCTCGGATGCCGGCTTTCGGACCACGGTCTCGAGGTCGTGCCCGCCCGGGAGATCGAAGCCGAGACGGCCGAGGAGATTTTCGAGCGGATCCGGGACGGGGAGCGGCCCTCGCCCGGGGAGGCGGAGGGCCTCGCCACCTACCTGGCGGTCTGGATGGCCGCCCGGGACCACGAACGGGGCTGGACCCGGCAGTACCACCTGGGGGCGCAGCGCAACAACAACTCGCGCATGTTCCGCACCCTCGGGCCGGACACCGGATTCGACTCCATCGGCGACTGGCACCAGGCGGGAAGTCTTGCGCACCACCTCGACTTGATGGCCCGGGACGACGCCCTCCCGAAGACCATCCTCTACAACCTCAATCCGACCGACAACTACATCTTCGGGACGATGATCGGCAATTTCCAGGACGGAAGCGTGCCGGGGAAAATCCAGTTCGGCTCCGGGTGGTGGTTCAACGACCAGATCGACGGAATGGAGGCGCAGATCAACGCTCTCTCGAATCTCGGTCTTCTGTCGCGTTTCGTGGGGATGCTGACCGATTCCCGGTCCTTCCTCTCCTTCCCCCGGCACGAGTATTTCCGCCGCATCCTCTGCAACCTCGTCGGTCGTGACGTGGAGGAGGGGCTCATCCCCGACGACCCGGAGCTGATCGACGGGCTCGTGCGGCGCGTTTGCTACGAGAACGCGCGCGGGTATTTCGGGTTCCCGGAATAAGAGCCGGCGTTATCCGATCCACTCCCGGCGGGGTGCAACCACAAGTGCGTGGAGCAAAATCGTGAAGCCCCGCGATTTTGCAATGGGATGTTATTCCATCGGCTGAGGGAGGGCGGCTGCCGTGCCACGGCGTAGCATTGTCTCCA
>CAZDRT010000286.1:0-3933 GCA_964507815.1 uncultured Puniceicoccaceae bacterium
CCCCGGCCACGGGATTCCCCGTGGGGCATGGCTTCAGCCTTGCCCGGGATGGCCGTGGGGTTCCGCACTACGCTCTGCCCCCCTACGCCAAGGCTTCGGAGGACAAGCCGAGCTACGCAGGACAAGGAAGGCCGCCGACCACAGGGGGGGGCCGAAGAGTGGCATACCATGGGCCGCTCCCACGATTCTTTCTTCGCCGATCTTGCACCGGCGATGACGCCGGAACCCGGCGCGGGGACGCAAGGGCCTCCCGTGCAAACCTACACCCGGCCCAGATAGGACCCGTCGTCGGTGCTCACCTTGATCCGGTCGCCTTTCTTGATGAAGAGAGGAACCTGAACGGTGATTCCGGTGGTGGTGAGGGCCGGCTTCTGGGCCGCGCTGGCGGTGTCCCCCCGCAGCCCTTCGGGAGCCTCGGCCACCTCCATCTCCACTGAAGAAGGCAACTGGAGCTGAACCGGGCGGCCCTCCACGTGCAGGATGTCATACTCCTGGTTCTCGGCGAGATAGGCCTTCTTGTCCTCGATGATCTCCCGCTGAAGGACGGTGTCCTCGAAGGTTTCCGGATGGAGGAAATGGTACCCTTCCTGATCCTCAAAGCTGAACTCGAGCCGCTGATTCTCGGTGTGGAGGAATTCCACGGAATCCGTCGAGCGGAACTTCGTAGTCGTCGTGGATCCGGTGTTCAGGTTGCGGAGGGTGGTCTGGACGAAGCCCGCCTGCCTGCCCTGGGTCCGGTGGAGCATTTCGAGCACCAGATGGGGATTGCCCTGATAGAGAATCACCCGGCCTTTGCGAATATCGGTTGGAGAAGCCATGGCCGGAGAGCGAAACCGGAAAACGGCGTGTTGACAAGACCGGAGCCGCGGAATCCGCCGGAAGGGTGGGAATCCCCCTAGCCCAGCCGGTCGCGGAAGGTCTCGTAGCCGAAGGTCTTGGCCACCTCCCACCGACCGTCCTCGCGAAGCACGGTGATGGAGGGCAGGCGGATGCCGTTGAAGGTCGTGTTTTTGACCATCGTGTAGTGCCCCATGTCGCCGAAGACGAGGGGGTCCCCGACTTCGAGGGGGTGGTCGAAGGAGTATTCGCCGATCACATCGCCGGCCAGGCAGGTGAGCCCGCCCAGCCGGTAGGTGTGGGGTTTTTCTCCCGGCCGACCCGCCCCGTGGACTTCGGGGCGGTAGGGCATTTCGAGCACATCGGGCATGTGCGCGGTCGCGGAGGTATCGAGGATGGCGTTTTTCCCATCGTTTTCCGTGATGTCGAGAACCCGGGCGACGAGCACCCCCGTGTTCAAGCCGAAGGCTTCGCCCGGCTCGAGGTACACCCGCCGCCCGGTGCGGCGCCGGAAATCCCGCACGATCCGGATCAGTCGGGCGATGTCGTAGTCGTCCCTGGTTATGTGGTGGCCACCGCCGAAATTGACCCACTCCAGCGAAGGAAAGCTCCAGGAAAACTTTTTCTCCAACGCCGCCAGCGTCCGCTCCAGTGCGTCGGAATCGTGCTCGCAGAGAGTGTGGAAATGCAACCCCGCTATTCCCTCCCAATCGGCGGGGGCGATCTCCTCCGCCCGGATTCCGAGCCGGGAACCCGGGGCGCAGGGGTCGTAGAGGGGGGTGTGCCCCTCGGAATGTTCCGGATTCACCCGCAGCCCGAAATCAACCTTGCCCGAAAGCCCGGCGGCGAAGTCCATCCAGCGCGCTTTCTGGGAGAGGGAGTTGAAGACCACATGATCGACGAGCGGCACGGCCTCCTCCAGATCCTCCCGCCGATAGGCGGGGGCGAAGAGATGAACCTCTCCGCCCACCTCCTCGCGGGCCAGCCGCGCTTCGTGGGGGGAGCTGGCGCACGCGCCGTCGGCCACATCGGCGATCCGCGGCAGCAGGGGCCGGCAGGCGAAGCCTTTGAGGGCGAGCAGGACCGTGGCCCCGCTCTCCTCCTTCACCCGGCCGAGCTTCCGCAGGTTTTCGCGGAACAGGCGCTCGACCATGACGTAGGCGGGGGTCTCCACCCGCCGGAGGATTTCGTCCATCTCCGCGCCGGACGGGAAGCGGACCCCCGCCGGGTTCAAAGCGGCAGCTCCGTTCGCGTCCAGGGGAGCCCATGGCGGTTCAAGTCCTCCATGAACGGATCGGGATCCATTTCCTCCATGTTGAACACCCCTTCCCCGCTCCAGGCACCCGTCAGCATCATCTTCGCACCGATCATCGCGGGCACTCCCGTCGTGTAGGAAATCGCCTGCGACTTCACCTCGCGGTAACACTCCTCGTGTTCGCAGATGTTATAGACGTAGATTCTCTTTTCGCGGCCGTCCTTCGTTCCCCGGGCGACGCAGCCGATACAAGTCTTCCCCTTCGTCAAGGGGCCGAGACTCGCCGGATCGGGCAGGACCGCCTTGAGAAATTGGAGTGGAACGATGGACCGCCCCTGGAACTCGACCGGATCGATCCGGGTCATGCCCACGTTTCCGAGGACCTCGAGGTGCTTGAGGTAATTGTCGGAAAAGGTCATCCAGAACCGCGCGGCGCGCAGGTCCGGCAGATGTTTCGCGAGGGATTCCAGCTCCTCGTGATACATCCGGTAAATCTTCATCTCCCCGATTCCTTCGGGAAAGTCAAAGGTACGGCTGGTCGAAAGCGGCGGGGTCTCGATCCACTCACCCTCCTCGAAATGGCGGCAGGGTGCGGTGACCTCGCGGATGTTGATCTCGGGATTGAAATTCGTGGCGAAGGGCATCCCGTGGTTGCCCGCGTTGGCGTCGATGATGTCGAGTTCGTGAATTTCGTCGAACTCGTGTTTGGCCATCCACGCGGTGAAGACGTTGGTCACGCCGGGGTCGAAACCCGACCCGAGGAGAGCCATCAACCCCCGCTCCCGAAAGCGTTCCCGGTAGGCCCACTGCCAGGAGTATTCGAACTTCGCGGTCTCGGGCGGCTCGTAGTTGGCCGTGTCGAGGTAATGGATCCCGGCCTCCAGGCAGGCATCCATGATCGAGAGATCCTGATAGGGAAGCGCGACATTGATGACCAGATCGGGCTTTTCCGCCTCGAAAAGGGCGACCAGTTCCGGCACCCGGTCGGCATCGACCCGCGCCGTCCGGATCTCCCGGCCAATCCCCGCCGCGATCGCCCGGCACTTGTCCTCGTTGCGGCTGGCGAGCACGATCTCGCCGAAAACCCCGGGAACCTGCGCGCACTTGTGCGCGACCACGCCGCCGACACCGCCCGCACCGATGATGATAACCTTACTCATCCCCTACCGCATACCACGACGACCGGTGATCAACAAGACGAAGAATGGGGGAAACCGACCCTCTAAAACCGGAGGGGGATGTTCCGGAATCCGCAGGCCGGGCAGTCGGCCTTCTTGACCTCCCCGTGTACCCCGTAAAGCTTCCCGCACCGCACGCAGTGGAAGACCGTTTGGTTCAGCCGGTCCCGCTGCCGGATGCCCATCCGGTCGTAGTAGATCCACAGACCGAAAATCAGGACCAGACCCGTCATGACAAACGCGGTGAAAAAAATCGGCAGCGGCACACTGAGCATAACGGGGACACTCTACCGGAAACGGTGTCCGGGGGGAATCTTGAAATGCCCCTGCTTCCGGGGCGGGTGTAACCACAAGTGCGTGGAGTAACGGAAGAGATTTTTCGATTTCCCAGTGGTCTCCCGACACGAGGGAACGCCTTTTTCGCCACGCCGCTTCGGGTTGGACGACTGAAGTCATCCAACTACGTGGTCGTTCGATCCGGTACGGCGGTTTCCGCGGCCCCTGCCACCTTCGGATCGAGGGGCAAGCCCCGCGACCACGGGGGAGACATGGGAGGTAACCACAAGTGCGTGGCGGCGGGAGGGCGGCTGTCCTCAGCCGCCGCGATCCGTCGGAGGGGGATCCGATCAACTTCCGGAAGATTCCCGATTATTCCGACCGGGT
>CAZDRT010000287.1:0-3925 GCA_964507815.1 uncultured Puniceicoccaceae bacterium
GCGACTGCTTGGCGGAAGTCTGCCAAACGATAGATTCATCAAACGGAGAAAAAAAATCACCGTTGAAGACATGAAAGCAGCGGCCAAAAGAGGGGGAGTGGATCCATAGAAACGACTGTCGTCGTTCCTCTCCCGGAATTTATTCCCGCACTTCGCGGGAGAAACCAGCAACCAGACAAATCTTCGATTTTCTCCGCGGGAATATCTCTCGGGCTGACTCGTCACAGCCCCCATGAAACAACTTCATTTCCCCGTCCGTTCTTACCTTGCCGCCTTTCTTTTCCTGAGCGCATGCCTCGGAGCCACCGCCCAGACCCGTTTGGGCTTTGACTTGGGCAATTCCACCGTACCCGTCGATGAGATTCATCGGGGCGGACCACCGCCGGATGGGATTCCTTCCATCGACGACCCGCAATTCACTCCGGTGGCCCAGGTCGATTACCTCGAGCCGGACGACATTGTTATCGGCTATACCAAAGACGGCGTCGCCCGCGCTTACCCCTTCCGCATCCTGATTTGGCACGAGATCGTCAACGACACGGTGGCGGGTCATCCCATCGCCGTGGTCTATTGTCCGCTCTGCGGGACCGCCATGGTCTTCGACCGCAGTTATGACGGACGTACCCTTACCTTCGGTGTCTCCGGTCTCCTCTACAACAGCGATGTGCTGATGTTTGACCGCCAGACGAAAAGCCTCTGGACCCAGCTCGGCATGGAGTCGATTTCCGGCGAATTCGCCGGCACCGAACTCGTGTGGCTGCCCTCCCGGCAAAGCACTTGGCAAGCCTGGCGCGAAAAGCACCCGGACGGAGAGGTCCTCAACACGAAGACCGGCCACCGCCGCGACTATCGCAACCTGCCTTACCAGGGCTACTTCACCAGCCAGAGAACGATGTTCCCCTACGAACGGAACCGCAGTGACCTGGAGCCCAAAGAGTGGGTCGCGGGCGTCCGGATCGGCGGACAGGCGAAAGCCTACCCGATCGACCGCCTTCCCGTAAACCGGTGGCTGGACGACCAGATCGGGAACGCGAAGGTTCGCGTCCGCTACATCCCCGAGACCGCAACGTTCGAGGCGGAGACCCCGGACGGCGAAGCCATCCCCGTCGTCCACGCCTTCTGGTTTGCCTGGCAGGCGTTTTATCCCGAAACCGAAATCCGGGAATAGTTCTTCCATCGTTTCGTCATAGCAATCATGAGACAGCAAGACGAAGACTACCACTGGGGCATCAACGATCAGAGCGACCTAGGTGCCGACTACAAGCACGGCTTCCTAAAAAGTCTGGTTTGGAATCCACCGCGCCTGTCGACTCCACCAAATCTCTCAATCGGACTGCACCATGAATAAAACACCAACCCTCATCTTCGTTTATCGCGCCGACCGCGGCTTTTTCAACACCATCTCCCACACCATGCACCGGATCTTCAGCCCGGAGACCTACGAGTGCCGATTCTGCCAATTCACATCCTCTGCCTTCGGAATGCTCCGGCCATGGAAGGACTTTCTCGGGTCACGCCCCGAGGCGAAAATCTTCTATCACCGCCGGGGATTTGAAGCCGCCTATCCCGACGTTACCAGCGAACTGCCGCTGATTCTGAGAGATTACTCGACCGGCAGCCAGCCGGAGATCCTGCTGGATCGCTCTGATATCGAAAAATGCCGTGATCTGAACGACCTCATCGAAAAATTGGAACGTGCGCTGGAACAATCCGAAATGGGGGGCAGCCCTGCCTCGGGCAGCGGATCGAATCGTTCCATGAATCGACCTGCTGGCTTCTCGAGTAGTGCTTTTTACGAAGAGAACCCCGGTGCTTGAAAACATCGCCGCCCTTCCCATGTCCCGATCCAGACCACCCAGTTATGAATGAGGAAACTACGGCACCCGCCCGAAAATCAAAGCCCCTCGCAAAAATCGCGCTGCTCGTCGGAGCGGTGCTGGTTCTCTTTCTCGCCGCGCGGTTTCTCCCGGTCGAGATCTGGCTGAAAAATTTCAACCAATGGATCGCCGACCTCGGCACCCTCGGCCTGATTGTTTTCATCTTCGCCTACGCCGCTTTCGCCCTGCTGATGCTGCCGGGAGCGATTCTCACGATTGGGGCGGGTTTCATTTTCGGCCTGGGCTGGGGTTTCGCTGCTGTGTCGGTCGGCTCGACTCTCGGTGCCTCGCTCGCCTTCCTCCTCGGACGGTTCGTCGCCCGCGACAAGATCCGCGCGCTCACCGCCGACAAACCGACGTTTCGCCAGATCGACCGCGCCATCGGCGAGCGGGGTGCCCGGCTCATCTTTCTCCTGCGCCTGAGCCCGATCGTCCCCTTCAACCTGAGCAATTATTTCTACGGCCTCACCGCCGTCCGGTTCTGGCCCTATGTCCTTGCGAGCTGGTTGGGCATGATGCCCGGCACCCTCGCCTACGTCTATTTCGGCACCCTTGGCCGGGTCGCCGCGCAGAGCGCCACCGACGCGGGACCGGAGCGCGGCCCTCTCGAATGGACTTTGCTGGCCGTCGGCCTCGCCGCCACGCTTGCCGTAACCATCTGGGTCTCCAAGATCGCCCGCGACGCCATCCGCCAGACCGAAGAAATCGAAGCGGAGCCATCTGAAGGATGAAACCGCAACACCAGCGAAATTTGGCTTTTTCATGGAAATTTGTCTCCGGGGTCATGTCCCGCTGACCACGGGCGGAGAGATACGTGGTCGGTGGGCTTGCCCTCCGATCCCCCCGGCGGCAAGAACAACGACCTTAATTTTTTCACGGATGCCCCGTATCGGTCCCGGAAAAGTTCTGCGGTTTTCGCAACCAATCCCACCTACGGATCAGAGGGCAAGCCCCCGGACCACGTGGGAGAGGGCGTGGTCGGATTGCTACAGTTATTTTCCGGCAAGCCCTTAATGCGGCTGGCTGGCTGGTCCAGGAAGAGATTTTAATACTTTCCGCTCGAAGATTTCAGTAGTCCGATCCTGTGGCGGACCTCTGCTTTCGGTCGGAGTGAGTTGCTGCCGCATCGTTCGGGAGAGCAGTTTGCAGCTGCTTGAGCGTGTTGAGCATCAAACGTCCGTCGTCGGTGTTTTGGTACTCATAGCGTTCGATCAGTTCGGCGAGGATTTTTGCGGAAATTGGCGGGGCCTGATCGAGGGTCTGCTGGTCAAACCGCAACACGCGGCGCATGGCGTAGGCGGCGCGGGCGTCGTCGCCCCGCATTGCTGCCGCCAGCGCGTAGCCGAGTTTGGGTTCGCCGGCTTTGGGCGCGGCCATAGCGGCGCGACCAAAGATATTGAGTGCCTGACCATAGCGTCCGTCATTGAACAAGGCCCACCCCTCGGTCACCGTGGAGCTGACCGCCGATTGCCGCGAAGTCTGTTGCCCTGATGCTGGCTTGTCCGCCTGTGCCTGCGGATATCGCGACTCAGCCGTCGAGTGGCGCGATGAAACGATGATGCGGGCGGGTCCCCTGAGCACGTAAGAGCGTGAACCATAGCGGAAGGGAGAATAATACTGCCGGTAAGAATACACCGGTCGCGAGTGGCGATAGCCATAGTGACTGTAAGAACGATAGCCATAGCGATAGTGCGAATAGTGGGAATGGTGACCGCCGTAGGCGCGATGGCCGCCGTAATACCGCCCGTGACCGCCACTTTTGTATCCTTGCGCCGAAATCGGGGGCGCAAGCAACAGCACGCCGAACAGCACGACCAATCCGAGAGTCAGGGGGTGAAGAATGTTTTTATTGAACATCAGATTCTACTTTGAGGGCCAAGGGTTGTTGCGAAAACGAGAAGAATGCTTTTGGGATTTACTCGGATCAACAAGACGAACCAGAGCCACCATTATTCCCAAATAATGGAGAACCGCCTGAGGTTATTGAACACTAACCTCCAGCACGAACAGCCGCTGCCAGTGCAGCCCACGCGAAAGCCAGGCTTCGT
>CAZDRT010000288.1:0-3919 GCA_964507815.1 uncultured Puniceicoccaceae bacterium
GGTTCCGGGGAACGTTACAATTCTGTCACACTCCATCCCTTCTCTTGTCTATTGCGGCTTTTGTCCCTTGTTTATGAATTATGAAATTTAGCACTCTTCCCCGCCTCACGCTTTTTACAGCCGTTGCCCTGGGTCTTTCGGCCTGCGGACCCGACCGGTCGCGGTCCGACCGGCCCGATACCATCCGGTTTGCGGATACCGGCATTGACGGTATTGAGGAAATGCGGCGCGCCTTTCACGAGTTCGTCGAGACGATGGAGGAGAAGACCGGATTGAAAGTTGATTTCTATCCGGTTTCCAATCGCACCATCGCGGCGGTCGCCCTGGAGGCCGGCGATGTCGATGTGGTCCTCGCCGGCCCGACCGAGTATCTTTTCATCAAGAGCCGTCAGGACGTGACTCCGATCGCCGCCATCGAACGGGCTGAATACTACTCGGTCATCATCGTGCCCGCCGACAGTCCGGCCCAGTCGTTGACCGATCTTCGCGGAAAGACCATCGCGTTCAAGGATTCGGGATCGACGAGTGGCCACGTCGCGCCGACGGCGATGTTCATGGAAGCGGGGATGATCGAGGGGGAGGACTACATCGGCCCCCAGGCCGACCGACTGCGGTTCGAGATGCTCTACGCGGGCGACGTGGACGCCATCGCCGGCGGGATCAAGGACTTTCGCCGGGTGGAGGAGGAACACCCGGGCGAATACCGCGTTCTCGCCCGCAGCGAACCCCTTCCCAGGGATATTTTCGTGGCCCGGGCGGGGCTGCATCCCGAGATCGTCGAACAGCTGAAGACCACGATGATCGCGAATGGCGAAGAAATCATGCGGGCCATTCTCGCCCCCGGCGAAAGGAAGAAATACACCGGTGCCAGCATCGTGGCCGCCAACGATTCCGACTACGACGGGATGCGTGAGGTCCACCGGGCGCTCGACCTTCCCTTCGACGAGTGATCCCCCCGGGCATGGGAGAGAAAGTGGTGATGCCTCCGCCGCGATCCGAACCACCGGACGCTTCTCCCGACGCTCGCCCCGCCCCAACGGGTTATCTCACCGGCGTTGGAGTTCGCAAAATCTATCCGGGTGGCACGCGGGCTCTTGGAGGGGTCGATTTCTCGATTGAGCGCGGCGAAGGCGTTGTGCTTCTCGGCCACAATGGCTCCGGAAAATCCACTCTCCTGCGTTGCCTCAACGGTCTGGAAAGTACGACCGAAGGCTCGATCCGCTTTGACGGACTCGATATCACCACCGCGAACAAGCCGACCCTGCGGGCGGTTCGGCGGCGGATCGGGGTGATCTTCCAGAAATTCAATCTCGTCCGCAATCTCTCCGCCTTTCAAAACGTGCTCTTCGGGGCGCTGGGTGAAGTGGGCTTCCTCCATTCGCTCCATCCGTTGGCGAAGCGGGGGCTGCGCGCGAAGGCGATGGCCTGCCTGGAGCGGGTCGGACTCGGCGGGAAGGCGATGCAGCGGGCGGACAGCCTCTCGGGCGGCCAACAGCAACGCGTCGCCATAGCGCGCGCGCTGATGCAGGAGCCGGAGGTCCTTCTCGCGGATGAACCGATCGCCAGTCTCGATCCCAAGGCGGCCCGCCAGGTGATGGAACTCCTCTGGGAAGTGGGAAAAGAGCGGCGTTTCACGGTCGTTTGCGCCCTTCATCAACTCGATGCCGCCCTGGAATTCGGAGAGCGCCTGATCGGGCTGAAGGAGGGTCTCAAAGTGCTGGATGCTCCCGGTGCCGGGCTTTCCCGGACTGACCTTGCCTGGATCTACGAAAACGTTGCCGATGCCCGGGAGGACGAGGGCGATGCCTTTACGTCTGACTCCTGAGAAGTTTATCCCCCCGAATTCAGATTTGTCTCCGTCCGTGGAAAAATCCCCGATAGACCATCCCTTGCCGGCCCGCTTTCAGCGGCCATCACCCGTCGCCTTCGCGCTGTTGCTATTTGCCGGGGCGGGCCTTCTGGCGGGCATCTCCCAAGTCGATGTCACCGCCGATCGGGCGCTGCGCGGGTTTTCCCAGTTTGGAAATTTCATGAGCCATGCCATCCCGCCGGATTTTTCGCGATGGTGGCCCATCTCTCTCTACATGGCGCAAACCCTGCAGATGGGGATTGTCGGCGTGTTTTTCGGGGTCCTCCTGAGCCTGCCGGTCGCCTTGCTCGCCTCGTCCAACACCAGCCCGCACTGGACGGTTCGCAATCTTACGCGGATTGCGGTGGCCACGGCGCGAACCGTCCCGGACTTGATTTGGGCGTTGATCTTTGTCATCTGCGTCGGTCCCGGTGTCCTCGCCGGTATTCTGGCCATTGTGTTGGATACGGTCGGTTTTTGCGGTCGCTTCTTCAGCGAGCGGATCGAGGAATCGCAAAAGGGACCGGTGGAAGCCCTTACCGCCACGGGAGGAAAGCGCCTCCCTGTCATTTTTGGCTCGATCATCCCGGAGTGCTTCCCCTCCTTTACCGCGACCAGCCTCTACGCCGTCGAAAAGGCGATCCGCTCGGCCGTGGTTCTGGGCCTTGTCGGAGCGGGAGGCATCGGGGTCGAGCTGAAGGCGACGATGGATCTCTGGCGCTACGACCAGGCGATGGCCATCATTCTCGTCATCCTGGTCGTCGTCATTACCGTCGAGCAGGTTTCGAGTGCCATCCGCCGCCGCTTTCTTTAGTCTATGATCGCAGGTCGGTGGCGGTGATCTTCCGATCCCGGACAACCCGCCGGGCGTCCACCTGTACCGTGGCCATTCCACAGGCTTCCGCCGCGATCAACCCGGCCCGCCCGTCTTCGAAGACCAGGCACTTCGCCGGATCCACGCCCATCCGCCCGGCCGCGAGCAGGAAGCAGTCGGGGGCCGGTTTTCCCCGGGCGACATCCTCGGCGGCCACCACCACATCGATGTGCGGCATAAGGCCGGTGATCTCGAGGGACCGCACCACCGCCTCGCGGGCGCTCCCGGAGGCGACCGCCGTTGGGATACCCCTCCCGTGGGCCTGCCGGAGGTGCTCCGCCACATCGGGAAACGCCCGGAGTTTGTCGATCCGCTCGTGGTAGTACTCTTCCTTGAAGCTGCCGACGGAGGCCGCGTCGAGGGTGTCCCGGTTGAGTTCGTTCAGTTCGTCGATCACCTGTTGCAGGGACTTTCCCGCGGCGGCGTAGAAATAGTCTTCGGGCAGACTCCACGCCGCGCCCGCCGCCCGCAGCCCGTGGTTCCACGCCTCGTAGTGGAGCGGCATGGAATCGACGAGCGTGCCGTCGCAGTCGTAGATGTATCCGGCGAAGGTTCCGGGTGGGATCGGTAATGTCATAGCGGCGGAAAGCAGGACGCCGAACTTCCTCCGGGTCAAAACCAAAAACCCCCGCCGGGGACAGGGGCGTTTCATCTGAGAATTGGTGGGGCGTGTGCCCTGTTGGAGTCCCGGATTTATCCGGTTTCCGGCCCCCGGCGTTTCCTCTCCGTTCCCGCCCTCCCGCCACAGGGGAATGTCTTTTCCGCCAAGCCGCCTCGGGTTGGACGACTGAAGTCATCCAACTACGTGAATCTGACCGGGTCGAATATTGGTTGACATCGAGCCGTGCGGGAGGGCGGACACTCCTGTCCGCCGATTCTCCTCCATCCAATAGCGAATTCTCCCCGAGCCCGCGGGACAGGAGTGTCCCACCCCCTTATTGGTGTCAGACTACCAAAACTTTTGACCCGTCGGGAAATTTCCTGAATCCATGGTTTTTGGAAGGGAGGATTCGATTACTTATTAGGAGGTGTACACTGGACGCGGTGGTTCGTTATTACCACCAGATGATGAGCCTTGTGTACTCAGAAGTGCGTGGAAGGGTAATTGATCGGATTTTTCCATTTCCCAGCGGTCTCCCGACACAGGAGAATGTCTTTTCCGCCAAGCCGCCTCGGGTTGGACGACTGAAGTCATC
>CAZDRT010000289.1:0-3915 GCA_964507815.1 uncultured Puniceicoccaceae bacterium
AAAGCAGCCCATTGAAGACAATGCTACGCCGTGGCACGGCAGCCGCCCTCCCTCAGCCGATGGAATAACCTCTCATTTCAATTGGCAAGGAGGGGGCGGCGACGCCAATCAACCCGCTTCCGGGGCCTGGACGAAGATTTCGATGTTCACTTCGTTCCCCACGATGCCCTGACCGTAGCTGACTCCCCAATCCCGGCGGTCCAGGGTGGTTTTGGCCTCCCAGCCGGAGACCATCACTCCTTTGGAATTTTCCTTCATTCCCAGAAGAGTCACATCGAGGGTCACCTCTTTCGTCTCCCCGGCCATCGACAGGTCGCCCTTCACCTCGAACTTGTTGTCGCCGGTCCTGGACCAGGAGGTCGATTTGAACTGGATCTCGGGGTGCTCGGCGACGTGGAAGAAATCCTCGTCCTTGAGGTGCGCGTCCCGTTTGTCGTTGTTGGTATCCACGGTCGCGATGGAGATGGTCGCCTCGGCGGAGCTGGCCGACACATCTTCGGCGTCGTAGCTGATCTTCGCGTCGAGTTCGGCAAACGATCCGGGAACCGTGGTGAAAAAGTGGCGGATTTTGAAGGTCACGCTCGAATGGGCGGGATCCGCTTCGAAAGTTTGGGCGGCGGAATAAGCCGGAGAGAGGGCGACGAGAAGAGCGGCCAGAGCCGTGAACAGTGATTTCATGATTTTTCCTATTATCATTCGGTTGAAGGTTGAACAATCCGAATTTGGATTTAGAACGACTTCTCACCTTTGTCAAATGCGCTACTGCGCGAAACCCGCGAAAAAAACCAAGCCCCATGGAAGAATCCATCCAGCATCTGTTCGAAAGCGTCTCCCACGAAAACCGGAGCTTCCCGCCTCCCGCCGAATTCGCCGCGAAGGCGAGGGTGCCATCCATGGAGGCCTACCGGGAGGAATACGAGAGGAGCATGGCCGACCCCGAAGCGTACTGGGAGGAAGTCGCCGGCGAGCTGCACTGGTTCAAACGGTGGGACAAGGTGCTGGACGAATCGGAAAAACCGTTCTTCCAGTGGTTCGCCGGGGGGCGGACCAACCTGGCCTACAACTGCATCGACCGGCACATCGATAACGGCCTCCGGAACAAGGCGGCCCTGATCTGGGAGGGGGAGCCCGGCGATTCGCGGGTGCTCACCTACTTCGACCTCTACCGGGAGGTCAACCGGTTCGCCAACGCCCTACGCTCCCTCGGCATCGGCAAGGGCGACCGGGTGGCCCTCTACCTCCCCATGATCCCGGAGCTGGCCATCGCCACCCTGGCCTGCGCCCGGATCGGGGCGGTCCATACGGTTGTTTTCGCCGGATTCTCGGCCAACTCCATCCGCGACCGGGTCGTCGATTGCGGGGCGCGCTGCGTGATCACGGCCGACGGCGGATGGCGGCGCGGGCAGATCCTCAACCTCAAGTCCATTGTCGATGAGGCCGTCGAGGGTGTCGATTCCGTCAAGGATGTCATCGTCGTCAAGCGCGGTCACGGCGACCCCTTCCCCTGCCGGATCAAGGAAGGACGCGACCACTGGTACCACCGCCTGGTTCAGGACCAGCCCATCCATTGCGAACCGGAGCAACTCGATGCCGAGGATCTCCTCTTCCTCCTCTATACCAGCGGAACCACCGGCAAGCCGAAGGGGATCATCCACACGGTCGGCGGCTACATGGTTTACACCTACCAGACCGCGAAACAGGTCTTCGACCTCCGCCCCGACGATGTTTACTGGTGCAGCGCCGACATCGGCTGGATCACCGGGCACAGCTACATCCTCTACGGCCCCCTCCAGAACGGAGCGAGCGTGGTGATGTACGAAGGCGCCCCGAATTCCCCCGACAACGGCCGCTTCTGGGATATCGTGGAAAAGTACGGGGTGACCATCTTCTACACCGCTCCCACCGCGATCCGCGCCTTCATGAAATGGGGCGACCGGTGGCCCGAATCCAAGGATCTTTCCTCCCTGCGTCTCCTCGGCACGGTCGGCGAACCGATCAATCCCGAGGCGTGGATCTGGTACCACAAGGTGATCGGCGCGGAGCGCTGCCCCATCGTCGATACCTGGTGGCAGACGGAGACCGGCGGCATCCTCCTCTCCCCCCTCCCCGGAGCCACCCCGACCAAGCCGGGCAGCGCCACCCTGCCGCTCCCCGGCATTGATGCGGCGGTCCTCAACGAAGAAGGGCAGGAGGATTCGGCGGGCATCCTCGCCATCCGCAAACCCTGGCCGGGCATTCTCCGTGGCATCTACGGCGATCCCCAGCGGTTCAAGGACACCTACTGGTGTAAATGGGGGGGCGAATACTATTTCCCGGGCGACGGCGCGCGGATCGACGACGACGGATACTTCTGGATCCTCGGTCGGGTTGACGACGTGGTCAACGTGTCCGGACACCGGATCGGGACCGCCGAGCTGGAGAGCGTCTTCGTCGAACATCCGTCGGTCGCCGAATCAGCCGTGATCGGCGTCGCCCACGAAATAAAGGGCCAGGGCCTGGTGGCCTTCGTAACGGTCAAGGAAAACGCGACCGCCAGCGAGCGGCTCGAAAAAGAGCTGGTCGATCTGGTTGTGAAGGACATCGGAAAATTCGCCGTGCCGGAAAAAATCGTCTTCTCCTTTGACCTGCCCAAAACCCGCTCCGGCAAGATCATGCGCCGCCTCCTGCGCGATATCGCCGAAGGCAAGGCGCTCGGCAACGTGACCACCCTCGCCGACCCCGGCGTGGTCGAAGAACTGCGCAAGAAGTACCAGGAAGGCTGAGGGGCGCGGAGCAATGCGGCGGCTGAGGACCCGTCTTCGCAAAACTTCTTTCCGTCCAGCGCTTGCCCCCCCCAGTCCCATCCCGCTGATAGCAGCCGACTGGAGATCTTGCTACGCCGTGGCGCGGCAGCCGCCAGAATCCGTCGAACGTACATTGCGGGAGAGAAGAGTGAGTCGTCGGGAGAACGTCAAAAGCAATATTGGTGTCAAAGTATAAGTTAGCCGAGTGGCGCTAACTTAAGCGTCTTTTCGGAGTCACCGGCTAACTGGGACGGGCTGCTTTAGCTGCCCTTTCAAGATACCTTAGGCGCTGATGGTTATCTACTTAATAAATATCGGCAGCTAAAGCCCCGCGCTCGTGCGCCATCGAGCTGCACACGCCTGACAGGTGCGAGACCTGTCCCGGCCAAATCATGCTCTGGCCGAGAACTCAAAGTAACTGCGTCGCCAAGGGGGTGGGGTGGAGAGCAACAGAGAGAACCATGCAGACGATAACAGATAAAATAGAAGTGAACCCGATTCGGCTGACTATCAGGTCGAGCCTGCGAGCGACCGAGCGAAGACGAGATGGGACTATTCAGCCTTGAAAACGCCCATCGGGAAGCGCGCCAATCTCGTTAATCGAGCAACCTCGACTGGAGAGCCGGATGCGAGAGAACCGCATGTCCGGTTCGGAGGGAGGGGTGAGGTTCAATTCCTCATCCCTACCCCTATCCCTGAACCTTTCCGTGGTTTTCTCACAAAAATGGCTGCAATTGCCTGGTGAAGTCCACGCACTTGTGGTTACACCCCCCTGAACCAAAGGGAAAAAAAGCATTGACCCGGCGGAAACGATCCACATTCTCCCCCATTCGACCGAGGGCGGTAGCGTGCCCAAATTAGTTTCAGCTCCGCTCGGTTCCTCGTTTACCAGTTTCCGGTTATCGGTTCCTCGGTTCGATATTCAAAGCTGGACGTTCAATGTAGCATCGCGTGGGAACGTGGTCGGGCGGCCTTGGCCCCCGATCCCTGACGGTGCGCGAAGGCCGAAAAGCATCGGACGACCACCCCGATCATCCACAACAAACAAACGGAACAAAAAGTCTCACCCCTCCAATACTCCAATACTCCAACACTCTCCCATTCCCTCAGGTCTCAGCTCTCATCCCTCATC
>CAZDRT010000290.1:0-3845 GCA_964507815.1 uncultured Puniceicoccaceae bacterium
TCCGAAACATTTCCTTCCGATGCGAAAACCGGGCGCTGAAGCAACCCGGCCACGGGGTGGAGGCCTCCCGTGATTCCACGAGGCAGTCACAGAAGAGCAAGATCTCCCGTCGGTTGCTGTCAGCGGGATTTGACTGGGGGGGCGGTCACAGAACAATACGAAGTTTTGCGAAGACGGGTCCTCAGCCGCCGCGATACGTCGGGAGGGGGATCGATTTCACTTCCGGAATATTCCCGCGCCGCCCAATTTATTCCGTGGTTTCCCGTTCCGGTCCCCGCAATGCGGCGGCTGAGGACAGCCGCCCTCCCTCAGCAATTTGGCGGCTCACGCACGATTATCGAATCAGTTTCGATATTCCCTCCACGCAGTTCTGGCTGTACCCGCCCCGGCGGTGGTTGTGCATTCCCGTCCTTGCCAAGCGGCCTTCGTTGCGCAAGCATTGCGGTTATGGAGGAGACAAGCGAAACCCCCGCCCCGCTGGTCGGGCTGATCATGGGGAGTCAGTCGGACTGGGAGACGATGGCCCACGGGGCCTCGATTCTCGAGGAGTTGGGCGTGCCCTTCGAGGCGCGGGTGGTCAGCGCCCACCGGACGCCCGACCGCCTCGTCGAATACGCCCGCTCGGCGGAGGAGCGCGGGTTGCGCGTCGTCATTGCCGGAGCGGGCGGGGCGGCCCACCTGCCGGGGATGGTCGCCTCGATGACCCTTCTGCCGGTTTTCGGCGTGCCCGTGCAGTCGAAGGCTCTCCAGGGGATGGATTCCCTGCTCTCGATCGTGCAGATGCCGGCCGGGATTCCGGTGCCTACGCTGGCCATCGGTCGCTCGGGCGCGGTGAACGCGGCCCTCGCGGCGGCGGCGGTCGTCGCTCTTTCGGACGCGGGGGTGCGGCAAAGGCTGGGGGAGTTCCGACGGCGGCAGACCGAGGCCGTTCTCGCCAACGACCGTCCGGGGAGCTGAGACCATGGGCAAGATGGAAGACCGCGGCGCGATCGCTCCGCCCGCTGTGGTGGGAATCATCGGCGGAGGGCAGCTCGGGCGGATGTCGGCCCTGGCCGCCCGTGCGATGGGCTTCCGGGTGGTGGTGCTGGAGCCGAAAACGCCCTGCGCCTGCGGGCCGGTCGCCGACGAGCAGATCGTCGCCGCCTACGATGATGTCCCGGGCCTCGAACGGCTTTTTTCGGTCGCCGATGTGGTGACGTTCGAGTTCGAAAACGTGCGGAAGGCACCGCTCGAGGCGTTCGCCGGGAGCAAGCCGGTCCGCCCGTCCCCGGAGATCCTTTCCATCGCCCAGAACCGGCGGCGGGAGAAGGAGTTTCTATCCGGGCGGGGATTTCCGGTGGCTCCGTTCCGGCTGATCGAATCGGTCGCCGACGTGGAGGCGGCGGTCCGGGAAGGGTTCGTTTTTCCCGCCATTCTCAAGACCGCGGATTTCGGCTACGACGGGAAGGGCCAGGTCGTGGTGGAGGAGGCGGGCGACCTCGCGGCGGCGTGGGCCGGATTTGGCGGCGGCAGCGCGGTGCTGGAGGAGAAAATCGATTTCCGGGCCGAGTATTCGGTCATCGTTGCCCGGGGTCCGTCCGGCGGGATCGTGACCTACCCCCTCTGCCGCAACATCCACCGCAACCATATTCTCGACGTCACCATTTCGCCCGTGTCGCCGGAGGAGGCGGATGCCGCCGCGGCGGACGCGATCTGCCGCGGGCTGGCGGAGTCGCTCGGCCTGGAGGGGGTTCTCGTGATCGAGCTTTTTCTCACTGGCGACGGGCGCTGGATCATCAATGAGATGGCGCCGCGCCCTCACAATTCCGGGCATTTCAGCATCGACGGTTCCGATACGTCCCAGTTTGAAAACCACATCCGGGCGGTTTGCGGCCAGCCTCTCGGCTCGCCGGAACCGCGGGCCTGTTCGGTCATGCAGAACCTGCTCGGCGAGGAATTGGAGGCCGCGGGGCCGTCCCTCGCGGAAAGGGTTCTCTCCGTGCCCGGCGCCCACCTCCACCTCTACGACAAGGGCGGGGCGCGCCCCGGGCGCAAGATGGGGCATGTGACCATCTGCCGCGGCGATGCGGGTGAATTGCCCGGAGTGCTGGAGGATTTGCGGACGAAGCTCGGGCTACCGCCTTTGGGGGCGGACGCATGGGGGGAACGGGCGTGATGGACGAAGCCGATCTCGTGGTGATCGGCGGGGGCGCGACCGGATTGGCCGCCGCCTGGACCGGTGCCCGTGCCGGAGCCAAGACCGTTCTTCTGGAGCGGAGCGACCGGCTCGGGGGCAGCGTGCTTACCCATCGGGACGACGGCTATATTGTCGAAGGAGGGCCGCACGCGCTCCTGGTGCAGGATGAGCGGCTCGAACGGTTTCTGCGCGAATGCGGGATATGGGAGAGCGCGGTCCCGAGCGATCCTGTCGCCGCAAAGCGGTTCGTTGTCCGGAAGGGGCGTCCCGTGCCCTTGCCGTCCTCCCCGGGGTCATTCCTTTTCGGATCGTTTCTTCCGCCGCTTGCGAAGCTGCGTCTGCTGCTCGAGCCGGTTCGCCACGGGCGGGTGCCGGCGGGCGGCGAGGAGGCGATCGGCCCCTGGGTCGGACGGCATTTCGGCGCGGAGGTGCGCGAGGCCCTGGCCGATCCGTTTGTCTCGGGGATCTTCGCCGGCGATCCGGAGAAGATCAGCGTGCGGGCGGCATTTCCGAAGCTGGCGGAGGTGGCCGACTTGCATCCTTCCCTGCTTCGCGCCGCCATCCGCCGCGCCCGGGAGAGCAAGCGGTCGGGGCAATCCCGCTACGGCAGGAAGATGATCTCCTTCCCCGGCGGCCTCGGGGATCTGATCGGCCACCTCTCCCGCAAAGGGGGATTCGCCGTCAACCCGGGCGCGGGACTGGATTCGATCGGGAAGGAGGACGGCGGCTGGCGTATCCGCTTCCGCTCGCGAGCGGACGGGGCGAAGCGGTCGGTCCGGGCCGGAAAGGTCGTCGTCGCCGTGCCGCCCCGCGCGCTTTCCGAGTTGCCCTTCGATCCGGAAATCGGCGACCGGCTGGCGGGTTTCGCCGATGTTGTTGCCCCGCCGGTAACGACTTTCGCCGTCGCCTACCGGCGCGATCAGGTCGCTCATCCGCTGGATGGTTTCGGAGTCCTCGCTCCCTCCCGGGAGAAGCGGAAGGTGCTGGGCATTCTCTTCGACAGCTCCCTTTTCCCCGGGCGGACACCGGAGGGGGAGGTCCTGCTCTCGGCCTTTCTCGGCGGTGCCCGGGCCCCGGACCAGGGTCGGCTGGACACGGAGACCTGCCTCCGTCTGGTCCGCGAAGAGTGCGAGGCCCTTCTCGGGGCGAAGGGTGATCCCGTTTACTGGAAGTCCACCTACTGGCCCCGGGCCATCCCCCAATACAATCTGGGATACCTGAGCCTCGTCGCCGCCTTCGACCGGATCGAGACCGCGACGGAGGGCCTGGCTTTCGCCGGAAACGCCAGGGACGGCGTTTCCCTCGGGAACTGCATTCTGTCCGGAGTGAGCCGGACGGAGGGGTTGCTTCTTCAGTGACTGCCTCGTGGAATCACGGAAGGCCTCCCACCGTGGCCGGGTTGCTTCAGACCTCCCACCGTGGCCGGGTTGCTTCAGCGCCCGGTTTTCGCATCGGAAGGAATGTTCCGGATCGCCGCGGAGGTTCAGCGTGAACGGGAAATTCCGGGCTCTCGCAGGTGGGCGCTGAAGCAACCCACCCACTTTGGCCGCCCAATTATGCAGTCTCAGCCCGCTGAAAGCAGTCCATTGAAGACAATGCTCTTCTGTGACTGGCCGCAGTCTCAGCCCGCTGAAAGCAGCCGACTGGAGACAATGCTCTTCTGTGACTG
>CAZDRT010000291.1:0-3823 GCA_964507815.1 uncultured Puniceicoccaceae bacterium
TCAGACCTATCTCGACAACGCGAGGGATTCGTAGAAACGACTGTCGTCGTTCCTCTCCAGTCGCGATCAGGTGCCGCAGAAGCTGGTAAAGCATTGTTCCTCTTCACTCGGCGTTTTCGCGTAAAGATCGCATCCGGGGTCGGGGCTGTAAGGATTTTTTAGCACGCGAAGCGCTTCGTTGAAGGCACTCAGGTCGCCTGCCTCGGCTTGATCGAGGGCCGATTGCACCGCGTGATTGCGCGGGATTTGGCATGGGTTGTGGCGGTCGCGGAGCGCTTGAATGTCCGCCGGGCTCGCCCCGGTTGCGGCGAGACGCGACTCCATTCGCCGACGCCATTCGAGAGATACCGTGGCATAAAAGTTCCGTACCTGAAATTTTACCTTGAAATTCTAAAATCAAATATTAGATTTTCAAGGTATGATTGAGCGTCCCCGCATTCTCTTGGCGATTGAGCAGAGTTTTCGTGTCCATCCAGCAGTGACCTTGGCGGGACCACGCCAGTGTGGAAAAACGACAATCGCCCGCCGGATAGCGAATTCCGCCAGTGTGGAAGCGCATTACTTCGACATGGAACGGCTGGCGGATTAACGCAAACTGGGAAATCCCGAGCTGACTTGCAATGGGAGGTTATTCCATCGGTTGAGGGAGGGCGGCTGCCGTGCCACGGCGTAGCATTGTCTTCAGTGGACTGCTTTCAGCGGGCTGAGACTGCATGATTGGGCGGCCAAAGTGGGTGGGTTGCTTCAGCGCCCACCTTCGAAAGCCCGGAATTTCACGTTCACGCTGAACCTCGGCGGCGCACGCACGATTTTCGAGTGAGCCGCCGAACTTCGCCGTTTGGGCGGACGAGCGGGCCTTTAGAACTACACCCGCCAAAGCATGACAACTTGCCGGGCCAGCCAGTTCTGTCGCGCAACGATTTTATCGCTGTTCCACTCGGCATAATCCTCCGCAATTTTCCGTGTGATCGCGAAAGGAAAGTATATCGATACTACAAAGAACCCTTGTGAAATCGGATCGATTGGTTGTCCCCCACTTGCGATAGGCCGCGAGTAGCAACGGATAATGCTGTCGAACATTGTAGAGCTTGAGATTTGCCAGGTGATCGCGCTCGGCATCGTTCCAGAGACCATCGTTCGGATCGCGTATGGCGGCATAGATTCGAGCGCAATCCACCAGTTGCCGGATGAGCCCGAAGGCGCTTTCACGGTCGCGGACCCGCGTCCGAATCACCTTGAAAAGTTCGGTTTTGCGGACGATCCGGTTACAACTGTTCCAGTAAACACGGAGAAATTCCGGAAATGCTTCATTACCCAGAATTCCCACCACTTCCTCCCATCGATCCTCGAGGCTCTTCAACTCATTCTCGTGAGCCTCCTCCCTGTGAATGACATTCCAATTAAATCACCGAAACGCAGTATCGGCAAGGAATTCCCGGATCCAGAGAAATTCTCTGTTGTTCTCAAGGGCTACCGCCGCGATCCAAAGATCGTTGGAGGCGGTCAGTTTCGAACGTTTGCGTCAGGCGCAGGAGTTCGTCCAGGTAGGCTTCGTGGGCTGGATGGCGTTCGCGCAGCCGGGCGATTTCGTCCCGCACGCTCATGAGGTCGCCGATGCGGGCGGCTTCCTGCAGGGAGGCGTAGTCCGCGGGGAGGGGGTCGGGAACCGCAACGGGTTCCGGCGCGGCATTTCCGGGGATTGGCGACAGGAGTTGCTCCGATGTGGCGGCTTCGAGAATCCGGCAGGTCAGGCGAAACCAGAAACCGCCACCCCGCCCCGGTTGCGGCTGTCTGTGGGTAAAGCAGTGTCAGCCCGCAGTCGTTGCGCGTGGCCAAGGATGGCATTGAGCGGGGTGCGCAGTTCGTGCGACATGTTGGCGAGAAAATCACTCTTGGCGCGGTTGGCGGACTCCGCGGCCCGGGTGGCTTCGCGCCATTGGGCGGTGCGGGCTTCGACCTGTTCCTCGAGGTGGGCCTGCTGGCGGTGGAGGGCCTCGGCCTGACGCCCCAAGGTTCGCTGGGCCTCCCCGGTCGTGCGTTCCTGGTCGTAGGCGAGCAAGAGCACCGGACGCCGGGGGCGCGCTCGATGTCCACCGTGCGGCGATTTCCGCCGTCGGCATCGTAGAGTTTCATCTCGCGGTGGATACTGTGTCCGATCCCGGCCGACAGTGCCCAATCCTCCCCGATCCGCGTTTCCAGCCGCAGGACCAGCGTTCCGAGTGAACGAACGGATGGGAAATTCCCAGCCGGACCTGGTTGAAATACTCCCAGGGGTCATCGCCCCCGGTGTCCTCCACGAAATCCGCCGCATTCTTCCAGGAAAACATCGCCACCCCGGTGAACTGTCGCGACGAGAAATACGGCGTGCAGCTGGCCACCCCGGTTCGCATCGCTCTTGACGAACACCCCCACTGGCAGCGCATCCTCGCCCAGATCCTCGGCAACGCACTTCTTCTGTGACTGCCTCGTGAAATCACGGGAGGCCTCCCACCGTGGCCGGGTTGCTTCAGCGCCTGGTTTTCGCATCGGAAGGAAAGGTTCCGGATCGCCGCGGAGGTTCAGCGTGAACGTGAAATTCCGGGCTTTCGAAGGTGGGCGCTGAAGCAACCCACCCACTTTTGCCGCCCAATCATGCAGTCTCAGCCCGCTGAAAGCAGCCGACTGGAGACAATACTACGCCGCGAGAACGAGGGACTGCGGGTGTTGCAGGAGGGAACCTTTGAACGGGTCGGCGAGGAGCACACCCGCCACACCACCCTGCGTTCCCGCATGAAAGCCCAAAATGTCCGCAAGGCCGAAATCTTCCGTCCGGCGGATCCGGTTTGAGAGGCTGATCCATTGGCAGGGAACGTTCCGTCCACGCTTGGCAAAACGATTCGCCCCTCTCACCATCAAAGCTCTTCGGTTTTGAAGGTGGTGTATCCCTCGTAGTGGTAACTGGCATCGATACCTTTGAGATAGACTTTACGGTCATCGATCCGTGCGGTGAGGGCCTGCTTGATTAGGTGCTTGATCTCGAGGTCTTTGACCACGCTGCGCTGCATCGCCATGAGGTAGTCTTCCTTGTCGATCCGGTTCCAGTCCACCACTTGCTGTAGTTCTTGTTTGAAGATGAGATCCAGCCAGATTCTGGTCACCCTGCCATTGCCCTCCCGGAAGGGGTGGGCGACGTTCATTTCCACATATTTTTCGACAATCTGTTCGAAGGTGCTCTGGGGCATTTGGTCGATGTGCTCCAGGCTGGGCTTTAGGAACATGACAGATGCGAAGCGGAAGTTCCCCTTGGCTAGGTTTACCTCTCTCAATTGTCCGGCAAAATGATAGATCTCATCAAAAAGGTAGGCATGGATGCAAGCGAGCCCTGCAAAGGTGCCGACCTCCATGCTTCGAATATCACCGGAGTCGAAAAGCTGCTTGGCTTTTCGCTTGCTAATCGCTTCCTCGGCCTTGGCGAGGGCGGCTTGATCAGTGATGTTGAGTTTGTTTTCTCGAATCATGGCTGGTCTCCATTGTCTTCAGCGCGCTGCTTTCAGCGGGCTGAGACTGCATGATTGGGCGGCCAAAGTGGGTGGGTTGCTTCAGCGCCCACCTGCTAGAGCCCGGAATTTCACGTTCACGCTGAACCTCTGAGGCGATCCGGAACATTCCCTTCCGATGCGAAAACCGGGCGCTGAAGCAACCCGGCCACGGTGGGCGGCCTTCCGTGATTCCGCGAGGCAGTCACAGAAGAGCAAGATCTCCAGTCGGTTGCTGTCAGCGGGATTTGATTGGGGGCGTGGTCACAGAACAATACGAAGTTTTGCGAAGACGGGTCCTCAGCCGC
>CAZDRT010000292.1:0-3792 GCA_964507815.1 uncultured Puniceicoccaceae bacterium
GCAACCCGGCCACGGTGGGAGGCCTCCCGTGATTCCACGAGGCAGTCACAGAAGAAGAAGATGATGATTCCCGCGCCGCCGAATTTTTAACTCGCCTCCCACTTTTCCCTCGTTCGGGCGGAACGAATCGGTTTGGAATAGGGATCTGCCATGAAAGCGGAATCCGAAAACGACCACGCGACGGACATCGATCCGGAATGGGTGGAGGCTTTGAAGACGAAGCATCCGCACGACATCGCCATGGAGATCCGCGATCTGCCGACGTTGCAAATCCGCAGGATTCTGCGCGGCATGACCGACGAGGCCACCTCCGAGATCATCGTCGAGCTGCCGCCGCACGTGCAGGTCCGGCTCCTCGAGTCGATGCGGGTGTCCCGGCTCTCCGGAATCATCGAGGAGATGTTCAGCGACGACGCCGCCGACCTCCTCGGACGGATCTCGGCGGAGCGCCTTCAGGAGATCATGGCCCACCTTCCCCCGGAGGAGGCCCGCGAGATCGCCGACCTCCTCAAATACGAGGAGGACACCGCCGGCGGAATCATGCAGACCGAGGTCATCGCGGTTCCCGAGAATCTGACCATAGCGGAGACCATCGAGAAGCTCCGCACCATGGAGGATATGACCTCGTCGGACGGCTTGTTCTACGTCTATGTCACCGATCAGAGCGAACGCCTCCGGGGGGTGCTCCGGATCCGCGACCTCTTGTTCCGCAACCCCGAATTGCGGATCCGGGACATCATGATCCGGGAGGTGCGGGCCGTCTCCGTGCATGCCGACCAGGAGGAGATCGCGCGCATTTTCACCCACTACGGCTTTTCGGTCGTGCCGGTGGTCGATGATTTCCAGCGGCTCCGGGGCATCGTGACCAGCGACGACGTCATGCACATTCTCGAGGAGGAAGCCACCGAGGACATGCAACGCATGATCGGTCTCTCGGGGGAGGAGCGCAGCGGCACCCCGTGGAAGGACTCCGTCCGCAAACGGTTGCCCTGGCTCTACGTGAATCTGGCCACGGCCTTTCTGGCCGGTGGGGTCGTGGCGATGTTCGAGGGCACGATCGCCAAATACGCGGTGCTCGCGGTCTTCCTGCCCATTATCGCCGGGCAGGGCGGCAACGCGGGCACCCAGGTGCTGACCATCGTGGTCCGTTCCCTGGCCCTCGGGGACGTGCCGGAAAACGGCCAGCGCGCCATCCTGATCAAGGAACTCGTCGTCGGCGTGCTGAACGGCCTGGCCGTCGGAGTGGTGGTCGGCCTGATCGCCTGGATGTGGCAACAGAGCCTGATGCTCGGCCTGGTGGTCTTCGCGGCCATGCTGCTCAATATGGTGGCCGCCGGATTATCGGGCGTACTGATCCCTTTCGGGCTCAAGGCGCTGCGCATCGACCCGGCCCTGGCCTCCGCCATCATGCTGACCACGGTGACCGATGTCGTCGGCTTCCTCCTCTTCCTCGGCTTCGCGGCCGCCGCCCTCACCTTGATGCCACTGCCGGTCTAGGCGGAACGAAGGCTGGTGCTGAGGGCGGGACTTGAACCCGCACATCCGTAAGGACACATGAACCTGAATCATGCGCGTCTACCAATTCCGCCACCCCAGCAGGTTGTCGAAACCGCAGACTATTCCCCACCGGGAGCGGGCGCGTCAAGCGCGAATGGCAGGGGCTTTATTTTTCTTTCGCGCTCGCCGGCCGCGTTGCGGCGGAGGTAGGGATCGCCGGGGGGGTCGTCCGGAGGCTCGTCGGTCTCGTCCTCCTCCGTTTCAACCGGCTCCGGACCCAGGCCGGAGAGATCGTCGGGATCGAAGACGAGGGAGAGCCGGCGGGGCTGGCTGTCGAAGAACCATTCGGGGTGCTTGGGCAATCCCCTCCGGACGAGGTCGAAGTGGCAGGGATAGCGCAGCTTGAGGTACCGCTCCCGGAACTCCCGCACCCATGCGTCGGCGACCTCCTCCCGGTTGTCGATCAGAACCAGATCCGAAAAGTGGATGCACCCGTCGTACCAGGCCTTCGTCTCCTCGCGGGAGGAACCCCATCCGGCGTGGACTTGGGTGACGATCCGACCCATTTCGCACCGCTCCGCGCGGAAAAGAGCGACCAGGCCCTCCAACAGATCGTCCGGAAAATCCGGTTGCCCGTAAACAAGCACATTGGTCCGGTCGGAGGCCGGTGGCCCGGAAAAGAGAACCGGCCCGTCGGCGAGGGTCCATTCGCCGACGGTGAAACGGTCGCCCGGAAAAAACATCCGGGCCGCCTCCGCCTCCGGTGGGGAGACGTAGAGGCTTACCCCCTCCTCCTTCGGGAGCCCGTGCCGGACCGTTTCCAGAACCAGCTTCCACCGCCCGGGATTCGGGCCGGCAAGAAGAACGGTCAACCAGGGAAGATTTTCGTTTGCTTCGCGCATTTTCTCGACTCCTCGCTTTGTGACTATCCCGGTCGGGACTTCGCTTTTCATCCTGCCTCACCGGCGGCCCGGGCGGCGAGAAGAAAACATCAGTGACCCGGAAAAATCCCCGAAGGTCCGTGTCTGGGCGTGGTGGCGCATCGCGTGATCGACGAACACCAGGGCGGCCATCGCCTCCACGATGGGCACGGCCCGGGGAACGACGCAGGGATCGTGGCGCCCCTTGGCGGCCAGATCGGTTTCCTCGCCGGAGGCGGTCACGGTTTTCTGGCTTTTGCGGACGGTCGCCGTCGGCTTGAAGGCGACGCGGAAAACCACTTCTTCGCCGTTGGTGATGCCCCCCTGCACCCCGCCGGAGCGATTGGTCGCCGTGCGGACCCGTCCCTCCCGAATCTCGAAGGGATCATTGTGCTCCGAGCCCCGGAGCCGCACCCCGGCGAACCCGGAACCAACCTCGAATCCCTTGGTCGCGGGCAGGGAAAGCATGGCCTTGGCGAGATCGGCCTCGATCCGGTCGAAAACCGGTTCCCCCCATCCGGCGGGGAGACCGCGCACGCGGCATTCGACGACTCCGCCCACCGAGTCCCCCCGGTCCCGCACTTCCTTGATGCGCTCGATCATCCGTTCGGCGGTTTCGGGATGCGGACACCGCACCGGAGTCGCCTCGACGGTCTCCCGGTCCGGGAAAGGCGGTTCGCCGGGGATCTCGATATCGTTGATCGCCCGGATGAACGCCCGGATCCCGACCCCGGCCCCGAGTCGGAGAATCTTCTCCGCGACCGCCCCGGCGGCCACCCGGGCGATCGTCTCGCGGGCCGAGGATCGCCCGCCCCCCGCATAGTCCCGGATCCCGAACTTTTCCTGGTAGGTGAAATCGGCGTGGGACGGACGGAACTTTTCCTTCATCTCCGTATAGTCGGCCGAACGCTGGTCCTCGTTGAAAACGACCATGGCGATAGGCGTGCCGGTCGTCCGCCCCTCGAAAACGCCGGAAAGGATCCGAACGGCGTCTTTCTCTCGCCGGGGCGTGGTGATCTTGCTCTGCCCGGGACGCCTCCGGTCGAGCGCCTCCTGAACATCCTCCGCTGCGAGAGGCAGCAGCGGCGGACACCCGTCGATGACCACCCCGATGCCGGCCCCGTGGCTTTCGCCCCAGGAGGAAATGCGGAAAAGAGTGCCGAAGCTACTGCTCATACCCGTTTACTACCACCCCGCCGAACCGACGCAACCGCAGAGCGACGGTCCGGGGAAATATTCCAGAATCTTTGGTTTTTTTTCGACCAGTAAAGTTTAGGGCTTGACGCATCTGGAAATTTCCTAGATTCTTGGGATATGAAACGCCATAAATTGAGAATCAAACTTGGAGAAGGGGTTCGGGGCCACTACCACCTGA
>CAZDRT010000293.1:0-3764 GCA_964507815.1 uncultured Puniceicoccaceae bacterium
AGTGGGCGCTGAAGCAACCCACCCACTTTTGCCGCCCAATTATGCAGTCTCAGCCTGCTAAAATCAGCGCGCTGAAGACAATGCTACGCCGTGGCGCGGCAGCCGCCCTCCCTCAGCCGATGGAATATCGGCCCATTTTAAAATCGATGAAGTCGTTCGATTTTCGAATCCCGCATGGATTGTCGGTCGATCAAGCGGTTCGGCGGGAAAGACATCCCGACGGCTTCGGGTGAGGCGGCAACCGTGGCGGCAGTCTCCAACCACACCCGTTTTGGGGGTCCCGGACGGGGCTGAAAGCCATGCCCCGGACGGGAGCTTTGAGCACCCATTGCGGATCCGTGATTCGGCGTCACGAATCGTCCGCCCCGGACGGGGTCGCGTCCGCCGGGGGTCGTGGCTCGGCGCGCAGCTTGGCTTCGGTCTTTTCTTTCTCGAGGTCGGCGGCGGCTTCGCGGATTTTCTCGCGGGTCTGCTCCATGAAGTGCTCCTGGGCCGAAAACGGGGCTTTCGGACTCTTGGGCGGCGGAAGCTTCGCGTAGGATCCGCTCGGCCGGAGTTGCTTCGCCTGCTTGTTGTCCCGCAGGTAGGTACGGAGGGTTTCGAGCACCTGTTTCCGCAGGTCCGCGTTTTCGAGCGGAAAGACGGCTTCGATCCGGCGGAAGAAGTTCCGGGGCATCCAGTCGGCGCTTCCGATGTAAATCCGGGCCTTTCTGCCGTGGTTCTGGAAATAGTAGATCCGCGAGTGCTCCAGATACCGGCCGAGGATCGAGCGGACCCGGATATTCTGGCTCAGGCCTTTGACGCCCGGGATCAGGCCGCAGATGCCGCGGACGATCAGGTCGATCTGCACGCCCGCGCAAGAGGCCTCGTAGAGGGACTCGATCGTCTCCTCGTCGATCAGGCTGTTCACCTTCGCGATGATCCGGGCCGGTTTGCCCGCCCGCGCGTTCAGGGTCTCCTGGCGGATGAATCGCTGGATCGACGAGTGGAGATTGAAGGGGGCGACCAGGAGGTGCTTGAATTTCGGCGACCGGGCGAATCCGGTCAGGCTGTTGAAGAGATCGGCCACCTCCTGGGTGATGGCTTTCCGACAGGTGAAGTAGGAGTAGTCGGTGTAGAGTTTCGCCGTCTTAGGGTTGTAGTTCCCGGTGCCGAGATGGACGAAGCGGCGCAGGGTGTCGTCCGATTCGCGGCGGATGACCAGCGAGCACTTGCAGTGGGTCTTCAGCCCGACCAGTCCGTAAACCACATGGACTCCGGCGTCCTCCAGCTGACGCGCCCACTGGATGTTGTTGGCCTCGTCGAAACGGGCCTTCAGCTCGATCAGGGCCGTCACCTGTTTCCCTTTTGTCGAGGCGTCCATCAGGGCTTCGATAATGGGGGAGTCGCCGCTGGTCCGGTACAACGTCTGCTTGATCGCGTACACCCGCGGATCGTCGCCGGCCTGGCGGAGAAAATCGACGACGGGGCCGAAGGAATCGAATGGGTGGTGCAGGAGAAAATCCTCCCGCATGATCGCCTCGAAAATGTTCGAGGCTTCGGACAGGCTTCTCGGCGTCGCCGGGAGGAAAGGCGAAAACTTCAGGTCCGACCGGTCCACCATGTCGTAGAAGCCCATGACCCGCAGCAGGTTGATCGGCCCATCGACTCGGAAAACGCTCTCGCGGTTCAGGCTGATCGCCCGCAGCAATCGGGCGAGAGCGTCTTCGGGAACCGTGTCGGCGATCTCGAGGCGGACCGAGGCCCCTTTTTTCAGCTTGTGCAGTTCCTCCTCAATGGTCTGGAGGAGATTGTCCACCTCCTCCTCGTCGATGTAGAGATCGCTGTTCCGCGTAACGCGGAAGGGATGGGTCGAGAGGGTTTCGAAGCCGGGGAAGAGGGTGTGCGCGAAATGGCCGACCAGATCGCTCAGGAAAACGAAGGTCTGGTGCTTGTTTCCCCGGGTGGGGATTTCAACGATCCGCGGGAGAATCCGCGGCACCGGCAGAATGGCGAGAAGATCCCCGTCCGCTTCCTCCGGATTCCGGATCCGCACGAGAATGTTGAGCGACTTGTTGGTGATCTGCGGGAACGGGTGTCCGGGATCGATCGCCAGGGGGGTGAGGACCGGGTAGATGCTCTCCTCGAAGTGTCTTCGCGCCCATTGGTTCTCCGCCCGGGTCAGATGGTCCATTCCCTTGAAAACAATGCGCTCTTGCTTGAGGTCGGGCACCAGCTGCTCGTTCCAGCAGGCGTACTGGTCCTTTACCAGGCGTGCGACCATCCGGCGGATGCGCAGCAGTTGCTCTTTCGGCTCCAACCCGTCGAGCCCGGTCCGGGTGATGCCGGAATCGACCTTCTGCATCAGCCCGGCCACCCGGATCTCGTAAAACTCGTCGAGATTCGAGCTGACGAAGGCGATGAAGCGCACCCTTTCGAGGAGCGGATAGTCCGGGTTGGCCGCCTGTTCCAGCACTCGCTGGTTGAAAGCGAGCCAGCTCAGCTCACGGTTGAAGAACGGTTTGTTCCCGTGGAGGGGGCCCTTCAGATTCCCGGGGAGGGCGGCCTTGGTCCGCTTGCGGGCCGTCATCGCTCCTCCCGCGCCCACTCGCCCAGCTGGGCGAGGATCGCCTTCTGCATGTGGAGACGGTTCTCCGCCTGGTCGAAGAGGACCGCCCGTTCGCCTCCGAGGACCTCCTCGGAGACTTCCTGCCCCGGGTGGGCCGGCATGCAGTGGAGAAACAGCGCTCCGTCGCCAGCCGAGGAAAGCAGGTCCTCCGTGACCGCGTAGGGCTCCATCGCCCGGAGGCGGTCCTCGCTCTGCCCCTCGTCCCCCATGCTCACCCAGACGTCGGTGTAAACGGCGTCGGCTCCGGCAACGGCCGCGCGCGGATCTTCGACGAAGTGCGGGCGGACCCCCGGGGCGATGGTTTCCAGCTCCGCCGCGATGCGGGGTCCGGGCGCGTAGGCGGCGGGGCCGCCGAGAACCACCTCCAGCCCGAAAAGGGCACCGGCCAGGATCCAGGAGTTCGCCATGTTCGACGAGCAGTCGCCGAGGAACGCGAGCTTCCGCCCCCGGAGGGATCCGATATCGCTCCCGTCCGAGCCGAACCGTTCGGCCAGCGTGAAGAGGTCCGAATAGATTTGGCACGGGTGCAGGTAGTCGGTCAGCGCGTTGACGACCGGGATGCCGGAGTGGCGGGCGAACTCCTCGACGATCTCCTGGCCAAAGGTCCGGATGACGAGCCCGTGGAGGTAGCGCCCCATGACCCGGGCCGTGTCCCCGATGGTCTCCCCCCGGCTGATCTGGGTGGCGTTGCTGTCGAGCCGCACGGAGTGGGCGCCCAGTTCGTGAAGACCCACCTCGAAGGAAATCCGCGTCCGGGTGCTGTTTTTGTAAAAAATCATCCCCCAGCTCTGCCCTTCGAGCACCCGCGGATAAGAGCCGCCGCGCGACCGCTTGAACTCCGCCGCCATGTCGAAAATCAACGGAATTTCGGCCGCGCTGAAGTCGGTCTCTTTCAAAAAGTGCCTCATGGAGAGTGTCGTCGGATGAAGAAAAGTTAAGGAGAATGCCGACGCATCCCTCTTCTGGCAACCATGGAATCGAGAAGAACGGTTTGCCGGGTGTAACCACAAGTGCGTGGAGGGCATACCGAAATTGATTCGATAATCGTGCGTGAGCCGCCGAACTACGGCGGGAGGGCGGCTGCCGTGCCAAGGCGAAGCTGTGTCCTCAGTCGGCTGCTTTCATGGGGATGAAATGCATGTTTTTTCGGAGTAGT
>CAZDRT010000294.1:0-3760 GCA_964507815.1 uncultured Puniceicoccaceae bacterium
GGATCTGCGCGGGGAGGGCTTACGCAAGAGATTGCGTAAGTCCTTCTACCGCAACCAAAATCTAAAGAAGTGAGCGATGAACCAGATTGCTCACATAGTTCGGATGCCCCATTCTCAATCGAGCGGCGATCCATGGATTTTGGCCGTTGTCTCTTTCCTTAGACGCCTAGCGATTTCCACTTTCCAAACGGCTCCCTTCGGGGCCACCAAAAATACGTCTTGATTTTTGACAAATTTGCCGTTCAAACGTCCATGCGGCAACTTGATAACCGGATCAAAACGCCCAGCCGCGCATTTCCTCCGGCTTCGCCGAGCAGGGCAAGCGGGTGTACCTCCGGGAAGGCTGCCTGTTTTGCCACTCACTCGCAGCGAGTGCGTCCGGAAGGCTTTGGGGCCGACTTTGAACAGGGCTGGGGCCTCCTCCGCCAGTTCGTCCCTCGCAACTCTGTTTTCCGCCTCCTTCAGAGCTGATAGGCTTCGACGGGGGAGAGTGCCAGACCGGGGACCCGTGAAAACTCCGAGGTGTTCAAAGTGGCGATTTCCCAGCCGAAGTGGAGAGCGGTGGCGGCAATGATTAGATCGTGAGGGCCGATGATCGTGCCTGCCCGTCGCAGCTCGGATCGCAGTTGGGCGTGGGTGGAGGCGATTGGCAAGTCGAAGGAAATGACCGGGTAGTTGTTGACGATAAACTCGTAAAAATTTCTGCGGTCTTCTCTGCGTTGTCCGGGGGGAGCCCCGAAGATGCCTTCCTGAAATTCGGAGGCAGAAATCGCGGATATTCCTACCCGGCCATTTCCGACATGATTCTCCAGAAAACCCGCCAGATCCCATTGGCCCCGCTCATCCGCGATAAGCACCGAAGTGTCCAGCAGAGCATTTTTCATTGTGCCCAGGCATCCCGTTCGTCGGGGCGGTTGCCCAGTGCCCGCATTTTCTTCAGATCATCGTGAAGAGATTGGGCCTCGTCCGCGTTCAGTCGCTTTCGGCGGGAGTGGATTTTTTTCGCCAACTCCTGGCCAGTGGTTGACAGAGGCCGGACGGGGATCAGTCGGGCCACATCGCGTCCGCCTCGCGTCAAAACGGCGGTTTCGCCGCGATACACAATCCGATTAACCAAATCGGAAAAATTACGGCTTCCCTCTGTGACGGACAGTTTTGTTTCCATGAAAATCAAATAATCAGAAAAACAACTATGGGAAAAGAAGATTTTCTGCGAAAATGACATCAAAGCAGGGAATTCTCTACGATTCCTTGACTCCATCATAAAGGTATGGCTTGCTCAATGCATGAAACCCATTACCGTCAATGTATCCGAGACAACTTACCGGGAGTTCAAAGCGTATGCACGGCAACAAGACCGAAAGACCGCGGAACTCGTTCGGGAGGCAATGGAGCTGTATCGCGAGACAAAAATCCGCGACTCCGGAGCGCGCAGCTTGCGGGAATTGCAGCCCGAGTCTGTCGGACGAATCTTACGGCCCCTCGACGGCAATGAGGATCTATTGGACGAGATGATTCAGATCTGAGGTGGATGAGTTCAATCCCATCAGACCTCGTTGGGGTGGATACGCCTTTTCTAGTATCGCACACCGTGCGCGAACACCCGGAACACGAGCGCGCGGTCAGTGTTCGCGAACAACTGCTCGAGGGGCGGTGCTTGTTTGCGCTCTGCCCAACCGTCCTTGATGAATTCCTTCACGTTGTGACGGATGGAAAGCGGTTCGAGAGGCCTCTCTCCATGACGAAAGCGCTCCAGATCGCTCAAATCTGGGTTCAAAGCCAGGAAAGCCGGCTACTTTTTGATACGGAAGAGAGCCAGCGCCAGCAGCTTGCCTGGATGCGGGAACACCGTCTCGGACGCAAGCGGATAAACGATACTCGCATCGCCGCAATCTACCTCCATCACGGTGTTCGCACGCTTCTCACGACAAACATCCGCGACTATTCCCTTTTTCGCGCTTTTGAGATCGTCAACCTCGACGACCTCAAGAACTGAAAGTCCGCGGTTTCGGGGAGAAGGACCGAGAACTCTTTGGATTGGGATCGCTTATCTCAATGGGACACCAAAAATACGTCAGGGGACACCAAAAATACGTCCAGAGGACACCAAAAATACGTCAGGTCTTGATTCTTGACAAATTTGTCGTCCCAAACGTCCATCCGGCAACTTCACGGCCCGATCAAACCGTCCACCCGCGCATTCCCTCCGGCTTCGCCGATCAGGGCAAGCAAGCGGGTGTATATCCGGGAAGGCTGGATATACTGCCACTCCCAGCAAGTGCGTCCGGAAGGCTTCGGGGCCGACTTCGAAGGCGGCTGGGCCTCCGCCAGTCCTTCCCGCGCGACTACATTCTCGCGAAGCAAAAGTTAAAGGACACCCATAAAATTTCCGCAAAAGCCTTGACAGAGACATAATGGTGAACAAATATGCATTTATCAATGACACAGGCACGGAAAGAGGTGGTCTCGACAGAGGAGACCGGGGTGTTGTCATCATTGCATGAGCCGCTGCGTCAGGAGGGCCTTTCTGTGTGGAGAGGATTCTTATTCCGGGCGCAATTACGAGCATCGCCGGGAATGGGTGCGCGAACGGCTGGAGTTGCTCAGCGGCTTATTTGCCGTGGAAATTTTTTCCTATGCGGTGATGTCGAATCATCTGCATGTGGTTCTGCGGGTGCGCCCGGAGCGGGTGGCCCAGTGGAGTGCGGACGAGGTGGCGGAGCGTTGGTGCCGGTTGTTCCGGGGTAAGGCGGCGATTCAGGCGGGGAAGCCGTACGACGAGCTGAAATTTGAGCGGATCCGAAAGAACCCCGAGCAGATAGGAACCTGTCGGGAGCGGTTGAAGGATCTGAGCTGGTTCATGCGCTGTTTGAGCGAGCCATTGGCCCGCCGGGCGAATCGAGAGGACGAGTGCACGGGACGTTTCTGGGAGGGACGGTTCAAGTGTCAGCGCTTGATGGACGAGGGAGCGATACTGGCCTGTATGGCCTACGTGGACTTGAACCCGGTGCGGGCGAAAATGGCGGACACGCTGGAGGACAGCGATTTCACGAGCATCTACGACCGGGTGGTCTCGCGCCGGGCAAAGGAGCGACTGGAGAGGCTGGGGGAAGTGAAGAATCCGACCCAGGCCCAGAAACGGGAGATTTCGCGTGAGGAAAGCCGAAAGAACCGTGGTCAATGGTTGGTGAAGTTCGGAGAGGAGGGGAGTCCCTTCCGGGGAATGGACGAAGAGACCTACATCACTCTGCTGGAATGGACCGGACGCAATATCCGGGTGGACAAGCCGGGCTACATCCCGGTGAAGATCGAGCGGGAGTTGGATCGCTACGGGCTGGATGCGTCGGAATGGGCGAAAAATGTGGCAGCCTACGGCAGTCTCTTCCACCGATCGCCGGTCGGGCCGAGCAATTGCTCGGCTACGCGAGAAAGCGAGGGCAAAGCTGGTTTCGCGGAAGAGGCGGCAGCGAGAATCTGTATCGCTGCGGGAAGAAAGCGGCGTAAGAGAGGGAAATTGCGGCTGGTTCTGAGATTTCCTGGAAATCAAGGAGAGCGCGGATCTTTTCGAGGTCCAAAGAAAAGATTGGAGGCCGGAGACAGACTGCTGGTCTTAGCAACAGAAAGCCTGATCGAATGCTGAGTTGAATCTTTGCAAGAGCGAGGATTTGGGTTGCAGAATATTATGGGTGTCTCCTTTTTTTCTCTCAGCCGTCCCTGATGGAAGCGATTCTTGACGGGGACAACCTGAGGCAGGCATGGA
>CAZDRT010000295.1:0-3706 GCA_964507815.1 uncultured Puniceicoccaceae bacterium
CGGGGTCAGCGACCCCGGCTACAGCGGGGTCGGCGACCCCGGCTACAGCCCGGCTCCCGCTCAGAACGTAAACGCCAAATACGCACCCGCCGCCAGGGAATGGACATCGTTCGCTTCGACGAAACGACCGCCCTCCTCCCAGCGCAGGTCGCCGAATCCGATGTACCGGGCCGTGAGTCCGATTTGGGCGGTCTCGGTCACGCGCCAGCCGATATTTCCGATGACCTGCCAGCCGAGGGCCTCGTCCCGGTCCGAGGCGCGGGTCGAGAGTCCGGCGGCGGTCGTTGTCACGGTGTTCTTGAAGGACGCATAGGCGAACCCTTGGAATGGGTGACGAAGGAACGTAACCAGTGGCACGGGAGGTACACACTCCTGTCCACCGCTTCTTGGTCCTTCGTTCAGACGCCATCCCGACGCTCCGGGACAGGAGTGTCCCGCCTCCCTATGGCTAACCTCCCTGCCGGAAGGTGGACACTCCTGTCCACCTCTTTTCCGTCATCCACTTCGACTTCACTCTAACAGTGCGGGACAAGAGTGTCCCGACTCCTCAGGGCCGAAGATTAGTTGTTTTGTGAAGTTAATTGCGGAATTATCTTGATTATTCCGCAATGCCATGCGTAATTCATACTGCAATGAAGGCAATCCGCAGGACTTATCACTCGATGATTGACGCATCACTCCGCGAGCATCGGCAGATGGCATTTATCAGTGGGCCGCGTCAGGTCGGAAAAACCACCACTTGTCGGAATCTGAGCGAGGTGTATCTGGACTGGGACAACGAAGACCACCGCGCTTTGATTCTCCAGGGTCCGGGTGCGGTTGCAACCTACGCGGGCGTCGAACGCTTGAGCCAAGCACCGATCCCGATCGTGTTTGACGAGCTTCACAAATATAAGCGGTGGAAGCAATTTTTGAAGGGTTTCTTCGATACCTATGAGGCTCGATTCCGCATCATGGTCACCGGCTCCTCGCGGCTCGATGTCTATCGCAAGGGGGGCGATAGCCTAATGGGGCGCTACTTTCTCTATCGGATGCACCCCCTGAGCGTGGCCGAGCTTTGCCAGCAGGAAGTATCGATTGATACGTTTCCCGCTCCGGTTTGCCTGCCCGATGACGACTGGCAGGCGCTATGGAAGTTTGGCGGGCATCCCGAGCCGTTTATCAAGCGCTCCCCGCACTTTTCGCGGCGGTGGCAGGATTTGCGGCGGCAACAATTGCTGCGTGAGGACATTCGCGATACGACGGCGATTCAGGACTTGGATCAGCTGGCGGTGATGGCACGCTTGCTCGCTGCGAACAGTGGCGACCAGCTGATTTACTCGTCGCTCGCCAAACAAGTGCGAGTCAGCGAAAACACCATCCGCAGTTGGGTCACCACTCTGAGTTCCTTTCATTACGGCTTCATCGTGAGGCCCTGGTTTCGGAATGTGACCAAGGCATTGCGCAAAGAGCCCAAGTGGTTCCTGCGAGACTGGAGCGGTATCGACGATCCCGGCAAGCGGGCCGAGACCTTTTGCGCCTGCCACCTATTGAAAGCGGTCGAAGCCTGGACCGATCTCGGCTTGGGTCAGTTTGAACTGCGCTATATCCGCGACCTCCAGAAGCGGGAGGTGGATTTCGTTGTCATTCGCGACGGCGCACCATGGTTTCTCGTCGAGGCCAAACACGCAGATGTCCGATTGTCTAAAAATCTGGCCTACTTTCAGCAGCAAACGGGAGCGTCACACGCCTTTCAGATATCCATGCAGGCCGACTACGTCGATGCGGACTGCTTCGCCCGCCACGATCCCACCATTGTCCCGGCGCGAACATTATTTTCACAATTGTTTTAGCGATTCAGAGGTTGACACAAAATCCCCCTTGCCTATGCTTCGCCATATGTCGTTTCAAGATTCAGTCATCCCGGACAATGCCCGCAGGGTTTCTTTGTTTCGCAACGGAGCGAATCAGGCGATCCGCATCCCGCGCGAATTCGAGCTGCCCGCGACTGAAGCCGTGATACTCAGGGAGGAGGATCATCTGATCATCAAAGCCCTGCCACGGCGATCTTCCCTGCTGGAAACCCTGGCGGCCCTTGAGCCGCTGGACGAATCGCTTCCGGATGTGGATTCACACCTCCTGCCAGTCGAATCAGTCGATCTGCCGTGAACGGATACACCCACCTGCTGGACACGAATATTCTCTCGGAGCTGATTCGGCGGCCCCACGGGCGGGTCGCCGCAAAGATCCGGGAGACCGGAGAGAACCGGATCTGTACCAGTTTAATCGTTGCCTCCGAGATTCGCTATGGTTGCGCGAAAAAGGCATCGGCTCGTTTAACCGCCCAAGCCGAAACCATCCTGAACGCGCTGACCATCCTCCCCTTGGAAGCTCCCGCGGATCAATTCTACGCGGTCATCCGCCACCGGCTCGAATCGCGCGGCGAAACCGTCGGTCCCAACGACCTCCTGATCGCCGCCCACGCCCGCGCCCTGGACCTCATCCTCGTCACCGCAAATGAAGCCGAATTTTCCCGCGTACCGGACTTGAAAGTCGAAAATTGGCTGGCGGAGTAGCGTGGCGATAAACCGGGGGAAAGGAGACGACATTCTCTGGCCTTTCCTCCCGGGGTCAGCCTTTGACCGGTCCGACCTCCGGCAGAGTGCGGGTTTCGTTGGTTTCAGGATCCAGCAAGTGGTTCCACACCCAATTTTCGGCAAATTGATTTTGCCGTAAATTTCTTAACTTCGTTAACCGCCGCACGCAAATCCTCAATACACGCCTCCATATTTTCCCCCTGCCCATTCGCTTCGGGAAATTCGACGCAGGATGCGGCGAAACCGGTTTCTCCTTCCAGAGAGCAATCGTGAAGTAGCGCGGTGATTTTCATTAATGGAGAAACTAACAGAAACCCTTCTCAGGTCAATCACCGGGAAGGAGACGACATTCCGCAGCTCTCGCCCCGGGGTCAGCCTTCGACCGATTCGCCCGGTTCGACAAGCTCACGGCAGGCAAGGCTCACGGTAAACAAGGCTCAGCCCAGGTCGACCACGGCTACAGTTCAGAACGTAACCAGTGGCACGGGAAGTGGACACTCCTGTCCACCGCTTCTGGGTCATCCGTTCAGACGCCATCCCGACGCTGCGGGACAGGAGCAAGTGTCCCACCTCCTAACGGGCAAGCCCCCTGCCGGAGGGTGGACACTCCTGTCCACCTCTTTTCCGTCATCAACCTCGACTTCACTCTGACGCCGCCGGGACAAGAGTGTCCCGGCTCCTCAGGGCAGAGGACAGGTTGTTTTAAGTGGAACCCCAACCCCGGTAAATTCAACGATTCGAACCTCACTAACCCTTCCGTCGTTTATGGGCACCGCCCAATCCTGTCGTCGTCAAAACCCCGAGTTGTCAATAATCAAGACCTGACGTCTTTTGGGTCGCCTCGGCGACGTCTTTTGGGTCGCCCCATTCGGGATCCTCCCGGGGTCGGCGACGCCCCGGGGTCAGCCTTCGACAGGCTCAGCCCAGGCCGACCCCGGCCACAGGGCTGGATCGTTCTTCAAAATCAAATCCGCAAAACGGCATCCCCTGTAGCCGGCCTCGCTGAGGCCGGGCGATTTGGTTCGATTCCACGTCGGATTCCGATTCGGACTCCCCCCCGGGGTCAACGACCCCAGCTACAGCGGGGTCGGCGACCCCGGCTACAGCCCGGCTCCCGCTCAGAACGTAAA
>CAZDRT010000296.1:0-3641 GCA_964507815.1 uncultured Puniceicoccaceae bacterium
TCCGACGTATCGCGGCGGCTGAGGACAGCCGCCCTCCCGCCTTAGTTCGGCGGCGGACGCACTATTATCGAATAAATTTTGATATTCCCTCCACGCACTTGTGCTTACACCCGGCTCGACCGAAAAGCATGTCCCGGGTGTTGACAGGTCTTATTTGTGGCACAAGATCGTGTCACGATGAAATCAGTCAATATACGCAGCCTGAAGCACGAAACCGGCGTGCTTATGGAACGGATCGCCATGGGTGAGTCGGTGGAGATTCGTCGTCGGAACCAGCCGGTCGCCGTCTTGAAACCGGTGGAAACGTCCGGAGGATCCGGCAAACGTCCCGACTTCAAAAAACGTCTCGAAACGATCTACGGCGACCGAGTGCTGCCTGAAACGGCAACGCACCTGATCGCCGCAGAGCGCGGCGAAAGATGAGCGATTACGCGGACACCGGCTTCATTTGCTCCCTTTACGCGCCGGATGCGAACACCGGGAGTGCCTGTGAGTTTATGGAGAAGCAGCGTGCGCCGGTTTGTTTTTCATGGCTGAATCAAGTGGAGTTTCGGAATGCGTTGCGCCTCCGAATCTTCAGGAAAGAGATTTCGAACATCCAAAGGGATCATTCATTGAATCTGCTTCTGGCCGACTTGAGTTCGGGTGTTTTCAGGAACGTGGAACCAGCCCACAGCAATGTTTTGATCGAAGCCGAACGTCTCAGTGCGCAACATTCCCAGAAAATCGGCACTCGCAGTCTCGACATCCTCCACGTCGCCATGGCCATCGTGCTTGGCTGCGAGCGTTTTCTCAGTTTCGACAGACGTCAAATCAAGCTCGCCAAGGCCGCCGGACTCAAGGTGTTGAACTAGCCGACGTTCCGAACGGCGTTGACCTCCAGTTCGTAGAGGAGGTTGTCGCGGCAGACGACATTGATCGTGCGCAGGACGGGGAAGTTTCCGGGCAGGGGGAGGTTTTCGGCGCGTGCGGCGTCCGCGGGGTGGCGGAAGTAGGCGATGCCGCGGACGACATCTTCCCAGGAGAAGCCCTCGGCTTCCAGGATGGCACCGACGACTTCGTGGGTGAAGTGGTATTGCTTTTCGAAGTCCCCGATGTGGACGGTCTCGCCGGTTTTATCGATGCTGGCCGTGCCGGAGAGGGTGAGGCGGCCGTGGCCCGGGGCGTCGAAGCGGACGGCGCGGGAGAAGCTGCTGCCGTAGTCGGTGGCCGGGCACTGGAGGGGGGAGGAAACTTCGCGCCCGCCCCTTTCGCCGCCGGTGTCGCGCACGGCGAAGGCGGCGGCGACGAGGGCGGTGGTGTCGATGGCGTGATTGGCGCCAATGCCGGTGCTGGCGGGGACGAGGTGATCGAAGATGTCGTGCTTTTTGAAGTAGGCGGTGCGGACGCGGTTGAAGTCCGGATACCACGCGAGGATGTCGCGGTTGTAGAACCAGGTGCGCAGGACGTTGCGGAAGGTCATGCCGCGGGACTGGAGGAGTTGCTCGAGTGCTTCGAAGACCTGGCCGGTCTGTTCGGCTTCGTCGCCGTGTTCGCCGCGAATGTCGCACAGATAGCAGTAGTCGATGCCCGCGTGCGCGAAGGCGAGGCCGACGGGGCGGCCGTTCCATTCAAGCGGGCGGACGGCCTTGCCTGTGACGGCGTGGAGGAAGACGCCGCCGAGGGTGGCCGGGCCGTCCGACTCGGTGAGCATGAGCGGCCAATCGCCGCGTCCGGCGAGTGCGGCGGCTTCGGCGCGGCGGGCGGCGGGATAGAAACAATGGATCTTGGCCGGCATGGCCCCCGGGGCTTCGGCGAGCGCCGCCCGGATCTGTTCGTCCAGGGTGGCGTCGGTTTCGATGGGGCGCGTGACGAAGACTTCGGTGAGGGCGTCGTCGCCGCTGCCGCGGGAAATTTCCTGCTTCCAGGAAGCGGGGGGGAGGGGTTGGTTGGACTGGTTCATTTGTCTGAAAAGTCGAGGGCGTGCAGGAATCCTTCTTTGTCGCCGAGGTAGAGGGTGTTCCCGGCGACGGCGGGGGCGGCGACCAGCGATGCGCCGAGATCGAGGGTCCAGATTTCGGTGCCAGTGGGATCGATGGCGTGGAGATAGCCGAGGGAAGTGGCGGCGAGGATGGTTTCGCCGATGACGAGGGGGCCGCCTTCGACGGCACCGCGGGCGTCGAAGCTCCAGAGGAGATCTCCGGTAAGGCGGTCCATGGCGTAGATACGGTGGTCGTCGTTGGCGGCGAGGACGATGTCCCCGGCCAGAGCGGGGGGGGCCATCTAAGAGCCTTGGGCTTCGGCGAAGCGCCAGAGGATTTCACCCGATTCCAGATCGACGGCGAAAAATTCGGCTTCGTGGTTTCCGGCATAGCCGATGCCGCCCTTGGTGGCGGCTGAGGAGGGGATGTGGGTATTCAGCGAGACGGCGTGCGCCGGCTCCCCGCTGGCGGTGTGGAGGATGTGCAGCAGGGCGTCGCATCCCCCGGCGACGACCTGGCCGGATTCCGCGATCGCGGGGGTTCCGTTGATGTAGTTGTCCGTGGCGTGGGTCCAGACGCTTGCTCCGGTGTCCGCCTCAAGGGCGTAGAGGATGGTGTCGTAGGCGCCGAAAACGATGAGTTCCCGCGGCGCGCCGTCTTCGGAGACCGTTCTCACCCGGTTGGCCGCGGCGGCGATCTTGCCTTCGATCACGCGCTCTCAGAGGAGTTCTCCGGTGTCGGCGTCGAGGCAGTAAAAGTTTCCGTCGAGGGCGCCTATGTAGATCCTGCCGTCGTGGTAGAGGGGGCTGGCTTCGAAACCGAAGCCGTTGTCGAAGCGCCACAGCTCGGAGCCGTCTTCGATGTCGAGTGCGTAAAGGAGGCCGTCGTAGCCGGATGCGAAGACCCGTCCGTCGGCGATAACCGGGGTGGAGAGCAGGCGTTGGCCGAGATCGACGCGCCAGCGGGTGGAGGGGGGGCGGGTGATGTCGCCCGGGGAAAATCCGGCGAGGCCGGGGTCGCCGCGGAAGAGGGGCCACTCGGCCACGGTTTGCGGCGGGACCGCGGCATCGGCGGCGGTGTCCGGACTGTCTGCGGATTCTCCGGGCGGTTGACAACCCGCGAGGAGAGCCATGCCCGCGAGGGCGAGCGGGAGCAGGGCCGCACTGAGGCAAGGCGGCGCCGTGCGGGCTGTTGGAAGAAAGCGGGGCATGGCGGGGCGGGGCCGGGTCAGAGGGAGAGGACGTAGGTTGCCAGATCCTGGAGTTCGGCCTCGGTGAGGTCGGAGGTGTGCCCGTGCTGGTCGTTCGGGTTGAAGGTGGTGAGCACTTCCATGATGGTGGCGGCGCGTCCGTCTTTGAGGTAAGGGGCGGTGCGCCAGACTTCGATGAGGGTGGGGGTGTCGAGGGGGGTCTCGTCCCCGCTGATGCCGCCGGTGCCGACGTCGTAGGACTTCAGATTGGTGAAGAGGTCTCCGGAGTGGCAGAATTTACAGCGGGCCTCGGCGAAGACGGCTTTGCCGCGCCGGGCGGACCCGCTTAATTCCCCGTCCACCAGATGGGGGCTGGGCACGGGCTTGAGGGAGGCGACGTAGGCGTCCACGTTTTCCACGCGTCCGGCGGGGGGGGCGACAAACTGGATGTGGCGGAAGCCGGCGCGGTTGGCGACCGTGTAGTCGTCCCG
>CAZDRT010000297.1:0-3619 GCA_964507815.1 uncultured Puniceicoccaceae bacterium
TCTCCCCCGTGGTCGCGGGGCTTGCCCCTCGATCCGAAGGTGGTGGTGGCCGCGGCCACCACCGCACCTCTCCGGACCGACACCGGGCACCCGTGGAAATCAGGGTCGTTGCCCGTGCCGCCGGAGATCGGCGGGCAACCGTCTTCGCCCCTCCGGGGCTTCGCCGGTCAAGAGCCCACCGACCACGAATATCCTACACAAGTGTGGGGAGGGCGGCTGTCCTCAGCCGCCGCATTGCGGGAACGAGAATGGAAAGCCACGGAATTAATTCGGCGGCGCGGGAATCTTTCGGAAGTGCTTCGGATCCCTCTTTCGACGTATCGCGGCGGCTGAGGACAGCCGCCCTCCCGCCTCCGCGCACTTCTGGTTACCTCCCACGTCTCCCCCGTGGTCGCGGGGCTTGCCCCTCGATCCGAAGGTGGTGGTGGCCGCGGCCACCACCGAAAAATATAAGGACACCCATAAAATGGCCGAATTGGCGGTAGGAAACCTGCCCGATGAGCTGATTTGAATATCTACGGAATGCCACCCGAATCGTGAGGGATGAATTCCAGCCCCATCGTCGAACTCAACGGCGTCTGCGACTGATTGCCAAGGCGGCAACCAGAATACCAAGAAACACTCCATAGCCCGCCGGTTCCGGGACAACGGTGAAACTACCTTCGGCGGGATCGACCGGAACCAGATCCACGGTCCCGGTATTGAAGAAATTTCCCGTTGGGTTGAACGGATTGTCCACGTCGAATTCCTCGACCGCGACGGGAAAGGAACCCAAGTCGGATACGAAATCGTTGCCGTCAAGATTCGTGTTATCCGCCCGGAGGACCAGATACGGGGAAACATAGGACCAGACCGGAATCGGTTCGCCTTCCTCCACATTCGGATCGATCTGAGAGATGGTGAAGTCCACGGACACTCCCACTTCGTTGAAATTGGGAGAGGTGAGCGGGCTGGGATGCGAGGGCACATCAATGCCGAATGATCCGTCCCAGCTTAAGTCCACGATGGAATCAACCTGGGTTTGATCAAAGATCTCCGACTGCAAAATCCATTTCCGCGTCACCGAGGCAAAGGCTCGCAGGCTTCCGTCGCCGCTCTTCTCGGTCTCAGCACCCGTACCGTCGAAACCTACCGCGAGCGCCTGCACCAGAAATTCGGAACGAAGAGCGCGGCCGAACTTGCCTTTCGCGCCGTGCGGTATTCCCATCGCGTGCAGGATGGTCCTATAGTTTTATAGCTTCGGATCGAGGGGCAAGCCCCGCGCCCCCGCACGGTATTTTGGACTCCAACAGGGCACACGACCCACCGAAGTCCCAATACGAGCCGGAATACGGGGGCTGGTGCGCTTGGGCGATGCCGAACAAATAGCCGCGGCGGCGTGGAGTAATGGAAAGAATGTTCCCGACGAAATTCTTGCCATGCCGGACCACTGGAGCCGATGATGCCACGTATTTCGTTTGATGTATAATTTTGATTCCAAGCGTGACGGTTCGTTTGTTTCCACAAGGGAGGATGCCCGGATTCCTCCGGGGATTCGGATCCGTCGGTTGAAGACGGGCGGGATTTCCTACAAAAGGTGGTTGCTGCCGCTTTCCTGGGGGCATCTCACATTGCGGGATGCCTTCCAATACCTCGGGGTCGTCGGAGCGCCGCAGGGCAAGATTCCCGAGGTCATTCGCTGGACCGAGGGGAAGGATTCGCATCTGGTGAAGCAGTTCTTTTACGGCGGCGTCGATCTGCGGGCGCACGACTACATCCATATTTTACTGGGCCGCGGGCTCCTTCCGAAAGACGAGGCTTTCGTCATCGGATTCACCATGGGCAGTACGAACCGCCTGCATTCGATGAACGAAGACGCCTTCGCCTATATCGCCAAGCACCACTACCCGAACGCCTATCGGATGGACGATGAATCGCGCGAGGTCTTCCTCGACGCCTCCAAGCTGGGCTTTATCTCGGATTGCCTCCCGCTGGATCAGATCGATTTTTCCCCGTTCCTGGATCTGACTGTCGATGAGGTCCGCAAGCGGATCAACCTTCGCCCCGATCTGCTCGAGGCCTACTATCGGGATGTCGAGCAGGTCCGCTTCCCGAACGATCCGGCCAGCCGGCGGCTTCTGCCCCCCAAGCCGCCCGAGAGGGATCCGTGGATGCTCGCCTATGACGACCATCGGCTGACCATGGCCGAGGCGGTCGAACGGATCGACGCCGACCTCGACGCGACCGACGAGATCCCCGATCCGGACGAGGAACACTTCCGGGCCAGCCTCGAAGCAGGCAGGGCGGGCGTCCTCGCCCATCTCGCGGAACAGCGGGATCTGGCCCGGAACTGCTTCGAGGAGATCGACCGGGTGCTCGGCGGGGAGGATCCGCAGGCGAAAAGCGATGTCGCCAATGCCCGCTGGAATGATTTCTACCAGCGCGCCTGCGAGAACGTTGACCGCGCGGCGGCGATGCTCGCCCGCGAGGTCCACCACGCGACATGGGAGGGGCACGTCACTGAGCAGCGGGAACTGCGGAACTGGGTCCATGCCATCCTCGGTCGCGGTGCGAGCCCGAGGGACCGTGCGTTTTGCCGGGGGTTCTACTACGGCAGCTCGAACGACCGGACGACCTACGCCTCTCAACTCAAGCTCGGGTTGATGCGAACCGAACGAATCTGCAACGACGGGCTCTACTCGGACGACATGAATGAGGTTTACAACGACGGGGTCCGGCTCGGTCACGTCTCCCCGTGCGCGCCGATGGAGGAAATTGATTTCGAATCGCTCGCAAAAGTCAGCATCCGGGAAGCCCGCAAGCGGATCGGTCTGAAGACCTCCCTGCTCGCGGCCTATCACGAGGGAATCGAGAACCAGCGGTTGCTGCTGTAGCGCCCGCGTTTGGAGAACGGTGATTTCCAACCTGAGAGAATCCCGTGAAAATGCGCCGGGATGTGGACACTCCTGTCCACCGCCTTTCTCAACCGTGGCGGGAGGGCGGCCGTCCTCAGCCGCCGCGATACGTCGAGGGATCCGATCCGCTTCCGGAAGATTATCGCGCCGCCGAATCTATTCCGTGGCTTTCCTATTTCCCTCCCCGCAATGCGGCGGCTGAGGACCCGTCTTCGCAAAACTTCGTATTTTTCTGTGACTGCCCTCCAGTCAAAACCCGCTGACAGCAACCGACCGGAGATCTTGCTACGCCGTGGCACGGCAGCCGCCCTCCCTCAGCCGATGGAATAACGTCCCATTTCAAAATCGGCGAAATAGTGCCATTTTCGAGTCGCGAGGATTGTAGGGCCGCCGCTTGCGGCGCGCCGCAACCCAGTCCTGAATTACGGGGAAATTGTAGTTTCGAACAGCGGTATCGAGACAAGTTGTTGATGTCGCGTTTGCGGGAAGCCGCAAAGCCGGGGGCGGCACGCCGCAAGCGGCGGCCCTACAAGTTTGCGTAGAGAATTCCGTGAAAATGTGCCGGGATGTGGACACTGCTGTCCATCGCCTTTCTCAACCGTGGCGGGAGGGCGGCTGTCCTCAGCCGCCGCGATACGTCGAGGGATCCGATCCGCTTCCGGAAGATTTCCGCGCCGCCGAATCTATTCCGTGGCTTTCCTATTTCCCTCCCCGCAATGCGGCGG
>CAZDRT010000298.1:0-3565 GCA_964507815.1 uncultured Puniceicoccaceae bacterium
GCGGCACCTCGGCCAGGACATGGAAATGGTTGTCCATCACCGCGTAGGTGATCACGCGCACCCCGGAAAACGCGGCTACCTGCCAGATCAACTTCCTCAGGTACTTCACTGAAAAGATAATTTATTCTGGCCGCCGGAATTTATCGCGGCGTGAGGCTCGCCGAATCCCCGACCATTTCAGTTGAAAGTTGTGTCCGGGGCGGTACGGTTGCCTCCATGATACCGATTCTTTTGAACGGCGCCGAGGGGCGCATGGGGCGGGCGATCTCCGCGATCGCGGAAGAGGAAGATTGCCGGATCGCGCTGGCGTGCGATCTCGGTTCCGAACCCGGCGGCGATCTGTCCGCCTGCGAGGTGGCGGTTGATTTCAGCTCCCACGAGAGCACTCCGGGTCTCGCCGCCCTCTGCGCGGCGGCGGGGAAGCCGCTGGTCATCGGCACCACGGGACACACTGCGGCGGAAACGGCGGAAATCCGCGCTTGCGCGAGCCGGATTCCGATGGTCTGGGCGGGCAACTATTCGATCGGGGTGAACCTTCTCATCCACCTCACCCGCCGGGCGGCCCGGCTCCTGCCGGAGGCCTATCACCCGGAGATCGTCGAGATGCACCACCGGTTCAAGAAAGACGCTCCGAGCGGTACGGCGGAAAATCTCCTCGAGGCGGTGCTCGAAGGTCGGGAGTGGCCGCCCGAAACAGCGCTCCGCGGCCGCGCCGGTCTGACCGGCGAAAGGCCGGACCGGGAGGTTGGCCTCCATTCGCTCCGTGGGGGCGATGTCGTGGGCGAGCATACCGTTGTATTCGCCGGACCTTCAGAGAGGATCGAGCTGTCCCACAGTGCGGGCGACCGCTCGATCTTCGCCAGGGGTGCCCTTCACGCGGCGAAATGGGTGATCGGAAAAGATCCCGGAATCCATCGGATGGGGGAAGTTCTGGGCCTGGGGTAACCATCGCTGATGGATAATGTAACCCAAAGCAGCCGATCTACTTTTTCGAGTTCTATTGGCCGAGACCCTGCAGAAGAACGTGAAGGTGGATCCGTCCTATTTCAAAGCGACCGTCACAATCTCGCGCGCTTCGTCTTGAATCCGGGCCAGGTGGTCCGGATCGACGAAGCTTTCGGCGTAGATTTTATAGACATCCTCGGTGCCGGAGGGGCGGGCGGCGAACCAGCCCCGTTCCGTCGAGACCTTTAGTCCGCCAATCGGAGCCTGGTTGCCGGGGGCGGTGGTCAGCATCGAGGTAATCGAATCGCCCGCCAGTTGGTCGGCATGGACCTGATCGGGAGAGAGTGACTTGAGTTTGGTCTTTTCGTCGGCGGTGGCGGGCGCGTCAATCCGCTCGTAAAGCGGGGCGCCGAATTCTTCCGTCAGGCTCCGGTAGTGCTCGCCCGGATCGCGTCCGGTTTTGGCGGTGATCTCCGCGGCCAGCAATCCGGGGATCGGGCCGTCCTTGTCCGTCGTCCAGACCGAGCCGTCCCGCCGCAGGAAGGAAGCTCCCGCGCTTTCCTCTCCGCCGAAACCGAGTGTGCCGGAGAAGAGTCCGTCCACGAACCACTTGAAACCGACCGGCACCTCGACGAGGGTCCGTCCGAGCCGGGCGGCCACCCGGTCGATCATGCCGCTGCTGACGACGGTCTTGCCGATTCCCGCTTCCGTCTTCCAGTCGGGGCGGTTGGCGAACAGGTAGTCGATCGCCACGGCCAGGTAGTGGTTCGGGTTGAGCAGTCCGGCGCTGCGGGTCACGATGCCGTGGCGGTCCACGTCGGTGTCGTTGGCGAAAGCGAGATCGAAACGGTCCTTCCACTGGATCAATCCGGCCATGGCGAATGGCGAGGAGCAGTCCATGCGGATTTTGCCGTCCCAATCGACGCAGACGAACCGGAAGGAGGGATCAACGGAGGGGTTCACGACCTCGAGATTCAGTCCGTATCGTTCCGCGATCAGCGGCCAGTAGGAAACGGAGGCATTGCCCAACGGGTCCACTCCGATTTTGAGGTCGGCGGAACGGATCGCCTCGAAGTCGAGAACCGACTCAAGGCTCCGGACGTACAATTCCCGGAAGTCGAAGGGTCGGGTGGTCGCGGCGGCCTTGGCTTTGGACAGGGTCTGCCGGCGCACGCCGGAAAGCTTGTCCCGCAGGATTTCGTTGGCGCGGTTTTGGATTTTGGACGTAATATCGGTATCAGCCGGACCGCCGTTGGGCGGGTTGTATTTGATGCCGCCGTCCTGCGGCGGGTTGTGGGAGGGGGTGATGACGATGCCGTCGGCGAGTCCGGAGGAGCGACCCGCGTTGTGATCGAGGATCGCGAGGGAAACCGCCGGGGTGGGGGTGAACCCGTCCCGTGCGTCGCACCGCAGATCGACTCCGTTGGCCGAGAGAACCTCGATGGCCGTGGCCTGCGCGGGTTCCGACAGAGCGTGGGTGTCCATCCCTATAAAGAGCGGCCCATCAATCCCCGCTTCCTTGCGGTGCTCGGTGATCGCCTGGCTGATGGCGGCGATGTGATCGTCGTTGAAAGAGAGGTCCAGCGCACTGCCGCGGTGTCCCGAAGTCCCGAAGGAAACCCGCTGGGACGGCTCGTTCGGATCGGGGTGACTGGAGTAATACTCCGTTACGAGACGGGGGATGTTGGTCAGAAGCGATTCCGGGGGAAGTTTTCCGGCGAGCGGGTTGATGCGGGTGTCGTTCATGATTGTTTCATGGGTGTGGTCATCTTCCGATTTCAGTTCCCGTCGGAGGGTGCGGGAGAATGGCTGAACAGATCGTCCCGCGAGTCGAGGATCCAGTTTCCGTCTTCGCCCCTAACATCCATTTCCCACCGGACCAGGCCGACACCCTTTGCCATAAAATAACGTTCGCGAGTCGCGTATTCAGGATTTTCAGGATCAAGATCGGTTAATTCATAGACGACTGTCCGAAAGGTCCCGGCGGGAACCTCCACCTCGCGGTCGACGGCGAGGACCCGGTACGGCAGTCCCTCCGCCTCGTACTGGTGCCCCGCCTCCGTTGGATACGGAAGGCTCAGATCGAAATCTTCGAGACTCTCCGGCGGGGCCGGGTGGTCGTAATCTTCGGTGAAATGGTAGCTGCCCCGGTCGGTGTAGTACTCCCAGAAATAGGAGAAGTCTTCGGGATCCAGCGGCGTAAAGAAGACGCGTTCCCAGAATCCCCGCCAGTCGCTGATCAATTGGATCCGGTAGATAGTCTGGCCGTCGATGACCTTTGTTTCGACCACCTTTTCGGTCGAGGTCCCGGAATGGATGGGCTGCCCGTCCTCGAAGTAGTAACTGATGGTGTCCCACCGCGAGTCCCCGGCCCGGGGCTGGATCGCCTCGGCCGACGGGACGGCGGCTGCGGCGGAGGCGAGTCCGAGGAAAATGATGAGAGAAAGGATCGGGAGAAGCTTCATGGCTCGGAGGTTGGCGGGTTTTTGTGGGAATGGCAAGCCGGGGTAGTGTAACCACAAGTGCGTGGAGGGAATATCAAAATTTATCCGATAATAGTGCGTACGCCGCCGAACTAAGGCGGGAGGGCGGCTGCCGTGCCAAGGCGAAGCAGTGTCCT
>CAZDRT010000299.1:0-3541 GCA_964507815.1 uncultured Puniceicoccaceae bacterium
GCGGCGCACGGGTTGTGGCGGTCACGGCCCGGCGCAGGGAGCGGAACTCACTGAGAATGCGGTGGCAGAGCGTGGTTTTGCCACTGCCCGCCGGACCGGAGAGGATGAAGAGAAGGGATCCGGAACTCATGGGATCGGGTTCAATAGGTGATCGGGGCCAGGCAGAGCAAAAGGCCGCAGCCCGCGCCAATCGCTCCGGTGATCCGCCGCAGTCCCGGCGAGTGGTCCAGCTTCTCCGTCGCGTCGCGGAAGCGGTAGGGCACGGCCGCCAGGTAGAGGCAGGCGAGAATCATCAGATACGTTACTCCGACGAGCAGGAGGCGGGTGGCCGGGGGTTCGAGGAAAGCCGCGTGCAGAAAAAGGTTGGCCAGGAGCAACCCGAGGACCGCGAGCGCCCGGATCCCGAGAAAATCGGGAACCCGGAACCATGCCCCGATCGAGAGAATGAGAAAGAACCCGAACAGGATGTGTTTGTACTTTCCGAAATCGGCCTCCCCGAGACGGGACACCTGCAACAGCACCAGAGCGGTGGCGAGCACCAGCAGAAAGAGCGTCGCCGCATCCGATCGCGGAAAGGCGCGGAGCGCGCGCCGGAACACGGGGGGGTAGGCCCAGAGGAGGCCCCCGGCCGCCAGCAGGGCGACCCCGGCGAGGAGAGTGGCGGCGACCAGGCTCATACGGCGACGGGAAGCGGGGCCGACTCGCCGACGCCGCGGAGAACCGGCTGCCCGACCAGTGTGCTGACGGAGGCGGACTCGATCCGCACGGGAATGAGTTCGCCGATCTGGCGTTCACGCCCGGGAAAGACCACTTTCCGGAAGCCCCGCGTCCGGCCGGTGAACATTCCCTCTCCTTTGCGGGCCGGACCTTCGACGAGAATCTCCCGCGTCGAGCCGATCAGCGAGCGGTTCCGGGCGAGAGAGTGGCGGCCGAGGATTTCGAGAAGAACCTGGTTCCGGCGCTCCTTTTCCTCGCGGGGCACCTGGTCCTCCATTTCCGCCGCCGGAGTGCCGCTGCGCGGGCTGTATTTGAACAGGAACGCCATGTCGAAGCGCAGTTCCTCGAAGAGCCGCCGGGTTTCCTCGAAATCCTCCTCCGTTTCCCCCGGAAAACCGACGATGACGTCGGTCGAAAAATGCATATCGGGGGCCGCCTCGCGCAGCGAGTCCACAATCCTACGGTATCGGTCCACCGTATAGGGCCTTTTCATTCGTTTGAGAATCCGATCCGATCCACTCTGGAGCGGCAGGTGGACGTACTCACAGAGCTTGGGCAGATCGCGGTACGCCTCGACCAAATCCTCGCGGAATCCGCGCGGATGCGGCGAGGTGAACCGAATCCGCTCGATCCCGTCGATCGCGTGAACCTTCTCCAGCAACTGGACGAACGGGGTCTTGCCGCCCACCTTCGGGAACTCGCGCTGGCCGTAGCTGGTGACGATTTGCCCGAGCAGTGTCACCTCCCGGGTGCCCGTGTCGGCCAGTTCGCGCGCTTCCGCGACGATGTCTTCCATCGGGCGGGCGCGCTCCTCCCCCCGGGTCTTCGGGACGATGCAAAAGCTGCAGCGCATGTTGCACCCCTGCATGATGGAGACGAATGCGGTCACCTGCCGTTTGCCGGGGGAGTGGTGCCGTATCTCGTTCTGAGAGTCGGGCTCCTCCTCGAGATCGACCACCGTCGAAGGCCGGGGACCCTGGCCCTCCATCGTGCGGATCAGGCGGTCCAGATGGTCCGGGACACGGTGGAATTTCTGCGTTCCGACCAGCAGATCGAGGTCGGGCAACTTTTCCAGAAGCCCGGTCCCCCGGTTCTGGGCCATGCAGCCCATCACGCCCAGAATGAAATTCGGATTCTCCCGTTTGCGCCGCTTCAGGTAGCCCGCTTTGCCAATCGCCTTTTGTTCGGCCTGATCGCGCACGCTGCACGTGTTGAGGAGAACGGTGTCGGCCTCGTGTTCGTTATCGACGATCGAGTACCCCCGGGCGCGCAGCAACTCGGCGACCGCCTCGGAGTCGCGCTCGTTCATCTGGCAACCGTAGGTCTTGATGTGGACGCGGTTCATTCCTCGGCGGAAGGCTCCGTCCGCTCCCCGGCGGGCGGCTTTTCCGTGCTGTCTCCGGCGGGTGGGCTCTCCGTGCCGTCGCCGGACGGTGGTTTTTCCGCGCCGTCTCCGGCGGGTTTCTTCCTGCGCCGGGGCGGACGTTTCCGAGTGGATTTGCGGGCGGGGCGCCGCGGTTCGGGTTTTTCGCCGTCCCCCTGTGGTTCGGAGGAATCGTCCGGCGGGGAAGATCCGTCCTCCGGCTCCCCGTCGCCGGGGGCGGGGGAATCGGAACCGCCTTCATCGGTTTTCTCCTGTTGCTTCCGTCCGCGGGAGCGCGGACGGGAGCGGGACGGACGGTTTTTTTTCGGGCGCGGGGGGCGCGGACCGGAGGAATCCTCCGAGGGCTCGCCGCCTTCGTCCTCCGGGTCATCTTCCCGCTCGTCTTCGTAATCCTCTTCCTCCCCGGGGATATCCTCACCGTGGGTGATGTCCTTGACCTCGGCGATCTGGACGTAGTGGCGCGGCCGCTCGGTCGGGATCAGGATGGGGTCGCCCGCCTCTTCCTCCGAATCCGGCAAAACAGTCGTCTGGTAAGGATCGACGCCGGTCACCAGATTCGGGAACGCTCCGGTCGGGCCGAGACCGCGGGGGGAAACGTGCAACTCCCGGACGATGCAGGTCTCCTTCTGGCGCAAAATGATCTCGAAGGCCCGCGAAACGGACTCTGCGATATCCTGCTGGATGCTTTCGGCCCCCGCCTCCGGATACGCGAAGAGAATCCGGGCCGTGCGGAGCCCGGCGTCGGCGTGGCGGAGAAAAAGATCGTCGTAGGCCCGGCGCATGGCGTCCTCGAAGTAGCCGGAAGCCACGGAAAGATCGTCCGCGACGGGCCGCCGGTGCCCGTGGATCAGAAACCCCTTGCTCTTGCGCAGGGCCGCCAGGCAGACGCTCGCGGCGAGAAGGGGCTCGGTGAGGCAGCCGTGGAGGCGCCGGACCAGAGCCTCCGGAGTGCTCTCGTCCCAGCCGGTGGTGACCTCGGGTCCGCCCAGGCCGACCAGCAAGTCAACCCGCCCCTCGGTTTCCAGAACCGCCTCCAGGGCGGCCTTCATTTCGGCCAGCTTCCCCGGGCCGTGGGGGTGCGGGATGTAGTAGCGCTCGTCGTAACCCGACGAACCGGGATTCTGGCCCAACGCGTGAATACGGAAACCCATTTGAAGAAGAGTCCGCGAAACCGCGTCCCCGAACCGGCTGTCGGCCCCTGTGACAATCGCTACATCCATGAAAATATTTGTTTCCCCAACGATTGGCGGACCGGAAGAATAGGTCAATAAGGGAAAGCGGTGAAATGGGTTGTGGGGTTACACCCGAGATATTCGTGGTCGGTGGGCTTGCCCTCCGATCATCGGCGGCACGGGCAACGACCCTGATTTGCGCGGATGCCCGGAGTCGGTTCGGAGAGGTTCGGTGGTGTCCGCGGCCACCACCACCTTCGGATCGAGG
>CAZDRT010000300.1:0-1225 GCA_964507815.1 uncultured Puniceicoccaceae bacterium
TCCTCCCACTCGTGGCGGACGCCCGGAAAATTCTCTGCATTGGGGACAGCATCACCCAGGGCTATCAGGTCGCCTTCCCCTACCCCGCGCGGCTTCAGCAATTGCTCGGCCCGGGGAATCAGGTCATCAACGCCGGAATCGGGGGGGAGTTCACCTTCGAGGGACGCACCCGGCTGCCCGGGCTTCTCGCCCGGCACAAGCCCACGCATGTTCTCATCCTGCACGGCACGAACAACGTCACCTTTTTTCTGAACAACGAGGAAAACCTGGCCGACCTCCGCGCGATGGCGGACCTTTGCTGGGCCAACGGAGCGATTCCGATTATCGGAACGGTCACGCCTCACATCGGGCCGAGGGCCAACCGGCAGGTCCACGCCGCGCAGCTCGGCCGGCTCATCCGGTGGAACCGGCAGGCGGGATCCTATCTGGTCGCCGACGTCGGTCTCGCCTTCGGAAACGGAGCGGGCCTGATGCAAACCGACGGCTTCCACCCCAACGATGCGGGCATGTCCGTGATCGCGGCGTCTTTCTTTGATCTGATCTTCATCGCCGACGCCCAAGGGCCCGCCCCGCAATGGAATGAGACCTTCCGCACGTGGATCTACCCGCAGGACGGGGGCCGTTTCTGGAGCTACGACTACTTTGTCGTCACTCCGAACATCGAACCGGGATGGAGCCATTCGAGCGAACTGGGTTTGCTGTTCACCGGGGACGACAGCGAATTCATCTGGAACGAACGGTTCGGCTGGACCAAGACCGGTTCTTCCGGCGGGGAGAGTTTTCTCTACACCTCGGAGGTCAAGACCTGGATCGCCCCGCAGTGGGATGGTTCCTTCTACAGTTTCGACTACGGCGCCCTCCGTCCGAGCGGCGGCTTCAAACGCTACCAAACTCCGATTTTCGGCCCCTCGTGGGTGGACTCCTTCGGCGGTTGGATTCTCAGCGACCGCTTCGGCTGGACCTGGGCCGACCGGACCCAGCCCCTCGCGTGGTTCTACACCGAGAACGAAGGCTGGCTCGGATCGGACACCGGCGGAAGCGGCCTCCTCTGGTCGGTGGCCAAAGGGCAATGGATTTCCCCGGGCGGTTGAGGGTGTAGCCGTGGCCGGAGGGCTTTAGCCCCCGGTGGGGGGATCGGCGGCGCTGCGGCACTCGGGCTTCCAGGGTGCCCGCGTCTCCGTAGCGGACCCGTAAGTCCATCCCGGGCAAGGCTGAAGCCATGCCC
>CAZDRT010000300.1:1325-3442 GCA_964507815.1 uncultured Puniceicoccaceae bacterium
CACGGACACAGACAACCTCCAGGCTGTCTTTCGTGGCCGGAGGGCTTTAGCCCCCGGTGGGATCGGCGGCGCGGCGGCACTCGGGCTTCCAGGGTGCCCGCGTCTCCGTGGCGGAAGCGTAAGTCCATCCCGGGCAAGGCTGAAGCCATGCCCCACGGACACAGACAACCTCCAGGCTGTCTTTCGTGGCCGGAGGGCTTTAGCCCCCCGGTGGGATCGGCGGCGCTGCGGCACTCGGGCTTCCAGGGTGCCCGCGTCTCCGCAGCGGAACCGTAAGTCCATCCCGGGCAAGGCTTATGTCTGAAGCCATGCCCCACTTGCAATCAGGGCCACTGAATCCAGACGATGTTGGTCCGCTCCGTTTGCCGGGTGGGAACACCGGCACGGGAAGGAGTCGAGACCATGAATCCGACTGTCTCTCCGGAGCGCGGACGCCAACCGGGAATCCGGCTGTTCAACCAAACCGTCTCAATCGGCTTGCAGGTTTGGCTGGGGCCATACCAGCTCGGGCGGAACCAGTGGTAGGTTCCGGCGTGGTAACGACCATTCACCTTGGCGATCACGATGGGAGTCGCGTTGAACGGGGAACTTCCGCCGATGAAGGTCTTCCAATCGTTGGTTTTGTCGAAGTCGAGGCAAATCTGACTTCCGCGGAATTCGACGGAGGTCAACTCCGAGGTGACCGGCCAGGTGGACACATCGGTATGGCTCCAGATCACGTTGTTGATATCGAAATCCGCCGGCGCCCCGGCGTCCCCGGTGGACGGTCTATCGAGGAAACGACCCTCCACATGGGACCAGATCGAATTATCCGGCAGCACGTCAATCCATTCGTCCCGGGCGGAGCTGTAGAAGGATTTGGCTTCGCTCTCCCTCGAAGCCCAGATCATGCCGAAGGTCTCGCTGCTCAGCCAACCCTTCTGCTCGCCGATCCGCACGGGTCCGAAAATCTCTGACACAAAGATGGCCGGATCGTCGGTCGGCGTCAGCCGCCGGTAATCGAAACTGTAAAACGAGCCGTCTTCCTGCACCTGGCCCCAGGACTGGATTTGGGGAATCCAGAAAATCGTGCCCATATCGGAACTCGCGTGCCGGATCCAACCAATCCGCTGGGTCCAGACCCAAGGGCCGTAGTCCTGTTCGCCGGTGGCGAAATGGACCCAGCCAAAGCCCTCCGTCATCACCCAGCCCGGCTCGCCGCTCGGGGTGATCTTTCCGTAGTCCCGGGAATAAACGCCGGTACCGTCGGTCGCCAACTCCGTTCCCAGAGAAGAGCTGAAGGCCCGGGAAACATCCCGACCTTCGTCCGCGAACGCAATCAAACCGAAATCACTGTACCACCAGGCACCCTTGGCAAAAGAAACGTTTCCGAAACCCGGAACCGTGTCGGCCTGGCTCGAAACCCCAAAGGGCAGAGCGGCGAGAAGAGGCAACAAGAAGAAAAAACGCTTGGTCATTGGAGAAGAAATACTATGCGGCGGAAGAAGAGCAAGAACAAATTTTTCAATGTTTTTTCATTCGCACGGTATTTTTATTTGGACGTCGGTGGGTCGTGTGCCCTGTTGGAGTCCCGGATTTATCCGGTCTTCGATCCCGATTGGAGTACCGGAGGGACCGCCTGAAGGCGGGACTCCAACAAATCAGTCCAAATAAAAATACCGTGTTTTTCATTCGTGGCAGGTGGCCTTCAGGCCCCTGTGCGCACTGGCTGAACGGAAACGTAATGGTTGGACGGTGACGTCACTGGCCGTTACCGTCCCGCAAGTCCATCCCGGGCAAGGCTGAAGCCATGCCCCACGAAAAGCCATGCCCCTCCCCGTGGCAGGTGGCCTTCAGGCCCCTGTGCGCACCGGCTGGACCGAACCGTAATGGTTGGACGGTGACGTCGCTGGCCGTTGCCGACCCTACAAGTCCATCCCGGGCAAGGCTGAAGCCATGCCCCACGAAAGCTACGGCTGCCCTTGCGGGCTGCGCCCGAGACCCGGTGGAGGCTCCGGAATGAAATCGGGGGGGGGCTCGTCGGGAAGGGTCAAGCCTGGGGGAGGCATGGGTGGATCGTCCGCGGGGATCTCCGATTCCGCCATCACCACCTCGCCGTCGGACCCCGGCATGAGCCG
>CAZDRT010000301.1:0-1253 GCA_964507815.1 uncultured Puniceicoccaceae bacterium
GAGCTTCGCCGTGTCAAGAGCGCGAGCCCTACGGAGGCAAACGTAGGGCCGCCGCCCTTGAGCGGTGGAATAATCGCACAAATTGTTCGATTGACTTATCGAACAATTTGTGCGAACGAACCGTTATGAAGTCGTATAATGCATCTTATTTCAAAAACCACTTTGGTGCCGTCATGGATCGGGCGGGGATGGAACCGGTGCGGATTCAACGAAGGGGGCGGGAACCGGCTGTGCTTATTCCGGAATCCGAATACCAGGCACTGCGGAGCAGGTCGCCATCTTCGGGGCAGGAAGCCGGGTCCGCGCTCTCCCGGCTCAAGGCGATGGCCCTCGGCCAAGAGGTCGATTCCGGGCCATTGCGAGCCGATCCCCGGGCTGAAGCCATCTTACGAAAACACAGTTAACGCGTATCGAAATGCGTGCATTGTTCGACACCAACATCCTTTTAGACATCGGCCTGGCCCGAAAACCCTTTGCTGCTGCCTCGATTCAGTGCCTCATCAAACTCAATGAAGTCGGGCATGCTCCTTGCATTGCTCCGCACTCCCTGGCCACCTTCTATTACATCGTAGCGCAAGCCAAGGATGGGAGACAGGCGGCAGACGCCGTTGCTGATCTTGTCGCCATCGCCGAAACGCTCACTTTTGACCAGAGCACGGCACAGCGTGCGGTTGAATTGGGTTTCGGCGATTTTGAAGACGCGATGATTGCCGCAACCGCCAAGGCGGCCGAAATGGAGTGCATCGTCACGCGCAACGTCAGTGATTTCAAAAAATCACCCGTACCCGCGGTCACCCCGGAGGAATTCTTGGAGCAGGTGTTTGGTTGACCGGCGGGGAGGGGCTCTCCCGAAGGCGCGGAGGCGCGAAAAGGGGGTGGAGAGAGGGATGAGGGCGGAGACCTGAGACCTGAGGGGTGAGACCGGAGGGATGAGACCTGAGACCTGAGACCGGAAACCTGACTGCGTAGGGCCGCCGCTCTTGAGGGGCGAAGCTCGGTTTGTCCTCCGTAGTCCCGCGACTGCGCGACGTAGGGGCGGAGAGCGAAGACTCTCGCGGCGTGCCGCCTCGGCGCTCCCCCTCCGTGTCTCCGTGCCTCCAGCGACGCAGGAGCGGGTGGTGAAATGCATTTTCTTACCACGGAGGCACGGAGACACGGAGGAGGGAAGGGGGAGGAGAGAGGGATGAGGGCGGAGACCTGAGACCTGAGACCTGAGGGGTGAGCCGACCTGCCCGCTGCCTCCTCGTCTCCTG
>CAZDRT010000301.1:1353-3412 GCA_964507815.1 uncultured Puniceicoccaceae bacterium
CTCCTGACTCCTGCCTCCTGACTCCTGAGCTATCCCCCTCCTCCGGCCAATGTGACGAAATTGTCACCTTAATGCGAAACTTTTCGCTTGTTGGGATGGCCGGGAGGGTTTTGGTTGGTCGTGTTTCCTTTTCATTCCTGACCACCGACCACCAGACAAAACATTCCTTATGAAAACCAGACAAATCCTCATGTTGACCACCGCCGCCCTTTGCGGGCTGGCGGCCACCCGGGCCGGGGCGGAAGCCGTGGCCACCACGCCGATGGGCTATACCGAGCTGCGCCTTCCCGGCGACGGGGCGACCACCCTGCTGGGCATCAACCTCATCGGCAAGCCCCCCTATGCGGGGCGGGCTTCGGCGGTGGGCGCAAACACCGTCACGGTGGACGCGGCGGACCTGTCCGGGCGCCTCACCGATGGCCGGTTTTACGCCCTGCTCATCACCAGCGGCGCGAACGCGGGGACCAACACCCTGGTGACCGGACGGGAAGGCCAGACCCTGATCCTGCAGGAAAGCCTGGAGGGTGTCCTCACCCCGGAGGTGGACGGTTTCCAGCTGCAGGCCCTGCCGACCATCGCGGAGATCTTCGGGGTGGGCGGGGATATCCTCGCCGGGGGTACCGCTACCAGCGCGGACCGGGTGACCGGGGTGCATGCCGTGACAGGAGAACTGGTTACCCTGTTCTACAGCACGGGCGGCATCACCGGAGTCGGCTGGCGTGGGGTTGGCAAAGGTGGCACCAGCTTCGACGACATGCCGATTTACTTCACGGATGGCCTTTCCGTGCAAAAGAAGAGTGCTGGTGAAGGCGTCCTGGTCGTGAACGGGGCGGTCCATTCCACGCCGGTCGCCTTCCCGATTTCCGCTGGCTTCCGGACGATAGCCAACGTCTATGCGGCTTCCTCCACCCTCGGCAACAGCGAGCTTTTCCGGGCCGGAGAAAGCTCCCAAAGCCTCGACGGAGGAAGCGCCACGACATCCGACCAGGTTCGCTTTGACGCGGATGGCGATGGCAGCGCGGAGATCTACTTCTACTCAACCGGGGGGATCACCGGCATCGGCTGGCGGCGGGTCGGCGGGGGTGCCACGCCACAGGATCCCGTCGCCCTTCCCTCCGCGTTCAACGTCAAGAAACGGGCGGGGACAGCGGAAATCACCAGGCAACCTCCCTACGACAATTCCATCAACTGATACCGTCGAACTTTCCACCCATAAAACACAACCAACCATGAAAACCAAAATCCATCGCCTTCTCCTCACCGGAATCCTCGCCGCAATGGCTCATCAATGCGCCACAGCGGGCATTATGATTGTTCAAAACCTGACCAACGACGCGGAGGCCGTTTATGGCTTGGCCGACTCGTCGGGAGCCCTGCTCTCCGGCAGCCTCACCGATAACGTCCGATCCGGCTATTTCGATGTTTCGGATTCGGAATTGCTGGATCTCTGGAACGCCGGGGATCTCGTTTCCCTCGAGGCAAGCTTCGTCCAGTTTGGGCCCCGTACCAGCATGCAGGATTTTGATGCCGGATTCGACGGGATCTTTCAGGATGCCCCGGCCACTTTTGCCGATCCCTTCGACGGGAAGAATGTCTATCTTTACATCAGCAATGCTTCGAATTTCACGGATGTCGCCTCCGAGTATTTGATTTATAAGTTCGACGGAAAGTTCACCGAAGACCCCTTCGACGGTGAGTTTCTGCTGGGAACAACCCCGGGCAGTCTGCTGGTGGGCGGGTTCGACAACTTCCAGTTCGACTACGAGCTGGGTGGAGGCGCTTTGCCCGCCTTCAACACGGTGGCCGCCGTCCCCGAGCCGGAGGTTTTTGGATTTCTGTTGAGTGTTGTCACGCTGGGGCTGGTCGTGGTTCGACGGCGCCGCTGCCGGAGCTAACGTATTCATCCGGCAGTGGTCCGCTGTCACGAAAAGCCACGTACCGGCCATTCATGCCCCCCGCAAGGGGGGCTTTTTTTTTGGAGGGGTGGGGTGGTGCGAGGAATGGAGTGGTGGAGTGATGGAGTGGTGGAGTGGTGGAGTGGTGGAGTGGTGGAGTGGTG
>CAZDRT010000302.1:0-3398 GCA_964507815.1 uncultured Puniceicoccaceae bacterium
CGGCCTCCACTCTGACGCTGCGGGACAGGAGTGTCCCACTCCCTTACCGCCGGTCCCCTCTGACGGAAGGTGGACCCTCCGGTCCACGGGCGTTTCCGCCCCGGCCACGGCTTCCACTCTGACGCTGCGGGACAGGAGTGTCCCACTCCCTTACCGCCGGTCCCCTGCGGGACAGGAGTGTCCCACTCCCCTCCCATCCCCGGCCCTATTTTACCGGCCAGCCCAGCGCCGCGAAGAGACCGCGGGCCTTGTCCATGGTTTCCCTTTCCTCGGCGGCGGGGTCGGAGTCCCACACGATGCCCGCCCCGGCCCCGAATTCGATCTCCCCGTCCCGCCACTCCAGGGTGCGGATCGCGATGTTCCACCGGCCACCGCCCCCGGCCGAGACGAACCCGATCGAACCGCAGAACGCCCCCCGGGGATCGGGCTCCAGCGAGCGGATGATCTCCATGGCCCGGTGCTTGGGCGCTCCCGTGATCGACCCGCCGGGAAAGGCGGCGGCGAAGAGGTCCGACCACCCGACTCCGGGCCGCAGCCTCCCGGTCACCTCGCCGACCATGTGGTGGACCGAGGCAAACGACTCCACCGCGAAATCCTCCTCCGCCCGCACCGATCCCGGCACGCAGACCCTCCCGAGGTCGCTCCGCTCCATGTCCACGATCATGAGCAACTCCGCCCTCTCTTTTTCGTTCCCTCGCAGAATCCGCGCCAGTTCCCGGTCGCGGATCGGATCCCGGGACCGCGGCCGGGTTCCCTTGATGGGCCGGGTCCGCACCGAACCGCCGGCGTCCACGGCCAGAAACAACTCGGGCGAGGAGGAGAGGATGCGGCGGTCCCCGCAGTCGAGATAGGCCGAATACGGCGCCGGATTGCGGTGCCGCAGCGCGGAATAGACCTCCTCCGGACGGAGTTCACCGGCCCGGCAACGGAACCGCCGGGCGAGATTGGCCTGGTAGATGTCGCCCGCGGCGATCCATTCGCGGATCTTGCGCACGCCGGCGCGGTACTCCTCCGAACTCATGTTGGAGGTGGGCCGCTCCGCCGAACGCGCGACGGCGGGCTTCCGGCCCGGGGCCGGCTCCAACCCCCGCACCCACGATTCCAGCTCGGCCCGCCCCCCGGGCACCCACCCGCCGAGGACCGCATGGATCCGACCCGTCGGCAGGTGGGCGACCAGCGCCCGGTCGTAGAGCCCCAGCCAGCCGTCCGGGGCCGGACTTTCCCCGGGCGGATAGCCGGGCACCTCCGCGAGATAGTCAACCCGCCCGATCAGCCCCCCGGCGAAAGGCAGGCCGTAGTCGTCCGATCCCCGGAGCCGTTCCGCCATCGCGTCCATCCACCCGGGGAGATCGGCCGCCGGACCCCGGCGCACCTCGACCGGATCGCAGGCCAGCACCGACCACTCCGCCCCGTGGCCGCCGGAATCTCCGTCGATCCACACGCAGTGCCGCCGCCGGGCGAAACCGGGGAACCATGCTTCCAGCGGCGGGGCCGATTCGAGAACGGTTACCGGCATGATAAGAGCGACTCGCGCACGCGGACAATTCCGCCCTGCGGGGAATTGGCCAGCCAGTCCGCCACCGGACGCCCGCGGACGACCCGATCCGGCACGAGATCGGCGAGAGGCCGCAGGACGAAGGCCCGCTCGTGCAGGCGCGGGTGCGGGACGGTCAACCCCCGCTCCCCGACCGTCTCCCCCTCGAAGAGAAGGATGTCCAAATCGATGATCCGCGGCCCCCACCGCTCGGCGCGGACCCGGCCCAGCGTTGCCTCCACCCGCTGGCAGCGGTCGAGCAGTTCACGGGGGCCGAGGTCCGTTTCGATCTCGAGCACGGCGTTCCAGTAATTCCCCTGTGGGCCGGGTCCGACCGGATCGGTCTCGTACACGGCTGATCCGCGGGCGGGCCGGATCGCCGGATCGGCCCCGAGGGCGGCGAGCGCGGCGGAAAACGCCGCCTCCCGGTCCCCGAGGTTCCCCCCCATTGCGATCCAGGCCGTTCTCATCCGGTGCGGACCCGCTCGACCGACACGGCCACCTCGTCGAAAATCCCCGGCAGCGGCGCCTGGGGCTTGCGCACGGTGACCACCACCGACTCAACCTCCGCGAATCCGCCCAGCAGCCTGGCCGCGAGCCGCTCGGCGAGGGTTTCGAGCAGATTGAACCGCTCCTGCTCGACCAGCCCGCGGACGGCTGCGTACACCGCCGAGTAGTCGATGGTGTCCTCCAGGTGATCGGTCGCCGCCGCCTTCGACACATCGGTCCGCAGTTCCAGATCGACGAAAAACCGCTGGCCGTTCACGGCCTCGGCGGGGATGTTGCCGTGGAAGCCGAAGAAGGCGAGCCCCCGGAGAAAGATGCGGTCGGATTGTTTCATGATGGATCGCGGTAGATAGCATCGGCCATGCGGGCCGCTTTCAAGTTTGGATCGATATCGTGCACGCGCACGATGTCCACCCCGCCGGCCACCGCCGCCACCGTCGTGGCGATCGTCCCTTCGAGCCGGTCCTCCACCGGTAGGTCGAGAACCGCCCCGATCACCGACTTGCGCGAGGCCCCGAGCAACAGCGGAAACCCGAGGCCGCGCAGCTCCCCGACCCGCCGGAGAATGGCCAGATTGTCGGCCACCGACTTCCCGAACCCGATTCCCGGATCGAGAACGATACGGTCCGCCCCGATTCCGGCGCCCTCCGCGAGCGCGAGGGACTTCTCGAAAAAAAGCCGGATCCGCCCGATGATGTCCCCGCCGGAACGCTCCCCGCGCGAATTGTGCATGAGGACCAATCCGGCTCCGGCGGAGCCGACCACCCCGGCCATCTCCGGATCGCGTTGGAGACCGTGGACGTCGTTGACGATGGAAGCCCCGGCCGCGAGCGCCTTTGCCGCGACCGCCGCCTTGTAGGTGTCCACCGACACCGGCACGGTGATCTTTCCGGCGAAAGCGGCGAGCACCGGCTCCAGCCGCCGCCATTCTTCCACCGCGTCGATTTCCGCCGCGCCCGGCCGGGTGGATTCCGCCCCGACATCGATGAAATCCGCCCCTTCGCCCACCTGGGCCAGAGCCCCGGCCAAAGCGGCCTCCCCTCCGAGGTGCCGCCCCCCGTCCGAAAACGAATCGGGCGTGGCGTTGACAATGCCCATGAGAAACGTGCGCCGCCCCCGTCCTCCGGAAGGCCACGGAAACCCGTTCACACTGGAATCATGAGATCGCACCCGGGCAAGCAAGCACAACCCGTCCTTTTTTCCGAGTCTGTTTCGCGATCTCAATCGCGGTCGCGTTGCTGTTGCAAGATCGGTGAAGAAAGGCGGGAGGCGGGTCTTGGTATGGCACTCTTCAGCCTCCCCCCGTGGCCGGTGGCCTTCCTTGTCCTGCGTAGCTCGGCTTGTCCTCCGAAGCCTT
>CAZDRT010000303.1:0-3363 GCA_964507815.1 uncultured Puniceicoccaceae bacterium
CCGGGGATTTTCAAACTGGTAGTTTTGGGCCGTTTTCACGTCGGCGCCGACACCCCTGTCCGATAGGGGTTGCCGGGCGGCTCGCGAAACCGACGGTCCCGGTCCCGCCCCTTGTGCCCGATGTTTCTTGGGAAGAACGATTACGATTACGAGCACGATTAGGATTAGGAGAGAGCCTTGGATCCTGATGTTCGGATACGGCGTCCCGTTGATCATCGGATCCCTTCACGCTGGGTAAAGAGGTTCAACCACCCGCTCCTTTTCGGCGTTTCAGCGTTTCACTCTTTCAAGAGATCTCCCCTTTCTTCACCCTTGACCGCTCTGAAAATCTCCTAATAATCTTACGAATATGAACTATTTAGCGGTCAAGGATCTGAAAAAGACAGCGAGTCTGTGGAAAATGCTCGATGAGGAAAGGGAGTTAATCATCACGCGGGATGGAAAGCCCTGTGCCCTGATGGTGCCGGTGCGCCCCGAAACGGTTGAGCGCAGCCTGGCGGAGGTCAGGCGGGCACGTTTTTCGGCCACTTTGGATAATATACGCGATCGGGCCGGACGACTTCCGCCCGTCTCTCCGGAAGCGATTGACCGGGAAGTCCAGGCTGTGCGGAATCGAAAGTGGGCTTCGGACGAGTGAAAGCCGTCATCGATACGAATGTATTGGTGTCCGGGCTGATTCGTTCAGATGGTTACCCCGGGCGGATACTGGAGGCGGTTCGCACCGCAAGACTCGTGTTATGCGCGGACTCCCGAATTCTTGACGAGTATCAATCCGTAATGCTTCGGGAAAAGTTCAGCAAATATTTTCACCAGCGCGAAGTGCATGAGCTGATGGACTTTTTCGCGCATGGGACCCAGCGAGTGCGACCGGACTTTTTGATCGACGAACTTCCCGACCGTTCAGACGCACCTTTTCTCGAAGTCGCAGCGATGGCAGAAGTGCCACTGGTCACGGGAAACACCAAACATTTCCCCGCGGAAATCTGTCAGGGTGTCGAAATTTGCGACCCCAAAACCTTCTGCCAGCGATATCTGAAGCGCGTGTGACGGGAACGGGAGTAAAGATACCCATGCCATGGGAGGGGTCGGCCTCTTCCGGCTCCCCGCAAGCGCCGAGCCAGGTCTCCTCTCCTGGGGACGACTCCAACAATGATCTGATCATCGGATCCCTCCACGCTGGGTAAAGAGGTTCAACCACCCGCTCCTTCGTCGCTAGAGGACACGGAGGACACAGAGGTTTCTGTTTGGCGACTTCAAACCTTTCGCTTTTCCAAGTCGAGGCAGGGGAGAACGGAGGCGGGGATGTTCCGCATGTGTTTATCCCGATGCACGAGCCGAGCCCCTTTTGATTGTGCGGCGGTGGCGATAAGGGCGTCGATGAGCGGGTGCCTTTCGGGTATCCAGCAGGTCGCTCATGGTTGATCTTCCCGTTCCCGTTCCTGAACAAGCTCGGATACGGCGTCCCGCTCGGGAGAATGGACTCTACCCGCTCCCTGCAACCGACGGGCCAGACCTCCTTTCTTGGGGATGACTCTCACAATGATTTGATCATCGGATCCCTCCACAGCTTGCCAATCCATCCGGTAGCCAGGGGAAATCGAAAATTTCCGGGAAATTACCGCCGGAATGGTAATCATATTTTTCTGGGTTACGGTTGTCATCATGGAGAAATGATAATTCCATGATGATGAGTATCAAGCGGGAATGGAATCCTGACACTCCTAATCATGCTCGTCATGGTCCCCTCTCTTTGGATTTTGGGTTCGGCCCCTCGGGAGGCGGCGGTTCCCGGTTGCCCAGTTCCCGGTTGGAGAGGAAAGGCGATAGCCGTTTCTTCCCGGTTTTCACGTTTTCGGTTGCCCAGTTTTCAGTTGCCCAGTTCCCGGTTGGAGAGGAAAGGCGATAGCCGTTTCTTCCCGGTTTTTCGGTAATTACTGTGAGGAAACCCGAAAGGTCTTCCGGCACCATAAGGAGGTGGGACACTCTTGTCCCGCGGCGTCAGAGTGGAGTCAGTGCGGGCGGGGGAAATGCCGGCGGACAGGAGTGTCCACCCCCCTTGTCGCAGCCAGATTGAAACTGGTCTGATTCTACCGGTTTGAAAGTGGCGTGATCTTGGCCGTCCTTTTCTTCCTAAAAGCCTTAAATAAAGCATTTTCTTCGTTCTTCAGCGACATAATCGCCTGAATTCCGGGGATTTTCAAACTGGTAGTTTTGGGCCGTTTTCACGTCGGCGCCGACACCCCTGTCCGATAGGGGTTGCCGGGCGGCTCGCGAAACCGACGGTCCCGGTCCCGCCCCTTGTGCCCGATGTTTCTTGGGAAGAACGATTACGATTACGAGCACGATTAGGATTAGGAGAGAGCCTTGGATCCTGATGTTCGGATACGGCGTCCCGTTGATCATCGGATCCCTTCACGCTGGGTAAAGAGGTTCAACCACCCGCTCCTTTTCGGCGTTTCAGCGTTTCACTCTTTCAAGAGATCTCCCCTTTCTTCACCCTTGACCGCTCTGAAAATCTCCTAATAATCTTACGAATATGAACTATTTAGCGGTCAAGGATCTGAAAAAGACAGCGAGTCTGTGGAAAATGCTCGATGAGGAAAGGGAGTTAATCATCACGCGGGATGGAAAGCCCTGTGCCCTGATGGTGCCGGTGCGCCCCGAAACGGTTGAGCGCAGCCTGGCGGAGGTCAGGCGGGCACGTTTTTCGGCCACTTTGGATAATATACGCGATCGGGCCGGACGACTTCCGCCCGTCTCTCCGGAAGCGATTGACCGGGAAGTCCAGGCTGTGCGGAATCGAAAGTGGGCTTCGGACGAGTGAAAGCCGTCATCGATACGAATGTATTGGTGTCCGGGCTGATTCGTTCAGATGGTTACCCCGGGCGGATACTGGAGGCGGTTCGCACCGCAAGACTCGTGTTATGCGCGGACTCCCGAATTCTTGACGAGTATCAATCCGTAATGCTTCGGGAAAAGTTCAGCAAATATTTTCACCAGCGCGAAGTGCATGAGCTGATGGACTTTTTCGCGCATGGGACCCAGCGAGTGCGACCGGACTTTTTGATCGACGAACTTCCCGACCGTTCAGACGCACCTTTTCTCGAAGTCGCAGCGATGGCAGAAGTGCCACTGGTCACGGGAAACACCAAACATTTCCCCGCGGAAATCTGTCAGGGTGTCGAAATTTGCGACCCCAAAACCTTCTGCCAGCGATATCTGAAGCGCGTGTGACGGGAACGGGAGTAAAGATACCCATGCCATGGGAGGGGTCGGCCTCTTCCGGCTCCCCGCAAGCGCCGAGCCAGGTCTCCTCTCCTGGGGACGACTCCAACAATGATCTGATCATCGGATCCCTCCACG
>CAZDRT010000304.1:0-3360 GCA_964507815.1 uncultured Puniceicoccaceae bacterium
CGAAGCCTTGGCGTAGGGGGGCAGAGCGAAGGAAGGCCCCGGTGCGCAACGGCGGCGCGGTTACCGGTTGCCCGTGCGGTGGCGGCGGCGGCGGCGTCAGTGCGGAACCCCACGGCCATCCCGGGCAAGGCTGAAGCCATGCCCCACGGGGAATCCCGTGGCAGTTTTTCATCCATCGAAGCTCAAAATACTTTTCCGGGAGCTTTCTCGATTTTCGCATAATCCATTACAAACCAAAAGCTTAGGATCCGATATTCATCAGCGATGGTTCCGGCGTCGAGGCGGTCCCGGGTCCGCCAAGTGTAACCACAAGCGCGTGGAGTGACGGAAGGGACTTTTCCAATTTTCCAGTGGTCTCCCGACATAAGGGCATGTCTTTTCCGCCAAGCCGCTTCGGGTTGGACGACTGAAGTCATCCAACTACGTGGTCGCATGACTCTAGTCATCCGATTCGGTCCGGATTGCTTTCGGGCGATGATTCGGATTGCGTGGAGGGGTGTGCGGTTTATCCCCCAGAGGTGGTTTGGGCGTCGCGTCGCTATTGGTCGCGATTGTTGCCTGGACGGCGGTCGCCGGGGCCGCTCCCCGGGCGGGGGGGCGCGCGGGAGACGGCTTCCCGGGCTTTTTCGAGGTTTTCGGCCCGGGGTCGCGGACGGCTGCGATTTTGTTGCCGACCGAACCTTCGGAGCGGGTCCGGGCCGCGGTCTCGGAATTTCAGGCGCGTGTCCGCGCGATGGGAGGTTCCGGGGCACCGGTGGTGGTATCCGGCGCGGCACCGCCCGGATTTTCGGTGATTCGCCTGGAAAAGGCCGGGTTTCCCGAAAGTCTCTTCTTTCCGCCGGGAACCGACGACCGTTTTCGGATCGAGGTGGGCTCGCGGGAGATCTCGATCCAGGCGGCCGAGCCGATCGGGTGGGAGTTCGGGATCTACACCCTTCTCGACGAGTTCGGTGGGGTCCGCTGGTTCTGGCCCGGAGAATCCGGCACCCACACGCCGGTCCGGGACCGCTGGCGGATTCCCTACGGCAGCTACGATTACGAGCCGGCCTACGTTTCCCGGAAATTGTGGAAGGGGCGCACGGATGACGAAATAGAATGGACGAGGCGCAACCGGTTGAAGTCGGTCTTCCACTACGGACACAACCTGCGGAGGATCTTCGACCGGGAGTATTTTCTCGCCCATCCCGAAACCCTCGCCGTCGAGTGGGATCCGGACGATCCGCCCGGCGAGGGTCACCCGCTCTGGCGCTCCCAGCCGGACCTTACCTCCGACGAGGTGATCGAAGCCGCCGCCGGGGCGGCCGTCGCCGCCTTTCGGGAGGATCCGGGGCGCGTTTCGTTTTCCCTCGGGATCAACGACAACACCCGCTTCGGCGACAGTCCCGGCATCCGGTCGGCAACCCGTCCGATGCGATACTTCCGGGATCTCCCGGACTACTCGGATCTGGTCTTCGGATTCATGAACCGGGTGGCCGAACGGGTCGCCCCCGAGTTTCCCGACCGGTTCCTGGGCTGTCTCTCCTACATGTGGGTGGAGAATACCCCGTCCTTTCCCGTCCATCCCATGGTTGTGCCCTACCTGACCGCCGACCGCAGCCAGGGCTACGATGTGTCTTTCACCGAGGAGGACAGGAATCTGGTCCGCCGGTGGACGCGGGCGGGCCCGCGATTGGTGGGCATCTACGATTATCTGCACGCGGCACCTCATCCCTTCCCCCGCCGGGCGAACCTTCTCATCGGACAGCGCATCCGGGATTCGCACGCGGCCGGCGTGCGGGCGTATTACGCGGAGTTGGCGTCGATCTGGCCGTTCCACGGGGACGTGCCCTGGATGGTCGCCCGGATGCTCTGGGATCCGTCGCTCGATCCGGGTGCTTTGGAGACAGAGTTCGTCGAAACATTCTTCGGTCCCGCCGCCGGGCCGATGGGCGGCTTCTACACGCGCGCCCGGCAAGTTTGGATGGGGCAGCGGGGTTCGGCGGTCTGGGTGAAGTATTTCGGGAACGAAGCGGGAATCGAGCTTTTCAACGCCGCAACCCGCTCGGCCATGGCCGCCTGTCTCGCCGAGGCGGAGAATCTGGCGAAGGGGCGAGGCGTCTATGAGGAAAGAGTCGCCGCCGTCTCGACCGTATGGGAAATGACCGAAGCGGAGGCGCGGCTCCAGGAGGCGCGCCGGGCGCTCGTCGATCCGGAAAACCCGTTGCGGAAGCCCGAGCCGGTTCTTGAATTTCTGAAGGCTCGCAAGAACACGGAATCGATCCTTTCCGGTCTCCGGCGGCATCCGTGGAACACGGCGGTTGGCAAGACCGCCTTTCCGAGATCCGATCCCACTTATCACGCCGTTCGTGCGTTGATCGCATCCGCTCCGGAATCGGAACGGTCCTCCCTCCTCCGGGGGTTGATCGCTGAAGCGGAACGGCTCGACGACCCGACGGCCCGGTTCGTCATCGGGCTGGCCGCTACGGCCTCCCAACGGCAGGGAGAGATCCTCGCCGCCGCAGATCCGCTGCGACCATCGGTCGGCGGGATCATAACGACCGGTCCCGAGCCGTGGGAGATCGATCTCGCGGATCCGTGGAACATCCCGCTCGATCCTTCGGAGAATTTGCGCCTCGGCTATGTCGGCGGGGACGCGGAAGCCCCTCTCCGGATCGAAGGTGCCTACGCGGCGGGTTTGTCGTGGGAGTTCGCGCCCGCGCCCGGACGTTTTTACGAAGCCGTGGCGGAAGTCACCGGGCGCATCTCCGGCGGCAACCGGACCTCCCTCGCCTTCCGATGGTGGGGCGAAAAGGACCGGCCGCTCGGGATGACCCTCGCCCTGCGCCTGCCCGCCCGGGAGTCGGAGTTCAGCGGAGAATTCGCCGTGTTCGGCCTCCCGCCGGAGGGGGCGGTCCGCGGGGCCGTCGTGCTCGCTGCCGTTCGCCAGGAGGAGGAGGATTGGCTGGAGGTGTCCGGGATGACGGTCCGGAGTTTTCCCACCGGGCCGGAATGATCCGCCCGCGTCCGAATGGTACTCCCGCCGGGATTCGAACCCAGATCTACGGCTCCGGAGGCCGTTGTTCTATCCATTGAACTACGGGAGCAAAAAGAAAATCAAGAACCTCTTCCCCTCCTTTGACAAGCCAAAATCTCGCGCGCGAAACGCAAGGGGGTGTAACCACAAGTGCGTGGAGCTATGGAAGGGATTTCCCCCATTTTCCAGTGGTCTGCCGACACAAGGGAATGTCTTTTCCGCCAAGCCGCTTAGAATCGCACGACTAAAGTCATCCAACGACGAAGTCGCATGACTTTGGTCGTGCGATTCGGTCTCTTCCGTGGTCGCGGGGCTTGCCCCTCGATCCGAAGGTGGCAGGGGCCGCG
>CAZDRT010000305.1:0-3360 GCA_964507815.1 uncultured Puniceicoccaceae bacterium
GATCAGCCCGACCAGGGTCACGTTGGGGAAGTCCAGGCCCTTGGCGATCATCTGAGTGCCGACGAGAACATCGATCTTTCCGCGGCGGAAATCGCCGAGGACCTTCCGGAAGTGGTTGCGCCGGCGGGCGGAATCGGCGTCGAGCCGGACCACCCGCGCCCGGGGCAGGAGCGCCGCGACGGCCGCCTCCACCTTCTGCGTGCCCGAGCCCTTCCAGCGGAACTCCGGCGAACGGCAGGCCGGGCAATAGGCCGGGGCCTCTTTTTCGTATCCGCAGAGGTGGCAGCGCATGCGGTTGTCGGTCCGGTGCAGGGTCAGGGCGACGCTGCAGTGCGGACACATCGCCACATGGCCGCAGTCGGGGCAGAGGGCCGTGGTCGAGTATCCCCGCCGGTTGAGGAAGAGGATGGTCTGCTCGCCCTTTTCCAGCCGGTCGGTCATCTTCTCCCGGAGCAGGGGTGAGAAAATGCCGCCGCCCTTGCCCGAGGCCCGCGCCCGCCGGAGATCGACCACGTGGAGCAGCGGCATGCGGCGGTCGTCCACGCGTTTGGTCAGCCGCACGATCCCGTACTTTTCCGCGCGGACGTTGTAAAGGGTCTCCAGCGATGGGGTGGCCGACCCGAGCACGCAGAGCACCCCGCGGTGGAAGGCGCGCATGATCGCCACATCCCGCCCGTGGTAGCGCGGGGTCTCGTCCTGCTTGTAGGCCGGTTCGTGCTCCTCGTCCACAAGAATGAGCCGCAGGTCCGGAAACGGCGCGAAGACCGCCGACCGCGCGCCGACCACGACATTGGCCCGCCCCGCCGCGACCTCACGGAAGGCGTCGGCCCGCTCGCCGGCGGAGAGGTTGCTGTGCCAGACCACCACGTTCGCGCCGGTGGAGACCAGCCGGGCGCGCACCCGGGCGACCGTCTGCGGGGCGAGGGCGATCTCGGGCACAAGAAACAGCACCTGCCCGCCGGCGGACAGGGTGCTTTCCATCAGGCGCAGGTACACCTCCGTCTTGCCGGAACCGGTCACCCCGTGGAGCAACCAGGTCGCGAAGCCGCCCGACCGGCGCGCCTTCTCCAGCCGGTTGGAGGCCTCCTCCTGCTCCTCGGTCAAGAGAGGCGGGCCGGTCTCGGTCACCGCTTCGGCATCGAGGTCGTCGGCGTAGGATTCGCGGACCCGGCTCTCGCTCCGGCACCGCGCGAGCCCCTTCTCGACCAGCCCGTCGGCCACCCCGGGCGAGAGGTTCATGCGGCGGAGGACAACCGAGCGGTCCACGCCCCCCTTCTGCCCGAGAAGAAACCGGAGCAACTCCGCCTGCCGGGGTGCGGCGCGGGCGAGAGCCTCGAGGGCACCCTCCTCCACCGGCCCGTCCGCCTCGATCACGGTCGCCCGCTTCGGACCCTTTCCCTCGCGGACGGGCGCCGGCACCATCGCCTCGACGACGACGCGCAGAGGAGCCAGGTAGTACCCGGACATCCACGAGGCGAGCCGCATCAAGTCCGGCGGCAGAACGGATCCCTCCGAGAGCAGACCCGAGACATTCCGCAGTTTGCTCTCGGGGAAATCGCAGACACCGCGGGTGCCGACGACCAGCGCTTTCTCGCGCCGCCCCTGAAGCGGCACGATTACCAGCGAGCCTTCGACCAGGGACCCGAGGGCGGCGGGCACCCGGTAGGTCAGCCGCAGATCGCCACGCCCGAGGGGGACGACCTCCACGTATGGGGCCGGGCCCGGGTCACCCGCCTCCCCGACAATTTGCGGTTCCTCCATCCCGCAATCTTTTCGACTACCGGCAACTCGAACTCAAACCAATAAGTGCCCCGGGCGTAACCACAACCGCGGGACTATCCGAGAACCATGCCGAGCGACAACAGGAGGCTGTAGGCGATCAATCCGGCGGCGGACTTGCGCAGGAGCCGGTCGAAGCCGTCGCGCCGGAGAGCCCGGGGCAGCCGCTGCCACACGTGCCAGACCGGAAGGAGACCAGGCAGAGCGACCAGGGCCGCCCAGTTGCCCGCCACAAGGGCGAGGCCCAGACAGAGAAAGACGGAAACCACGATGCTGGTCAGGACGAGTACCTCTCCGAAAAAAGGTCCAAAACGGACGACAACCGTTTTCTTGCCCGCCTCGAAGTCGGAATCCCGGTCCCGGTAATTATTGATCACCAATAGATTGTTGGCCAGGAGACCCACGGCCAACCCGGCGGGCCAGACTGCCGGGGGAAAGGTGCGGGTCTGGACGAAGGTGGTGATCGAAACGGCGATGAGCCCGAAAAATGCGATGACGAACACGTCCCCGAGGCCCCGGTAACCGAGGGCGAAGGGCTTGGCGGTGTAGGCGACGGCCGAGAGAACGCTCAGGACGCCTACGGCCACGAGCCACCACCCGCCCCAGAAAACAAGAAAGAGTCCGCATGTGAAGGCGAGACCGAGGGTGGCGAAGGCCCCGTCGCGCATGACGCGCGGAGGCAGGAGCCCGCTCGCCACGGCGCGGGTCGGGCCGATGCGTCCCTCGTGGTCCGCGCCCTGCTTCCAATCGTAGTAGTCGTTGGCGTAGTTGGTTCCGACCTGGATGAGAACGGCGAAAACTCCGCAGAGAACGGCGGGAAGCCAATGGAACTCCCCCGCGCTTTCGGCAATGGCGGAACCGATTACCACCGGCATGACGGCAGCGGGCAGAGTGCGGGGACGGGCCGCGAGAATCCAGGGGGAACGAATCACGACCGGAAAATCTCCCCTCCGGAAAGAACGGGGGCGCGGAACCAGTTCACTCTTCGGATTTTTCCGTGCTCAGAAGGAAGTCCGCCAGATAGTTGAGAATGCGGCTCTTTCCCTCTTCGCCCCCGATTTCGCCGAAAAACGGAAACAATATCTCGGCCGGTTTGCCGACGGGATGGGCTTCGATGAACGCATAGGGTTCGCCGCCGATCTCGGCGATTTTCAAACGGAAAAGCAGCTTCTGCTCCGGAGTTTCCCGGAAAATGCTGAAAGAGGAGAACGAGGCGTGCGTTTCGCGATCACAGGCTCCGTACTGATAGGCGACTCCGGCCCCTTTCAGTTGGGCCTTCATCCAGCGGGACGCCCCGGAAACGATGTCACAGGCCCGCGTGGGCGAATTGCGTTTCGTCTCGAGAACCATCAGAAGGTCGGAGGAGGGGTCGGGATTGCCACTATTCATGCGAGATTATGGATAAAGGTCTCCGACAGTGCTGACGAGGCGAATCTTCCGAAATTTTCGCCAGGGGTGTAACCACGAGTGCGTGGAGCTAGGGAAGGGATTCCCCCCCATTTTCCAGCGGCCTGCCGACCCAAGGGAATGTCTTTTCCGCCAAGCCGTTTCGGGTTGGACGACTAAAGTCATCCAACTACG
>CAZDRT010000306.1:0-3345 GCA_964507815.1 uncultured Puniceicoccaceae bacterium
AGCCCGGAATTTCACGTTCACGCTGAACCTCTGCGGCGATCCGGAACATTTCCTTCCGATGCGAAAACCGGGCGCTGAAGCAACCCGGCCACGGTGGGCGGCCTTCCGTGATTCCGCGAGGCAGTCATAGAAGAGACGGGTCCTCAGCCGCCGCATTGCGGGGAAGAGAATGGAAAGCCACGGAATAAATTCGGCGGCGCGGGAATCTTCCGGAAGTTGATCGGATCCCCCTCCGACGTATCGCGGCGGCTGAGGCACGGCCGCCCTCCCGAAATTCGACCTCTCTTTTCCAATCCGTATTTATGCAAAGGCATTGGCATAAAGCCGGTCCCTGCGAAAGACTGTAGAGAGCCCCCCTGCGATCAGAACCGCCACGCACCGGAAATCCGCAGGCCCACGCCGGGATCGACCTCGAACTGATCGAACTCCCGGTCATCGTCGTAATACTCGAATTTACGGAAAAACCGGCCCTCGAGGGCGAGACCGATCTGGAACTTCTTTCCGATGTTCCGGATCAGCCCGAGACGGGTCAGAAAGTATTCCTGGGAAACCACCCCCTGCTCCCTCTCGAACCCTTCGAGGTCATCGACCGCGAAGACAAAGGTTTCGTAGAGCACCGAGGCCAGCCACTCCCACTCTTTCCGGGCACCGGCCTTGTAGGTGGCGACGACCCCGTTCACGGTCATGAGCGTGAATCGCTCGTTCGGCTGCCAGCGGACCCCGAGTATCGGGATGGCCCGCTCCCCGATCTCGGCCTCGAATATCCCGAGAACCCCCGCGGATACATAGAACTTCGGATTGATCAAATAACCGACCCCGAACGCGAACGGCACGTTCCAGCCGTCGCCAAGGGACGCGCCCTCCTCCGCCTGGAAGCTCACGCTCGAGCTGACAAAGGCACTCCAGGGGCCGTGGAACGGACGCTCGAAAGTTCCGCCCACACGGAAAGCGTTCACTCCGCTGAAACTGTTGGCGAAAGGCTCCGACCCACCGACATCGTAGTCCTTTCTCAGGTAGCTCGCCGAAACCCGGGAAATGGAATTCGGGCCGGAAAACCGGTTCCATGCGATCATCGTCTCAAAGCGGTTTTCGGACAAATCCCCGGGGCCGTCCTTGAAATCGGATTCCGGCACAAACAGGGCGGACTGCTCCAGTTCGAAAAACGCGAAATCCCCGGGCGGCTTTCCGCCCTCCCGCATCCACAAAGGTTCCTCCGGCTGCTCCATCGGGTCGGACGGATTGGCCGCCCGGATATCGGCGGGAGCCCAGATTTGCGAAAAGAAACACGCTCCCGCGAACAGAAACAACTGGCTTTTCATAAACCTGTGGTAAGGCACTTCGCTCATCCGGTCAAACCCGCCGTATAACCATTGCCTCCGAGGGGCGGAATCCACCATTCTCCCCCCGTGGAAAGCGAACAAAACGAGAAACCGGTCGTGTTTTCCTCGCTCGGGCGGCGCATGGCCGGAGGAAGCGGAATCGAAGACCTGATGGACGACCTGGGCAAGGCCCTCGTTTCCGGCGGGGACTCGGTCGCGATGTTGGGAGGGGGCAACCCGGCGCCGATTCCGGAAGGACGCCGCCTCTGGCGGAAACGGATGGAAGAACTCCTGCGCGAGGAAGGCGAAACCTTCGACCGGATGCTCGGTTACTACGACCCCCACCAGGGAAACGCCCGCTTCATCCGGGCCGTCGCGGATCTCTTCAACCGTGAATACGGATGGAACCTGACCCCGGAAAACATCGCCGTCACCAACGGCGGGCAGACCGCGTTTTTCTTTCTCTTCAACCTTCTCGGCGGGGACTCCGGAAAAATCCTCTTCCCGCTCTCGCCGGAATACATCGGCTACTCGACACAGGGGCTGGCACCGCAAACCCTCCTCTCCGTACCCGGGCGGATCGAGGAGAAGGAGCCTCCCTTTTTCCGCTACCGGATCGATTTCGACGCCCTGCCCGGCGACATCCCCGTCCGGGCCGCCTGCGTGTCCCGCCCCACCAATCCGACCGGGAACGTCATCCGCACGGCGGAGTTGGAAAGGCTCCACGCCTACTGCCGGGCGAGAGACGCGCTCCTCATCATCGACAATGCCTACGGCACCCCGTTTCCCAACATGATCTTCCGGGACGAAACGCCGTTTTGGCGCGAGGGAGTGGTCCTGACCTACAGCCTCTCGAAGCTGGGACTGCCCGGCACGCGGACGGGAATCGTCATCGGCCCGGCGGAAATCTGCCGGGCCGTCTCGTCGATGACGGCCGTCGTCGGCCTCGCCAACGGTTCGATCGGCCAGGCGCTCACGCTTCCGCTCTTCGAGGACGGCACCATCCTCGAATACTGCCGGGAGACGGTCCGCCCCTTCTACGAGGAACGCTCCCGCCGCGCGGTAGCGGCCATCCGGGAGGCCTTCGCGGGAATCCGCTATCGCATCCACGAGCCGGACGGCGCTCTCTTTCTCTGGCTCTGGTTTCCGGACCTTCCGGTCCACAGCGACGAACTCTACCAGCTCATGAAAGCGGCGGGGGTCCTCGTCGTCCCGGGCCACTTCTTTTTCCACAACCTGGCAACTCCGTGGCCGCACGCCTCCCAGTGCGTCCGGATCAACCACTCGATGGACATCGACGGATTTCCGGAGGCCGCCCGGAGAATGGCGTCGGTTCTACGGACTATTGGTCGAGAGTGAAACCGATCTTGATCGTCACCTGCCAATGGGCGATCTTCTGGTCGTCGATGTGCCCCCGGGTCTCCACAATCTCGAGCCAGCGCATGTTGCGCACGCTTTCGGCCGCTTTGGCAACGGCGTTTTCGACCGCGGCCTGCGGAGAGACCGAAGAGGAACCGGTGATTTCTATCTTTTTGTAGGTATGGTCCATGCCAAATATTGAAAAGAAACGGGCCGAAGAATGCAAGGCTACTTTTTTTGCAAACAGCGAACTTTATGGTTGTGCCACCAGAGATTTATCGCGATATTCGGAGCATGAAAGTTAAAAATCGAAACCGACATAAATTGAGAATCAAACTTGGAGAAGGGGTTCGGGCCTACTATCATCTGATGAGCCGGACGGTGAACGGGGAGAAGTGGTTCGGGCAGCGGGAGAAGGAGTACCTGCGGAAGCTGATCTGGCAGGTGTCGGAGTTTTCCGGGGTGCGGGTGATTACCTACGCGGTGATGGACAACCATTTCCATGTCCTGGCCGAGGTGCCGCCCGAGCGGGTGGTCTCCGATGAGGAGATTGTCCGGCGGTTCGCCGTGCTTTATCCGGAACCCACTCCCTGGCAGCCTCTTTCCGCCGAAGCCCTGGCCGAATTGCTCGCCAAAAACGAGGTCCGGGGGCAGGAATTGCGGGAGG
>CAZDRT010000307.1:0-3293 GCA_964507815.1 uncultured Puniceicoccaceae bacterium
GAAAGTGGGCGCTGAAGCAACCCACCCACTTTTGCCGCCCAATCAGGCAGTCTCATCCTGCTAAAATCAGCGGGCTGAAGACACTGCTCTCTTCTGTGACTGGCCGCAGTCCCATCCCGCTGATAGCAACCGACTGAAGATCCTGCTACGCCGTGGCGCGGCAGCCGCCCTCCCCACACTTGTGGTTACACCCGTCCCCCCGCAAGGTAACTTCAATTGGACCGTAGCTTGACCACAGCTCGGAATGCAATGCTTGGATCCCGCTGGCATCTCTCTTGTAATGAAGGCCAGCATTCTTCTGGATAAAGAAGTAGAAGTGCTTTGATTGGAATCAGGCAGACTTTCAGTCCGGCCAGGGCGCGATTGAGCTTGTGGCTTCAAGGATTGCGTGCGCCTGGGGCGGTTGCAGTTGAGTGCGTCGCAGGTGATGGTGGATCCTTCCAGGTTGGTTTCCTCATATAGCCGCAGAGCCACCGTTTGCTCGCCTTCGCGTTTGTTTTCGTCGGTTTTGGCGGCTTGGGCGGCAAAACCCACCGCCACCGCCACCTGTCGGCCAGCTTCCAGCAAGCCGGCCCCCAGTCCAACAACGCCACCCAGCGGCCCCTGTGCTCGACCACCTGCAGCAATTGCCTCCCTTCCGGACAATCCCCAAGGTAATGCTCCCGGTTCAGGAGTTTCCCCGCCCGGGCGTGTTCTTCTGTTTCCAGTGCCCGGACGGTCAAATCCTTGAGCATGAATACAGGTGGATCGGTTGTGAATGCAGTGTCGTGTTTATAGTTCATCCATGGTAACACGGCAAAAATCACCCGAAAGGGTAAGGATTTTCTTCGTCTCCCACCAATACTGGCGTTTTCGGGAGGCGGTTCCGCGGTCGTCGAAGCAACGGCGAGTGCGGAAAAAAGAAGCAGACTTCCCCGGGAAAATATCCACGGTCGTGGAAAGATTGGCGGACGGGACGAGGTTTGTGTTTTCATGGAAATTGGATTTTCGATTCGTGGGCGGGTTGGCTCGCCGCCCGCCCGCGTTGCGATAGCCGAATCCGGAAAATGACAGGATACGTGGAGAGAGTCACGAAAAGTCGGGAAGAAAATAGGGCCGGGCTGTGGCCAGTCCGGGAATATCCCTGCCGTTCAAGAGTTTATCGGGTTGGACGACTGAAGTCATCCAACTACGTAGTCGCATGACTTTAGTCGTGCGATTCGGTGCGGCGGTCCGGTCCGGATTGTCGGCACGGTAGCCGCGTCGCCCGAAGCGGCTGGGATGCCTTTCCCGCCAAGCCGCTTGATCGATCCACTATCGATACGGTCCATGCTCGGTATGGGCGAAGACGAGTTCACAAAATTCCGGGAATCGGTGATCGGCCCCATGATTTTACGGCACCAGGACATGTTTCCGAATCTGTCGCGGAAGGATTAGCGAACTAGTGCGGGGCCGCCCTCCGGTAGGAAGAAGTATCCCGGCACCGGTCGCAATGAGCCGTGCCCCTGTAATAGCGGAAAGAAGTACAAACGGTGTTGTGGAAGGTGAATAGGGAAAGATGACGAACTTTGAACATCGAATCCCGCTCAGCGGAGATTTCGAACCCTGTGTTTAAGCGACAACTTTGAGTTGCCTCCGGCCTATTGTGGGGGGCTTCCTGAGATCGCGGTCGTTCGCAGGTTCCCCGGGACGGCACGCGCGCCATTCGAAAGGCTCATGATCCATGACAAGCACGCGGCCCTACAAGTTTTCCGAAACAACCATAAATCCGGACTTCGCATTCGTGTAGGGCCTCGCGCTTGCGCGATGGCCGGGAACCGGTCGGAAAATCGAAAAAAATCCGTCTATAGCTCCACGCATTTCTGGTTACACCCGCTTGGCACTGTGGATGGTTTCCACCATTGCTTTTCTTCGTCTTCCGATTTATCCCTGCCTAGGATGTTTCGTTTGATTCGAAGGGTAATCTCGTTTTCGACCGTCGCGTGGCTGTCGCCGATGATTGATGCGGCGCCGAAGATCGGAGAGCTTTACAACAGCTATTGCTTGAGTTGTCATGGAACCGACATGGAGGGCGGTTCCGCACCGTCGATGCTCGATGACGATTGGCGTTACGGGCGGGACGACGCGGTCCTCGCCGATGACACGGCTCGAAGAGCGAAGACTAGCTCATTCACCGAGGAAGATGTCGTCTCGGCTCTCACAGACCGCCTGAAGGCCTTCTTGGACAAATCAGGATAGAAGTTGGGCCGGGTATCACGATAACCGAGGCGGACAAACCCGCACTATTCGGAAACTGATCCAAAGAATCTCATCCCTCCTCCTCACCCTTCCGTCTCCACTTCCCAGCGCAGGAGGGCGCGTTGGTTTTTGCTGAATTCGATGCCGATGAGGTGGATGGGTTCGCCCCGGCCGCGGTAGGGGGCGGCGTAGTCTTTCTCTTTGATCTGCCGCAGGGCGGAGCCGTCCGCCTGGTCGCCGACGAGTTTGAACTCGAAGATATAGACGTTTTGCTGAAAACGCATGACCATATCCAACCGCCGGGCATTGCTGGAGGCTTCGACGGTGATGTCGAGTCCGAGGGAGGCGAAGAAAGCGTAGAAGACGCTGGCGTAGTAGCCTTCGTATTGGGCGATGGTATTGTTGGTGAACCACTCATTGGGCAGGCTGGCGTAGAAGGCTTTGAGGTGCTCGCCCATGCCCTCCAGGTCATTGGCCAGCAGCAGGTCGCCGAGGCGGGACTGCAGGCGCAGGCTATCCTGTGGTTTTGGCGTCCAATCGCGCAGCAGACTGTCGTTGAGGCTCTGCTGGACCTCGCGGTTGGGATAGCGCAGGCGGTAGTGGTATTTGCCGAAGCGATTGATTTCCTGGTCGATGGTCAGATAACCCGCTTGGAACATGAGGGCCTCGGTGGGGATATTGTCGACATCGAAGGTGCCCAGCAGGGCGGCATCGGTTTGCAGGTGGCTCAGTTCGGGAAGAAAGATCTGCCGCCGGGAGAGCAGTTTGATCAGGAAAGTGGGTGTGCCGGTCTCATACCAGTAGGGGCGGAATTCGCGTTTGGCAAAGAGCAGGAGTAGGTCGAAGGGGTTGTGGACGGCCTCACCGGTCCAGTTGTAGCCGTTATACCACTGGCGGATCTGCTCGCGGTCGAGGTCGCCGACGGCCAGCTCGGGGGCGAAGACCGTATCGACATCGGCATCGGTGTAGCCGCAAAGGGCGCTGTATTCGGCGTCTGCGGTGATGTCGTTGAGATTGTTCAGCCCGGAGAACAGGCTGACCTTGGAGAACTTGCTCACCCCGGTCAGGAAGACGAA
>CAZDRT010000308.1:0-3291 GCA_964507815.1 uncultured Puniceicoccaceae bacterium
CGCACGATTATCGAATCAATTTCGGTATTCCCTCCACGCACTTGTGGTTACACCCGTAACGAACGCCACCCCGGGGCGGCACGCCGCGAGCGGCGGCCCTACGTTTGGGTGGAGGCGGCGCGCCGCAAGCGGCGGACCCTACGCGGGAATGTGGCGCGATGCCGCGGAACGACTTGTGTATTAATGCTAGGGCTTGCCCCTCATCGCTACCCCCGGCGCGGACGGCGATGCCGCCGGGCGGATCGACACTCCCGCGTAGTTGTTGTAGCCGAGGATGTTGGTCGGCCAGCCCTTCACCCGGTTCGAGAGCAGATAAGCCCGGTTGTAGAAAAAGACCGGGATGACCGGCACCTCTTCCAGAAGAATCCTTTCGGCGGCCTCGAGCACGCGGTCGCGCTCCGGGCCGGCGGGCAGGCGGGCGGCCTCCTCCATGAGCCGGTCGTATCCGGGGTGGCTCCATCCGCTGAAATTGTTGGTCGATTCGGAGGTCCACAGCCCGAGGAACGTTTCGGGGTCGAGATAGTCGCCCAGCCACCCCGCCCGGGCGATCGCGAAATCGCGGCGGGAGCGGTCGGCGAGGTAGGATTTCCACTCTTTGTTGACGAGTTCGATCTCGATCCCGAGCCGCCGTTTCCAGAGCGATTGGATTGCCTCGGCGATCGGGCGGTGGGTCTCGGAGGTGTTGAAGAGAAATGGCAGAACGGGAAACGGATTTCCGAGCCCGAAACCGGCCTCGGCGAGCAATTCAGCGGCGGCCTCCGGGTCCTCGGAGAGGACGTCGGGGGGGCGGTAGGCGGCGATCCCCGGGGGAGTGAAGTGCCGGGCCGGCGGCTCGCCCCGCTTGCGGATGTCCCGGCTGATCGATCCCCGCTCCAGGGCGAGGCTCAGCGCCCGGCGTACCCTCACGTCGTCGAGCGGGGGAACGCGGGTGTTGAGGAGGAGGTAGTAAACCCCCAGATCGGGCTCGACCTGGAGCAACCCCGGGTCGCGCCCCTCCAGATAATGCCGGATCCGCTGCGGCGAGACGATGGCGGTCACGTCGAGAAGCCCGTCCAGAAAGGCCCGCTCCTCCGTGTAGATGTTCGGGATGGGGAAAAAGAGGATCCCGTCGAGCGGAAACCGTTCCGGGGCGCGGTGGTGGGGATTGCGGCTGACGCGGAGAAAGTCGTTGAGCCTCCATTCGGCAAGCCGGTAGGGGCCGTTCGAGACCATATTTCCGGGACGGGTCCACTGGGAATCGCGCGAGAGCCAGGAGCCCTCCGCTTCGACGCTTTCCCGATGCAGCGGGAACCAGGGCGGGTTGACCAGCAGCGAGAGAAAATAGGGCACCGGATGCTCCAGAACGATTTCCAGGGTGAGCGGTTCGACGGCGCGGACGCCGACCGCCCCGAAATCCACCTCTCCGGCGTGGAAACCGCGCGCCCCCCGGATCACGAAAAGCTGCGAGGCGTACCCCCCGCCGAGAGCGGGGGTCAGCATGCGCTCGAAGCTTTCCGCGAAGTCCTTCGCCCGGACCGGGTCGCCGTTCGACCAGCGGCCGTCCGGATCGAGGTGGAAGCGGTAGGTCTTTCCGTCGGGGGAGACCTCCCAGGAGCGCGCCGCGGCCGGGACGGGTTCCAGCGTTTCCGGGTCGAGGGCGACCAGCCCCTCGAAAAGCGCCCGGAGAACCCGGCTTTCGGGAACACCCGTGACGATGTGGGGGTCGAGGCTCTGGAGTTCGGAGCCGTTTCCCTGACGGAGGATCTGCCGGTCCGGCGATTCCTCGTGGGCGGCCGGCCGGCACCCGGTCCCGGCCAGGATCAGCGGGAAAAATGATAACCACAGCAGTCGCAGGGCCGATCCCCGGCGGAGGCTCATGCTCCCGCGAGGGCGAAGCCCGTGAGGCGAGAGACCTGTTTTTCCGGAATATTTCCCTGGATCACCACGCCCTCGTCCTCGTAGCTCTCCCGGTCCACGGCACCGATCTCGTGAAGAAAGTGGATGAGGTCGTAGCGGTTGTGCGGAATCAGGAGTTTCATCGGGCGGATGCCGTCCTGGACCAGATCGATCATCTGCTCGGCCAGTTGGGGGATCCCTTCGCCGGTCCGCGCGCTCACGAAGAGGGCCGACGGATACCGCCGCCGCCAAAAGGCGACCCGCTCGGGATCGGCCCCGTCCGTCTTGTTGAAGACGAGGATGGTCGGCTTGTCGGCGGCTTTCAGCTCGGCGAGCACGGCTTCGGTGGTCTCGCGGTGCTCTTCGAGTTCGTCGCTGCGGATGTCGAGCACGTGGAGGAGGAAGTCGGAGACCACCGCCTCCTCCAGGGTCGCCTTGAAGGCCTCGACGAGACGGTGCGGCAGGTTTCGGACGAAGCCCACGGTGTCGGTCAGGACGAGGTTCTGGCCGTTGGGCAGGGTCATGCGGCGGCTGGTCGGATCGAGGGTCGCGAAAAGTTTGTCCTCCGCGAGTACGCGGGCGTGGGTCAGGGCGTTGAGCAGGGAGGACTTTCCGGCGTTGGTGTAGCCGACGATGGCGCCGGTCGGCACGGGGACGGATCTCCGCCGCTTCCGCTGGGTCTCCCGCTGCCGCCGGACGATTTCGAGCTGGGCGCGGGTGCGCTGGATGCGGTGCCGGACGAGGCGCTGGTCCACTTCGAGCTGGGTCTCCCCCTCGCCGCGCTGCATGACCGCGCCCCGTTGCCGGCCCAGGTGGGTCCAGGCCCGCCGCAGCCGGGGGAGGCTGTATTCCATGCGGGCCAGTTCGATCTGGAGGCGGGCTTCCTTGGTCGAGGCGCGCTCGGCGAAAATGTCGAGGATGATCTCCTGCCGGTCGATCACGAGTAGTTTGGGCACCAGTTTCTCCCAGTTGCGCTGCTGCGACGGGGAGAGATCCTGGTCGAAGACGATGACGTCGCAACCCGCTTCGGTGGCCTCTTCGATCACCTCGGCGGCCTTGCCGGTGCCGATGAGAAACTTCGGGTTCGGGCGCCCCAACTGGATGATGGACCGTCCTACGACTCCGATCCCCAGCGTCTCGACGAGACTCTTCAGTTCGGCGAGGAGAAGGCCGGTGTGCTCGTGCGTTTGTTCGGGGGATGAGATGCCGACCAGAAAGGCCCGCTCAACCATTTTCGGTTTCTCCCTGACTTCTATCACTGAAAGGGACGGTAAACGGAATTCCGGCGCGGGCAACCCGAAAAGGGCAAAAACACCGGAATGGGGTGTAACCACAAGTGCGTGGAGGGAAATCGTAATTTGTTCGATAATCGTGCGTGAGCCGCCGAACTACGGCGGGAGGGCGGCTGCCGTGCCA
>CAZDRT010000309.1:0-3191 GCA_964507815.1 uncultured Puniceicoccaceae bacterium
CGAAATCGGGATTCGGCTTGAAGACCCGCATCCAGGAGAAGGCGCCGGTCGCCGCGTCCAGTCGCGCCGCAAAAGCATCGTTCGCGCCCGCCATCGCGTATTCGCCGCCCAAATAGAGGCCGCCGTTGTCACCGACCGTCACCGCGTTGACGAAGTCACGTGCGCCGGAGGTATCCGGCAGCGCCACATCCCAGAGCAAGGTGCCCTCAGCCGAGAAAGCGAGTGCCGCGAGATCGGCCCTGGTGATCTGGTTAAACTCGTTCAATTCGATTCGCGAGTAGCCGACAAAGACTCGACCGTCCAGGGCGACCGCCACGCGCGGCTGGAAGACCCCGCCGCCCGCGAAGTGGCGGCGCTCCCAGAGCAGACTGCCGTCCGCCGCGTGCCGCCGCAGGAGCAGTTCCACACCCGTAGCCGTAAATTCGATCTCCGCCCAGGCGTAACCGCCCGTCGGGGCCGCCGCGAGCACGGGGGCTGGCTCGGCAAGCGCAAAATTCGCCACCGCCTGAGACGCACCGGTAAAGTCGAATCCTTCCAACGCCGCCGCCTCGTCGTCCAGCAGATCGACCCGCAACCGCCCGGGCGCGCCCACCTCCGCGCCGCCGCCCGCCTCGAACAGTTCCAGCGCAAAGTATTCGGTGCCCTCTACTTCGCTATCGTCGAGCAGACCCACCGAAATCGTCCGGTCGGCCGCGTCGCCGTCGGCCCAGTTGAGATGTGCGCCGTCCACCGCCACGAAATCCGAACCTGCCGTCGCGCTGTCTTCAAGCGTCCGATAGCGAACGGAAACAGCCCCGTCCGAGCCGCCCACCCGGCGCACCACCACTGGCACCGAGCCGCCGTTCTCGGCGGCGTTGACCCCATCGGTCGCGAAGCGCAGGGTACCGGGGCGCGGCACGGCTTCGTTGAGCAGGGCGGCCTCCAGGTTCAACCGCCCGCCGCTCACCGTGGCGGTGGCGAAATCGGCCAATGGGTCCACCGTGTCGAGGAGCCGAGCCTTTAACGAGGCGGCGTCCTCGCCCGGAAATTCCGCCCGCAGGACGGCCAGCGCTCCCGCCACATGCGGGCTTGCCATGGAGGTGCCGCTGAGCGTGGCGTAGCTCGCGTCGCCGCCATTGAAGGTCGAGCGGATGGAGGCGCCCGGTGCGGCCAGATCCACCGACTCCGCCCCGAAATTGGAAAAGCCGGCCCGCCGGTCATTGCGGTCGCTGGCCGCCACCGAGACGATGTGCGGCAGGTCGTAGGCCGCCGGGTAGAGCGGCGTCACATCGCTGTCCGACCCGTCATTGCCCGCCGCCGCCACGAATAAAATATCCGCCGCCGCCAGATCGGCGATGGCATCGCGCAGAGAGGTCGAAAAACCCCCGCCGCCCCAACTGTTGTTGAGGATCGTCGCCCCGTTCGCCCGGGCGTAGGCGATGCCTTCGATCACGTCGGAGAGGAAACCGCCGCCGTCCCCCAGAAAGCGGATCGGCATGATTTGCGCCTCCCAGGCCACCCCGGTCACGCCGGTGGCATTGTTGCCCGCCGCCCCGACGGTCCCCGCCACATGGGTGCCGTGGCCGTCCTCGTCCGAAGGATCGCCCCCGCCATCAATGGCGTCGAAGCCATGCACGTCGTCGATCACTCCGTTGCCGTCGTCGTCGATGCCATTGCCGGGGATCTCCCCCGGGTTGCTCCAAAGATTCGGGGAAATATCCTCGTGCGTCATGCGCACGCCCGTGTCAATCACCGCCACGACCACGTCGGAAGCGTCGCTGCGTATATCCCAGGCCTCAACCGCGCTGATGTCGGCACCCGCCGTGCCGCCGGACTGCCCCGTATTGCGCAGGCCCCAGAGCGAGCCATTCCCGAATGACGGATCGTCCGCCAGACCTTCCGCATAAAACAGATAGTCCGGCTCCACCGTGGCCAGATCGCCGAGATCAGCCGCCAGGGCGGCCTGAAGCTCCGGGAAACGGTCTCCCTCCGAATCCATGATCGCCCCGACCGACGGAGCGACCAGCCAACGCCCCGACAGCGGGAGTTCCGCGCGAACGACCCAGCCACCCGCCGCCAACCGGGCGCGCAGGCGGTCCCCGCGCGCGGTCTTCACCGGATCGACCAAAAAATGCCCGGCCGCCATGGCCACGGATTCCCGGATGGGCCGACCGCCGGAAGCCTCGACCGGTCCCATGCGGTCAACCACCCTCACCAGCGGATATTTCAAATCCGTCCGCAAGAGGGTGACGCGCTCGATCCCGCCATCCGGCAGCGACCGCTCCGTCCTTCCCAACCGATCCGCCCCGGCGTAGTGCGTCGCCACCAAAGAGCGCCGCTGCTCCCCATCGTCATCGCCACCCACGGTTTCCGGCGCAATCGCCCCCATCCGGCGATCCGGGATGGGAGGCGACAGCCTCGCCCCTCCGGAAGCGGGTGCGGGCGTCCCATGGGGCTTGTCGGGCTCCGAGTTCGGATCCGCCGGCTCCGCCGGTGCCGCTTTGGACAAACGCTCATCCGCCGGATCGGGCGGATCGGAGCGTGGCCCGTCGGAAAGTGCAAACCCAAGCAACCCAGCCGCCAAAGCGGCGACCATCAATCCACCGACGATCCGGAGAGCTGATTTTTGAGCAGGCATCACCAAGGGGGCGTCAGCCGACGGAACGAAACCGTGCCGCACTTTTCACGATTCCATGCGATGGCCGAAGCAATGTTGTGTATTCTCACGAAGGTTCGACGATTTCGCAATCAGATTATTCCCGGCGGTGCCGGACTGGGGTGTAACCACAAGTGCGTGGAGGAAATGTCGGAATTTATCCGAGAATCGTGCGTGAGCCGCCGAACTACGGCGGGAGGGCGGCTGCCGCGCCAAGGCGAAGCATTGCCTTTGGAGGGCTGCTTTCAGCGAGATGAAACGGATGTGTTTTTCCGAATAGTTTCAAAAGATCCCCGCGCGAAGACTGGTCCTCAGCCGCCGCGATACGTCGGAAAGGATCCGATGTACTTCCGAAAGATTCCCGCGCCGCCGAATTTATTGCGGGGCATTCCATTCTCTTCCCCGCAATGCGGCGGCTGAGGACCCGTCTTCGCAAAACTTCTTTTCGTCCAGTGCTTGCCCTCCAGTCCCATCCCGCTGATAGCAAGCGACTGAAGATCCTGCTCTTCTGTGACTGCCTTGTGGAATCACAGGAATGACTCCCACCGTAGCCGGG
>CAZDRT010000310.1:0-3141 GCA_964507815.1 uncultured Puniceicoccaceae bacterium
GTTGCCCGTGCCGCCGGAGATCGGAGGGCAAGCCCACCGACCACGAATATCCCGGATGCAACCACAAGTGTGGGGAGGGCGGCTGTCCTCAGCCGCCGCATTGCAGGAACGGGAATGGGAAGCCACCGAATAATTTCAGCGGCGCGGGAATCTTTCGGAAGTGCATCGGATCCCCCTTCCGACCTACTCAAGGCTGCCCGGCCCCGACCCGCCGGGCCTGGTCGAGCATTTCCCGGGAAAGCCTCTCCATTCCCCTGGAGACGAAACGACTGGCGGGAAACAACTCGCTCGCGGCGGCTAGCTTGGTCAGGGCGGCGGCATGATTCCCGGCCGCCTCGAGCCGTTCCGCCTCCTCCACCGCGCCGACAAAGGATGCGATTGGGGGGACGACCGTCGAAAGAGTGCGGTGGTAGCGGCGATCGTCTCCGGCGGTTTCCTCCACCTCCTTGAGCATTTCCCAAGCGGCGTAGGGCTCCCCCCGCCCCAGCCGTTCTTCCGCCGCGCTGATCGCGAACTCGATGGACTGAACGGTCTCGATGGCTTCGCGAAGACGGGCCGCGCGGGCCTCATCCCCCGCCAGGGCGGCGATGTATTTCTCCCGGCGCTCGAAAATCCGGCGGTAGTCCCCCGCGGCGAAATCAACGTCGAAGTCCTCGACCAGATCGGCTCCGCTCACCGAGTCGGACATGAAGTTGTCGATCTCCGGATTGAGCGGCCAGATCTCGAACGCCTCCCCGAGCAAATCCTGGGCCTCGGCCGTACCGCCACGCAGAAAAGCGCCCTGCGCGGCGAGGAGCTTCATCCGGCTGGCCTGTTTCGCGACCCGGATGGACGAAAGCGCCTCGCGGCGCGGAAAGTCGTCCGCCACCGACGCGATCGACGCCACCAGATCCTCCAGCGCGTCGAAGTCCTTGAGTTCGGCCAGGCGCCTCGCCTGATCGAGGTCGAAATACAGATCGCGGAGAACCCGCTTCTTCTCCTCGGGGAAGAGAATGACGGACAGCGAATATTCTCCGAGAAAAAAGGTCTCCTGCAGGCGCTCCAGCGCGGAGATCAGCTGGCCCTGCTCGTAGGCGTTCTCGACCGAGGTCATTCCCGTCCGCACATCGTCCAGCGCCTGCCGCGCGACGTATTCCAGGCTATCGACTGTCGGGATCAACTCCAGCTCCGGCAAATAGGAAATCAATTGCTCCCCGTCCACTTCAAGATCCTGTGCGCTGCTCTTGAAAAGAGTCCGGTAGAAAGACGCCAGGATCAGCGCGTGCTCGAACCTCCGCTGGGAGAGAAAAGCGATGATCTGGCTCTGCATCTTGAGGCGTGCCTTCAGGGCGATTTCCTCCATCCGCAGACCCTGGGCCGCCAGATTCGCCTCCTGCTCGGTCAGCCGTTTCATGGCCTGCGCCAACGGGGAAAAACCCGTGCCTTCGATCGAGGGGGTGGCCACCCCCTGCTCGCGCAAATCGCCGAGGTCGTCCGCCGAAGAAATCCGCCGTCGCTCCTCCAGGCGGGTTTCGAGAATGGCCTCGTCCTCCATCCTCTCCCGTTCGGCGGCCTCCACCTCCTCGCGGAAGCGCGTGTTCTGAAACAACTCCCGGTCCCGCCAGTTGTCGTACACCAGGTTGGCGATCACGAGCGAGCTTCCGCCGTCCACATCGAACTCGCCGGCCTGGAACAGGAGTTTCCACGCGGATATGACCGGCTTCCACGGGTCGTCCGGATCGACGGGGCCGCTCGCGCGGTCGAGCAGGGAGAGCCGTTCGCGAATCTGCTTGAGCAGGGAGAGGTAGAGCCGCGAATCCATGGTATCGACGGGCGTGTTCAGGTAGCGGACGAAACGGGCCCTCATCATCCGCCCCTGTCCCAACTGGAAAGACCGCCCCTTCCAGTTGAGCACCCCCTCCTCCGGATCGAGGGAATCCGACTCCACGTTGAAAACACGGTCAACGAGGGTGAGCACCGTGTCGCTCTCGTAGGAGCCGCCCCCCGGCGGAGCACCACCGGATTCATCCTGGGCGCCCCCGGGACCGGGCGCCCCGAACAAAACGACCGAGAACAGAAGGACCGCCGGACGGCGGGAAAAGAAAGCGGAAAAGTTCATCAGATCTTGTCCAGTTCGTTGACGTAAAGAAGCCCCCCGTCCTCGACCGATAGCTTGAAGCGGTAGCGTTGCTGGAACTTCACGTTGCGCTCCAGAGAGGCTGGAACAAACAGCGGCAGAGGCTCGCCCTCCGGTTCCGGGGAGACGAGCAGAATCCTCCCGAACCCGTTCTCCGAGGACAGCAGGCTCGTGACGGTTGCGTTGAGATGGTAGCGGTTTCCGGCGAACTGGAGCGGCTCACGCAGAAAGGCCCCGACCGGAAACGGTTCCGGGTAGCCCCGGGTCTCGGACGCACGGAACCACTGGAACCCGAGAAGACCGGCCAATACGAGAAATCCGAAAATAAGAAGAAAGCGGAGGGGAAAATGCTTCATGAGCAGGTGGGACGATGACGGAGGCACTCCCGGATTTCCAGCGAAAAGAGAACCGGGGCGCACATGGGGACCGCAAGCGCGGGATTCGTTTTTCGAGCCGGTCCGTCCACGAAAAGCACCCGGAAGAATCGAATGGATTGCCCTGCTAGCGCCGCCGGTTCCGCGGGCCGAAGCTGCGAATCGGCGCGTTGCGGTTCGCGTTGGTATTCCGGAGACGGTAGGTAATCCGGGCTTTTTCCAGATCGTGCGGGCTCATCACCATCTTCACGGTGTCCCCGGTGGTTATTTTGATAAAGTGCTTGCGAAGTTTTCCCGAAATGTGCGCGAGCACGCGGTGTCCATTCGCGAGTTCGACCCGGAACATGGTTCCGGGCAGAACGGAAACAATCTTTCCTTCGACTTCTACTTCATCTTCTGGCATGGTATGTTGAAAGAAAAGGGGATGTGGAAAAAGAATGAACGTGTCAAGCCATGAAGCGATGCCCCGCTGATGCGGGGTTGCGGGGTGTGACCTTAAGCGCGTGGAGGGAATATCAAAATTTTTCGATAATAGTGCGTGCGCCCCCGAACTACGGCGGGAGGGCGGCTGTCCTCAGCCGCCGCATTGCGGGGAAGAGAATGGAAAGCCAACGAATAAATTCGGCGGCGCGGGAATCTTCCGGAAGTTGA
>CAZDRT010000311.1:0-3126 GCA_964507815.1 uncultured Puniceicoccaceae bacterium
CGTGCCTCCGTGGTAAGAAAAATGCGTTTCACCACCCGCTCCTTCGTCGCTGGAGACACGGAGACACGGAGAAAAGAGCGCCGAGGCGGCACGCCGCAATCGGCGGCCCTACGCTGTCAGATCTCCACCACTCTCGAAGACCCTCCGTAGCTCGACCTGTCCTCCGTAGCTCGCAGAGCGAAGGACGGGCAACACTCCACTACTCCAAAACTCCACCACTCCAATACTCCATCACTCCACCCCTCCACCACTTCTCCCCCTCCGCCCCCCAGAAAAAAGGAACAAATTCCAATTAAAACTGCTTAATTTATGGATTGCGTTCCATAAAAAGACCTATTATCGCTCATTACCATGAATCCGCTTTTTGAACTCAGCCGACAATTCATCCGACAATTGGACCGGCCGCACCGGCGTCCGCCCGAAATTCCGCCTCAGGGACGCTGTCATTTGCTGACCGGTCCGCGGGGCACGGGCAAGTCCACCTGGACGGTTCAAGCCCTCATCAAAGATTTCCCCGACTACGAAAGCTCCCAACGCTGCCTCTACCTCCCGTCCGACCATTTCATTTTGGCGGGAAAGCCGCTTTACGAGGTGGCCGAGCAATTCGCCCGTCGCGGCGGTGAGTTACTGTGCCTGGATGAGGTCCACCGGGCGGAGGCTTGGGCCCGCGACCTGAAGAGCATGGCCGACACCTTTCCCTCGCTTCGCATCCTGGCCACCGGCAGTTCCCTTCTCCACTTGCAACAGGGTTCCCACGACCTCAGCCGTCGCTTCCTGCTCCACCGCATGATCGGTCTCTCCTTTCGGGAGTATTTGCTTTTGCGGCGCGGTTTGGCCACTCGCATCCTCCCGCTCGAAGCCGTTCTGACCGAACATGAAACACTTGCGCCGGAGATCCAGCGCGCGGCGGAATCGGCGGGACTCAGTCTGGCAGCCGAATTTCAAGATTATCTGCGGCAGGGCTATTACCCCTACTCACTCGAGATCGAGGAACCTCGGCTTTTCACCCGCACCCTGCAACAGAGTGCGTTGACCAGCCTGGAAGGCGACCTTCCCGCCGTCCACCCAAACCTGAGCGGTGCCAGCGTCAAACGCATCCATCGCCTGCTGGCGGCCATTGCGATGAATATCCCCTTCACCCCCGATCTGACGAAATTGCGGCGATTGCTGCACATCGCGGACGACCGCACCTTGAAAGACTACCTCGCCTATTTGGAAGATGCCGAATTGATCTTCATCCTCCGCCGGGAGGGAACCCCTTTCCGGGCGATGGACAAGCCGGACCGCATCTATCTCGGAGACCCCAATCTCTGTCACGCCCTCGCAGCCCCAAGCAGCCCACCGATCGGAGCGATTCGCGAAATCTTTCTCCTCCGCGCCCTTCCCCCGGACCTACCGGTCTGCGCCGCGACCAGGGGGGACTTCCTCCTCGATGGAAAGATCACCCTCGAAGTCGGCGGCCCCCACAAAGACGCCGCCCAAATCCGGGGATTGTCGAACGCTTTCCTCGCTCTCGACGATCTACCCGTGGGCAGCGGTCAAAGGGTCCCACTCTGGCTCTTCGGCTTTCTCCGGTAAAAACGCGTTTCACCACCCGCTCCTGCGTCGCCGTAGGGCTCGCGCTTGCGCGACGCCGTGCGAACGCCGGTACCGAACGCCACCCCCGGGGGCGGCTCGCCGCAAGCGGCGGCCCTACTCAGGTCTCCGCCCTCAGGTCTCAGGTCTCCGCCCTCAGGTCTCAGGTCTCCGGTCTCAGGTCTCCACCACTCCATCACTCCATCACTCCAACACTCCAACACTCCTCTTCTCAATCCACTTTTACCTTGAAATTTAGGAATCAATTCCGTAAATTCAAGGCAAAATGATCTCCCGGCAACTCACGAACACCTTGATCAGGCGCCTCGCACGATCACCGGCGGTGGCCTTGCTCGGCTCCCGCCAGGTGGGCAAGACCACCTTGGCACGGGATCTGAATCTCGAAAAACCCACGCATTATCTCGATCTGGAGCGACCCTCGGATCTCGCCAAGTTGGCGGACCCGGAGCTTTACCTCTCAAACTTTGCCCATCATCTGGTCATCCTCGATGAGGTCCAGCGTTTGCCGAACTTGTTTCCGTTGTTGCGAAGCCTGATCGATGAGCGTCGCCGGTCGGGAGAGCGGGTGAGCCAGTTTTTGCTGCTCGGATCGGCCTCGCCCGAGCTTTTGCAGCAAAGCTCCGAGACCCTGGCGGGCCGCATCAGCTACCTGGAACTCACGCCCTTCCAACTAACGGAATTGCCACAGCCGGAGCGGGCGATGCAAGCCCACTGGGAACGCGGCGGCTACCCGGATAGTTACCTCGCCGCCGACGCGGAAACTTCGTTGCAGTGGCGGGAAGACTTGATCACCAGCTACGTCGAGCGCTACCTGCCGCAACAGGGCATCACAGCCACGCCCATCGTCCTACGCCGATTCTGCAGTATGCTGGCTCACCAACAGGGAGCCACCATCAACCTGAGCAAGCTGGCCGGCTCACTGGGCATCGACGGCAAAACCGCCCGACGGTATCTTGACCTGCTCGAAGGGCTGTATCTGGTGCGCGCGCTCCCGCCGTGGACGCGCAATGCTGGCAAGCGCTTGATTAAATCCGCCAAAGTCTATTGGCGCGACAGCGGCATCGTCCACGCGCTGGCGGGCCTGCCCACCCTGGAACACGTGCTGGGTCATCCGATCTGTGGTGCCTCCTGGGAAGGGTATTGCATCGAGCAAATTCTCAACCGATTGCCGAAAGGCGCGACCGCCAGCCACTACCGCACCCATGCCGGAGCCGAGGTCGATCTGGTTATTGAACAACCCAATGGTCGAATCACAACGGTGGAGATCAAGCGCACGCTCTCCCCGAAAGTGACGCCCGGCCTGATCGAAAGCATGGAGACGCTCCATGCGGAGCGCGGATTCATCGTCATCCCCGGGGGCACCGCCTATCCCTTGTCCAAGACGGTGACAGCCATCGGCTTGGCGGAGGCTCTGGAAACGGTTCCCTGAAAACCGGCGGAATGCGGAAGAGGAAGAAACGGGTGGTGAAAAAAACGCATTTCACCACCCGCTCCTGCGTCGCCGGAGGCACGGAGACACGGAGAAAAGAG
>CAZDRT010000312.1:0-3126 GCA_964507815.1 uncultured Puniceicoccaceae bacterium
TTCGCGTAGGCGAGCAGTTGTTCCACCCCTCCCGATAGGATTTCAATTCCAACTTCCCTCCCGGGGTCAGCCTTCGACCAGTTCGACCGGTTCGACAAGCTCACGGCAGGCAAGGCTCACGGTAAACAAGGCTACAGCCCAGAGCGCTACCAATGGCACGGGAAGTGGACACTCCTGTCCACCGCCTTTCCACCACCTACTTCGAAGCCACTCTGACGCCGTGGGACAAGAGTGTCCCACCTCCTTAGGGTTTGTCCGTTTTTTCGTATCCATTCCGTGGATCGGCGTCTTCTGTAGCCGGCCTCGCTGAGGCCGGGCGTTTGGGTTCGATTCGACGTGGGATTTTGATTCGGGCTCCCTCCCGGGGTCGGCGACCCCAGCTACAGCGGGGTCAGCGACCCCGGCTACGGCGGGGTCGGCCTTCGATAGGCTCAGACCCGGTCAACCCCGGCTACAGCTTAGCTCGCGCTCAAAACGTAAACGCCAAATAGCCCCCCGCCGCCAGGGAATGGACATTGTTCGCTTCGACGAAACGGCCATCCTCCTCCCAGGGCAGATCACCGAATCCGATAGTCCGGGCCGCGCGGCCGACTCGGTTAGAGTTCCCACAGTTTGGAGATGGGCACGGCGAGGAACCGGTCATCTCCTGTCGGGAGGATACTGTCCCCAGTGTAGAAGACGATGCCCGATTGAAAGTCGGCTCCTGCTTGATCAGCCAAGCGATGCAGCCCTCTGAAATCGGAGGGCTTCACTGATCGGGCGGTTTTGACTTCCACGCCCCAGACCCGATTCCCCTGACCAATCACTTTTGCCTGACTGCCTCGGCCCAAGCAGGCAAACCACGGGAGTGTCTTCCAGCGCTTCTTCAAGTCCCGCCCGAAGCCCACGGGGAAGCATCGATTGATTCTCGGCCATTTGCGGAATAATATTCCGGCAGATTGCGGGTTTGTCAATCGTCTAATTGCTGGATTTTAGTGCGGCAGATTGCGGGTTTACTTCCTGCGGTTAACCCGGGGTCAGCGACCCCGCATGCACTTCAGAAACTAACGACAAAAGTATATAATATCTATATTTTATTATTTACTTTCAATATTTTACTCAATTATTAATATTTTCTTATTCTCATGAAATTTAAAACAGAAAACGAGCTGGCCGGGGAGATTTCTGATCGCGTGCGTGCGCTTCGGACGAACTGCGGGATGACTCAGGCCGAGATCAGCAAACGGTCCGGATTGTCGCTCGGCTCCTATCGACGCTTCGAGCAGACCGGGCGGATTGAGTTTTTAAGCCTGATCCGTGTGGCGAAGGTCCTTCATGCCGAGGGCGAATTCGACCGGTTGTTCCCTCCCCCTGTCGCACGGTCACTGGATGAATTGGAGAAGAGCCCAGCTCCGAAGGCCATCAAAAAGAGAGTCCGCAAATCCGTGCAGTCATGAAGCGGATCAAAGTTAAATACGGCAAACACCTTGTCGGCGAACTGCTGGCCCGGGACGGGGTCCACTATTTTAGCTACAACCGCGAGTTTCTCCGCGATCCGTTGCCGCTTTCGCCCTACCATCTGCCGCCGATCCCGGGAGTGACCGAGCACCGCCAAGGCTATTTTTTCACCCTTCCGGGCCTTTGCTATGACTCGCTCCCGGATCGGTTCGGGATGGCCGTCATGCGGCGGCGCTTTCTCGAGAAGGGGATCCACGACCCCACCCCCCTCCAGATGCTGGGCTACCTCGGCAGTCGCACAATGGGAGCCTTGACCTACGAGCCCTGCGAGGAGAGGGCAGAGGATCAAACCTCATTCGATCTAGTGGAGGCGGCCCTGTCGGCCAGGAGTGTTCTTATACACGAACACGGTCGGAAGCTCGATCCGGCAATCGCAACAGCCGGGGGCACGGCGGGGGGAGCGACCCCGAAACTCCTCGCCGCCATTTCCCCGGATGGTTCGAGGATAGTCACTGGCTCGGATAAAATCCCGGAAGGCATGGAAGCCTGGCTGGTTAAGCTGAACACCGCGGACAAGAAAGACGCTTCGCTCATCCAGTTGGAACATGCCTATTTCTCCATGGCAGAAGCGGCCGGGTTGAAGGTGCCTGCGACCCGGTTGCTCATTGATCAGGCAGGCGCACCCCACTTTGCCATACGCCGCTTCGACCGGGACTTGACCGACCCAAACCAGCGCATCCATATCCAAACCTACGCTGCAATCGCTGACATCGACTTCAGGGAGCCGACTTGCGACTACGAAAACCTGCTGCGACTGACCAAGGATCTGACCCGCAACCACGAAGAAGTGGTCGAACAATCCAGACGTATGATTTTCAACGTGCTCGCCTGCAATCGGGACGACCACGCCAAGAATTTTTCGTTTTGCATGAATCAATCGGGCGACTGGTCGCTATCCCCGGCCTACGACCTTCTCTACACCGATAATGATCTCGGCGGGAACTGGATGATGGTCCAGGGAAAAAGAAGCGGCGTTACCATGGACGATTTCCAGCGACTGACCCGGCTCATGGGCCTCTCGAGGCACGAACTGGGTTCCATCATGGACCAGACTCGCGACGCACTCTCCCAGTGGAAAAAATTCGCCCGCAACTCGGGCGTCGGCCCCGGACTATCCATGGTGGTCAACGGCACGCTGGCGCATGCAGAGAAGAGCTTGTAAGCGGACCTGGCTTTCCTCCCGGGGTCAGCCTTCGACAGGCTCAGCCCAGGTCGGCCCCGGCCACAGTGAGGGTCGGCCTTCGACCAGTTCGACCGGTTCGACAAGCTCACGGCAGGCAAGGCTCACGGTAAACAAGGCTCAGCCCAGGTCGACCCCGGCTACAGGCTCCTTTTTCCCCTTGCCCCGCGGTGCATTCGCGTCAGTTTTAGCGGCGAAGATGGGCAGAGAGGTTTCCAGCTACTTCCTTCGGGGCATTCTCGAGGCGGGGGAGCTTTTCGGGAAGAGCCGGGACGCGATGATCGCCCTGCTGCCGGATCCCCTTGTCGCCGAACAACGGTGGGGGCAGGTGGACTGGGCCGATTTTCTGCGGGTCTTCCGGGCGGCGGTCGCCCCCGCCGGTTCCGGAGAGGAGTTGATCGCCGCCGGGCGGCGCTACATGCGGGAGCGGCACGGCACCCGCACCGCCC
>CAZDRT010000313.1:0-3027 GCA_964507815.1 uncultured Puniceicoccaceae bacterium
TTTTGCGAAGACGGGTCCTCAGCCGCCGCATTGCGGGGAGGAGAATGGAAAGCCAACGAATAAATTCGGCGGCGCGGGAATCTTCCGGAAGTTGATCGGATCCCCCTCCGACGTATCGCGGCGGCTGAGGACCCGTCTTCGCAAAACTTCTTTTCGTCCAGTGCTTGCCCCCCAAGTCCATCCCGCTGAAAGCAACCGACTGAAGACAATGCTACGCCGTGGCGCGGCAGCCGCCCTCCCGCCTTAGTTCGGCGGCTCACACACGATTATGGGACAAATTTCGATATTCCCTCCACGCACTTAGGGTTACACCCCCTTGGGTGAGTGCGAAAAAATGGACTCGCCTTAGCCGGACCCGCGCGGTAAGTTTCGACCATGAGTCAGACTAGTCCCGTTCAGTTCAACAATACCGTCCTTCGCGACGGCCACCAGTCTCTGGCCGCCACCCGGATGCGGACCGCCCAGATGCTTCCGGCGGCCCCGATCCTCGACAGCCTCGGTTTCGGCGCTCTCGAGACCTGGGGCGGGGCCACCATCGACGCGGGTCTGCGTTTCCTCGGGGAGTTTCCCTTCGACCGGCTCGACGCGCTCAAAAAAGCCGCTCCCAAGACCCCGCACATGATGCTGCTCCGCGGGCAGAACATCGTCCAATACTCGAATTTCCCCGACGACGTGGTGACGGCCTTCGTCGCCAACGCGGCCAGGCACGGCATGGACATTTTCCGGATCTTCGACGCGTTGAACGATCCCCGGAACATGCGCTGCGCGATCGAGGCGGCCAAGAAGGCCGGGAAACAGGCCCATGGAACCATCTGCTACACGACCAGCCCGGTCCACGACGTCGAGTCGTTCCTCCGCCTCGGGGAGGAACTGGCCGACATGGGTTGCGACGCCATCGTCGTCAAAGACATGGCCGGGCTGATCCCTCCCTTCGTCACCGGAGCGATCATTTCCGGGTTGAAAAAACGGCTGTCGATTCCGGTGTGGCTCCACACCCACGAGACGGCGGGCCTCGGGTGCTCGACCTACCTCACCGCCATCGAGGCCGGGGTGGATGCGGTCGATACGTCCATCGTGCCGTTCGCCAACGGCACGGGCCAGCCCGACACCATCCGCATGATGGCCCTGCTGGAAGGGCACAGCCGCAAGCCCGACTTCGACGACCCGGAAAAGGTCGAAAAGCTGACCGATCTGCGCCACCACTTCGAGAAAGTGTACGAGGAGCTGTCGGAGTTCACCTCGCACACGAACGAGGTGGTGGACAGCGACACCCTCCTTTATCAGGTGCCGGGGGGCATGCTCAGCAACTTCCGCAACCAGCTCAAAGAGCAAAAGATGGAGGACAAATTCCACGAGGTTTTCGCGGAGATTCCGGTCGTGCGCGAAGCCCTCGGGTGGATCCCGCTGGTGACGCCGACCTCCCAGATCGTCGGAGTGCAGGCCATGCTGAACGTGAAGTTCGGCCGCTGGAAAAACTTCTCGCCCCAGGCGATGGACATCGCGCTGGGGTACTACGGGCGGACCCCCGCCCCGGTCAGCCCGGAGGTGCGGGATCTCGCGGCCAAAAAGGCGGGGAAGGACCCGATCACCTGCCGCCCGGCCGATCTGCAGGAGCCGCGGATGGAGGCGCTCGCCGCCGAGTTGAGGGAGAAGGGCTACCCCGACGACGAGGAGCATTGCGTGATCCAGGCGATGTTTCCCCAGGGCATCGACAACCTCTACAAGAAAAAGGAGCCGCAAGGCGAACCGCGAGCCGCGGCCCCGGCACCCGCCGCAACGCCGCCCCCGGTCGCAAAAGAGACCGCTTCGGTTTCCTCTTTTTCCACGGGCCGCGGCTCGCGGATGCGGATCCAGGTCGCCGGACAAACCCACGAAGTCAGCGTCGAGGAAATCGCGTAGCAGCCCGTGCCGCTCAGGCTCGCGGATGCGCCTGGCGATACACTTCCTGCAGACGGGCGATGCTCGTGTGGGTGTAGATCTGAGTGGTGGACAGATTGGCGTGCCCGAGCAGTTCCTGGACACTGCGGATGTCCGCGCCCTCGTCGAGCAGATGGGTGGCGAAGGAGTGGCGTATCTTGTGCGGGGAGAGATCCTGCGGCAGATCCGCCAGCGCGAGGTACACCTTCATCCGCCCCTGGAGCCAGCGGGCGGAGATGCCCTTGCCCGAATCATGGACGATCAGCGGCCCGGACCGCCGGGTTTCCCGACCGCTCAGGTGCAGGTGCTGCCGCAGGCAGAAGACCGCGATCTTTCCGACGGGCACGACGCGGACCTTGCGCCCCTTTCCGGTGACGCGGAGGAGGCCCCGCCCGGCGTCGAAGGCACCGAGATCCGCACCCACCAGCTCGCTGATTCGGATGCCGGCTCCGTAGAGGAGTTCGAGGGCGGCCCGGTCCCGCCACGCCTGCGTTGCCGGAATCGCCTCTTGCTCCAGGAGGGCGAGCGGCCCGTCGAGGAACCGGGTAATCTGCTCCGTGGTCATGAATTTCGGCAGATTCTTTTCGAGGCGCGGCAGGGAGAGCGCCGAAAACGGATTGCGGTCCACCGCCCGCCGTTCCCGCTGGAACCGGTAAAAGGCCCGGATCCCGGCCACCCGGTTGTGAAGCGTCCGACGGGCGAGTCCGCGCTGGAGTTCGATCACGTAGCTCCGGGCGGTGCGGGCCGAAACGGACCGCCAGTCGGACCCCTCCCCGAGCCACTCCAGAAAGCGGACCACGGCGTGGCGGTAGTTCTGGACAGTCGCCGGCGACATCCGCCGCTCCCCCGACAGGTGGGAGAGAAACGACTCGACGGCGACGGCATCCCGTTGTGCTTCTCCGGATTCCTCGGCCATGCGGGTGGAATCATCGGCGGAATCGCCGCGGAGGCAAGGCCCTACACGAAGTCCCCGCACCGGTTGTGGGTGTAACCACAAGTGCGTGGAGGGAATACGGAAATTCATTCGATAATCGTGCGTGAACCGCGGAACTACGGCGGGAGGGCGGCTGCCGCGCCACGGCGTAGCATTGTCTCCAGTCGGCTGCTTTC
>CAZDRT010000314.1:0-3006 GCA_964507815.1 uncultured Puniceicoccaceae bacterium
CCTCAGCCGCCGCTCGTGGTCGGTGGGCTTGCCCTCCGATCCCCGGCGGCACGGGTATTAACCAATGCCGAAACAGCAGAACATTATGTCAATTTTGCGTAGGTGCCTTGTTTGAGCGAGCCCGCGAGCGAGGGCACCGTAAAACGCAAATTGGACATAATGTTTATTGTGCGCATTCCGTTCGGCCGTTATTCGGCGGGCCCCCAGCGTTTGGTGAAGGGATAATAGATGAACAGCGCCCGACCGATTACGGCTTTCTCGTCGAAACTGCCCCAGTAACGGCTGTCGAGGCTGTTGCGGGAATTGTCGCCGAGGGCGAAGAACTGGTCCGGGGGAATTTCGTAGGATGTGCCCGGAACCAGATATTTCATGTCGCGCCCGTCGTTGACGTACCCTCCGTATCCGTCGATCTGTTCGGCGTTCTTGCGGAAGGCCTCCGTACCGTCCGCCACTTCGCCGTCGATGAACAAGGCGGGCGGATGGATGGACAAAACCTCGCCGCCGACTCCGGCGAGCCGTTTGATGTAATATTTGTCCTCGATTGCTCCGCCGGGGCCGCGCATGCCTTCGATGTCCCGGGTCCGGAACACGATCGGATCGCCGGTCTCGGGCGGAAAAAAATGATAGCTGAACCGATCGACGAAAAGCGCGTCGCCGCTGAGAACGTCGAAACTGAGAATGGTTTCCCCCGGCTGAAAGCTTTCGCCGGGCACTTCGATCCAGGCCCGGCTGGAATTTTCGATTCGCAGCGCGCCGGTGCCCCGTCGATCCTCAAGGACCTCGCGCCAGGATTCCATTCCCGGAAAAAAGCGGTCCACGAGGACCCGGTCGGCGTCGAAGTCCAGCGGAACTTCGAAGGCCGTCGGCCGATTTCCGATAAAAATCGGATAGCGCTTCTTTTTGGTGGGCACGACCAGCCATTTCCGGGCGTCCACCACTTCGAAGGCCGCCCGGGCGTTCGTTCCGGAGCTGTCGAGCACGAGCGGAATACGGGCCGGTCCGGCGGCCTCGGCCACCGCTTCGTGGCTCCTCGCGCCGAGGAAGAGGAACCGGAGCGGCTTGAGCAGGAGCGACGGGCGGTCCTCCGCGTCGTAGATCCGGTGGTACATCCCGCTGTAGGTGGGGTACATCGAGTTCGTCGGGATGATGAACGGCTGGAGGAAGAACGCCCGGATGCCGAGGACGATGATCGCGGCCACGAGAAAGGTCTCGATGTTGTCGCTCCAAAACGTTTTCGGGTAGATCCGCCCGCCGTGCCGCCGGAGCACGGGCTCCCAGGCCGCGGCGCGCTCTTCGAGGAGGCTCAGCGAGAGCGACCGGTCGCCGGACAGCTCCCGCGCCTCGTCGTAAAGCGTGTGCAACTCGGCAAGAGCTTCCTCCGCGAGCCGGTCCCGCCGGTAGTGGATGATCTTGCGGGCCATCTCGGCGTATTCGCCGGCCCGCTTGCGGAGCTTTTTTCCGGGTTTGGCGAACATGGTCAGCCCTTTCGAAATGACGACCGGACCGCCGACCCGGCGACCGGTGGAAATGCGGAATCAGGCCGCGCGCGAGACGTATTCATGGTTCCGGAATGAACCAGTTTTCCGGGTTTTGCCATGGCAAAAATCACTCCTGACTGCTCCGCAGAACCTGCACGAAGGCTTCCTGCGGGATGGAGACCGAGCCGATCTGTTTCATCCGCTTTTTCCCCTCCTTCTGTTTCTCGAGCAATTTCCGTTTCCGGCTGATGTCACCCCCGTAGCATTTGGCGGTCACGTCCTTGCGCATGGCGCTGATGGTCTCCCGCGCGACGAATTTTCCGTTCACGGCCGCCTGGACGGCCACCTTGAAGAGCTGGCGGGGCAGCAGTTCCTTCAGCTTCCCGCAGAGCGCCCTACCCCGGCTTTCCGCTTTCGTGCGGTGGACGATGGACGAAAACGCCTCGATCTTCTCCCCGTTGACGAGGATCTCCATACGGACGAGATCGGAACGCTCGTAGCCTTCCGGCTCGTAGTCCATGCTGCCGTACCCGTGGGTGATGCTCTTGAGGCGGTCGTTGAAATCGACGAGAATCTCGTTGAGAGGCAGCCGGGCGGTGATCATGACCCGCGAGGCATCGACCGTCTCGGTCTGGAGGCAGATCCCGCGCTTCTCGGAGATGAGGGCGAGAATGTCCCCGATGGAGTCATTCGGCGTGTGGAGGATGGCGCGGATCATGGGTTCCTCGATCCATTCGATCTCGGTCGAATCGGGGAAAAAGGCCGGGTTGTCGATCTCCGTCTCCTCGCCGTCGGTGCGGCGCAGGCGGTAGATCACGCTCGGATAGGTGGAGATGATGTCGAGGTCGTATTCCCGGCGGATGCGCTCCTGGATGATTTCCATGTGGAGCAGTCCGAGAAACCCGCAGCGGAAGCCGAAGCCGAGGGCGACCGAACTCTCGCTTTGATAGACAAAGGCCGCGTCGTTCAGGCGGAGCTTTCCGATGCTCGCCTTGAGCTTTTCGTAATCCGATGTATCCAGAGGATAGATACCGCTGAAAACCATCGGCCGCACCTCCTTGTAGCCGGGCAGCATCTCGTCGGCGGGATCGTCGGCCCGGGTCACCGTGTCCCCGAGTTTGACGTCGGCGACATCGCGGATGCCGGTCACGATGTAGCCGACCTTCCCGCCGGAGAGCGAATCCTCGGCGACCATCTGCGGCGAAAACCGCCCCACTTCCTTGATCTGGGTCTTTACGTCCGACCCCATGAAGGAGATATTGCTCCCCTGCCGCAGCTCTCCGCTGAAAACGCGGACGAAGCAGATCACCCCCTTGAATGCGTCGTACACGCAGTCGAAGACCAGGGCGCGGGTCCCCCGCCCGTCCAGCCAGCGCGGCGGGGGCATCCGGTCGATGACCCCGCGGATGATTTCGGGGATGCCGATCCCCGACTTGGCGCTTGCCATGACCGCCTCCTCGGCGGGGATCGCGAGCACCTCCTCGAGCTGCTCCTTGATCCGCTCCGGATCGGCGCTGGGCAGATCGAT
>CAZDRT010000315.1:0-2984 GCA_964507815.1 uncultured Puniceicoccaceae bacterium
CCGCGAGCGCGAGAGGGCTTCTGTTTCCGCGGCGCGGGCGTTCGTCGAGGATTTGATTGAGAACCGGAAGCCAAAGGACTGGCAGGTCGAGCAGTGGCGCGAGGGCTTGAACTGGTTTTTCAAGGAAGCGCCAGTGCGCAGACGGGTGGCGGGCGCAGACAGTGGGCGAAAAACGAAACCGAAGGCGGAAGGCGACATGGAGGGTTGCGGTGACGGGCGGCGGCGCTATGCACAGACGGTGGCGGAGGTGCGGGAGCGGGTGTCGGCGAACCCGTGGTATGATGAAACGGTGCGGTTGATGCGGGTGCGGCACATGGCCTACCGCACGGAGGAAAGCTACTTGGGCTGGATTCGGCGGATGGAGCAGTTTTTACAGGACAAGGACGGCCTTGAGACCTTTGGAGAGGACGATTTGAAGCGGTTTTTGAGTTATCTGGCGGTGGAGGAAGGGGTTGCGGCGTCAACCCAGCGGCAGGCGCTGAATGCCGGGGTTTTCTTTTTGCGGGAGGTGCGCAGGCTGGAGTTGGGGGACTTCAGCGACTATGTGAAGGCCGATCCGAGGAAATACTACCCGGTGGTTTATTCCCAGGAGGAGGTGCAGCGTTTATTGAACGGTATGCGGGGCAAGTGGAGCTTGATGGCACGGCTGCAATACGGGTGCGGCCTGCGGATTTCGGAACTTTGCCGTTTGCGGGTGAAGGATGTGGATTTGGATCGGGGAAAACTGTACGTGCGAGCCGCGAAGGGGGATAAAGACCGTTGCGTGCCTTTACCGCGTTCGTTGCGGGAGTCATTGGTGGCGCATTTGCTGGAAAACGGGACGAATATCCGGACGGTCCAGGAGTTTCTCGGGCACACTTGTGTGGAGACCACCATGATTTATCTGCACGTGATGGAGGATCAAAAAGATCTGACCCTGAGTCCGTTGGATAGTCTTTGAGGGGAGGGGGGGAGAATTGGAGTGATGGAGACCTGAGGAGAGGGATCTGGGACCGGGGGCAAGGCCTGAGTTTATCCCGCGTGAATCCGGGCGAGAACGCGGTCCAAGGTCTCGGCGATGGCGATGGTTTCATCTATGGGCATTTCGGAGCATTCGGTTTTGCCGGAGAGCAGGGCTTCATTGGCGGCTTGAATTTCGAAGCGGAATCCTTGGGAACCGGGGAACGGTAGGACTTTTCGGGTAACTTCTCCGCCTCGAAGATGCAGTTCGACTTCGGTGGCACCGAGAAAGGCTGTGGGAATTACAATCCGTCCATCGCTGCCGACGACTTCAAGCCGGTTCTCCGATCCGCTGGAGACCGCGGTGCTGAGCAGAGCCATCCGGCCATCGGGATAGCGAAAGACGCAGGCGGTTTGCTCATCGACACCGGTCTCGCCAATTTTGGCCAAGGCGGCGATATCCTGCGGTTGCGAGCCCATGATGTAGCTGGCCATGGAAATCGGATAAATACCAGCGTCCAGTACGGCACCGCCGGCGAGGTCGGGATTGAAGAGGCGGTTTGCGGGATTGAATTCGGCACCGATACAGAAATCGGCCCGGACCATTTGGAGGGATCCGATCATTCCCGCATCGAGCCAGCTTCGTAGCTGGCGGATGGCTGGAAGGAAGCGGGTCCACATTCCCTCCATCAGGAAAAGGCCTTTCTCGCGGGCCTTGGCGGCGATTTCCCGGGTTTGTTCGGCGTTTACGGACAGGGGTTTTTCGCACAAAACCGCCTTGCCGGCATCGAGAGCCAGGAGGCATATTTCATGATGGAAATTGTGAGTGGTCGCGATGTAAACGGCGTCGATGTCGTTACGGGCCAGCAGCGCATGATAGCTTTCATAGGAGTCCGCAACCTTTTGGTCGTGGGCGAAAGCGGCGGCCTTCCCGGGCGTGCGTGAGGCGCAGGCGACGATCTCGCCGCTGTCCACTGCTCGCATGCTTTGCCGAAACTTATGCGCAATGGCTCCGCAACCGAGAATTCCCCAGCGAATCAGGTTTGAATGAGACATGCCTGTTTGTAGTCAGAGTGCGAGAGAGTAGGCAAGAGGGTTTTATGGAGGGATGGAGAGGGGGGGGGAGACCTGAGGCTTGAGGGCGGAGACCTGAGGGGGAGTGTTGGAGTGTTGGAGTGTTGGAGTGTTGGAGTCCCGACACGCTTCGCGAGTTCCTCCCGCGTTGCGGGACGGGATTTCGCTACGCTCAATGTTGGAGTGGTGGGAGAAAATGCTGAAAAACTGAAATGCTGAAATTGGGAAACCGCGAAGTGGTTCGAGATGGCGAACGTTGAACATCGAACGTCCAACATTGAACGTCGAACGGGGGAATCGAAAACTGGTGAACCGGGAACCGAAAACCGTTAAACTGGGAACCGGTAAACCGAGCGACCGAGCGACCGAGCGACCGAGCGACGCTGGATTTGATTTGGGCACGCTACCGCCCTTGGTTGATTCGGGAAAATGCGGATTGTTTTGGGTGGGTCAAGGTTTTTTTACTTTTTTTCAGGGGGTGGTAACCGCAAGTGTGGGGAGTTTTGGAACGAACGGATCCCATTTTCTTTGGACTTTGGGAGCGCGGCGCTTCAGCCTGCGAACGTAAGCACAAGAACGCACCGAAAACGCGGGCTAAAGCACCGCGCTCCCTTGAATCTTTCCGTGGTTTTCTCACAAAAATGGCTGCAATCGCCTGGTGAAGTCCAAGCGCTTGTGGTTACACCCGGGGACCCGTCTTCGCAAAACTTCGTATTGTTCTGTGACCGCCCCCCATGCAAATCCCGCTGACAGCAACCGACCGGCGGCATTGCTCTTCGGTGACTGCCTCATGGAATCACGGGAGGCCTCCCACCGTGGCCGGGTTGCTTCAGCGCCCGGTTTTCGCATCGGAAGGAAATGTTCCGGATCGCCGCAGAGGTTCAGCGTGAACGTGAAATTCGGGGCTTTCGAAGGCGGGCGCTGAAGCAACCCACCCACTTTTGCCGCCCAATTATGCAGTCTCAGCCCGC
>CAZDRT010000316.1:0-2956 GCA_964507815.1 uncultured Puniceicoccaceae bacterium
CGGTAAAACCGAACTTCTGAAGAGTCTTAATGCACTCCCGACTACTGATCCGGGGCAATTTAGGCATGAGCGACTTCGAAGGTGGTCATTAGCGCAGGAGGGGTAAACTCGGGGGGGAATTCCTCCAAGTACAATTCCGTGGCCTCCCGGAGGTTTGCCAAAGCTTCATCAACCGTATCACCTTGGGTTGTCGTCCCGGTTTCCGGGTTTTGGGCAACGTAACCTCCGTCAGAATCTTTGGTCAAAATAGCGGTATAAGTCATGGGGATGATTGTGGAGGGGGAGATGTCTCTTCGCAAATCTAATTTCTAGCGATTACCTGAAAGGGGTGCAATTTTGATCGATGCTCGAAACGAGGCGTAGGGCCACCGAGCGTGCCGCGTCGGGGGGGAATGCAAATGGGGTCCAAATTTTCATGTCTTTTCCTAATCGTAATCGTACTCATAATCGGGGGGGGGCCCGAGGGGGTCAAACGCAAAATATAAAGATTTGGGGGAGTTCCTGATTGGCGAATGGCGGATGAGAAATGGCGAAGGGGGAATGGCGGAAACTTGTACCGAGCGCAGCGACATCTTCAAGCCTGAGGACCCGAATTCCTATCATTTTCGCCCGTAATAGCTCATCGATTCTGCTACTGCCGGAATTTTATTTCCGGGATAGTTCTGACAAACCGCGTCCGCGATCCAAATATCTTCATCGAGGTTATCCCAACGCAACGCCCGCCGGCCGACACGCAATTTGACCTCCCTCAACTGGTCGGGGCTGGCCTTCGCCAGCTTTGGGTAGTAGAGAACAGGGAAACTATGGGTCGAACCATCTTCGAGTTCCAAACACACCATGGCGTCCTCAATTTTTACCGTGGTCGCAATCATCTCTTGTTCAGTTTTTTCCATGAAATTTAGTCCATCTTTCCCAGAGCTCTACCCTATGCACTTCAACCAAACGCGCAAGCTCGTTGAGTTCCTTGGCAGAAAATCCGTAGTTTCTGGCCAGTGAGACCGGTTCCAGCCAAAATTTTGCCTCCAGATCATCTCTTTCGATATGAATGTGCGGAGGCTCGTTTGGCTCCCGGCTGTAAAAGTGGAAGCGGTAAGGTCCGATTCGAAGAATTGTAGGCATGGTTTGTGCCAAGCCGAAGGGAAAGGAGAATGAGGGAATTTTGAAGGGAGAGGGTCCATGGGGTCAAACGCAAAAGGTTAAGATGAAGCGCCTACGGCGCGGGAGATTGAAGATGAAGCGCCGGTGGCGCGGATATGGGATATGGGATATAGGATATTGGAGATGGGTAAGCCGCACACTTAGGAACCGACGCACTGTCTACCGTCAACTGACGCACCGTCTACGCTCTACGAGCTACGCCGGACAAGATGGCGGACAAGCCGAGCTATGCCGGACAAGACGAATCGAAAGTCGGCCCTCTTTTTTCAGGATTTGGGGATGTCGCTTCGCTCGGTACAGGAGCGAAGCGGTTTTGAGTTTTTCAGCCTATTCCAAGTACGCTACCGCCCTTGGACGCGTCCGGTTTCGGGTGTCCCATGGGGCGGCCGATCGAGCCGATGGTTGTAAAAATCAAAAGTCTGTCGCACGGCTGGCGGTTTGTTCAAGAAAAAATGAACGTTTTTCCGTGCGCCGGTACTCGGCTTGCCCTGCGTAGCTCGACGTATCCGCCATGGCCTTGGCGAAGGAGGATGAAGGCTAGGGGTCAGTCCACGATTTCTTGATTTTTCTCTGTGTCCTCGGTGTTCTCTAGCGCAGCGGGTGGTTGTAATCCTAATCGGGGGGTTGCGGATGGGGAGGGATGAACCGGAGGGACTCGGGATGCGTTGCCTGAGGGGGAGGAGCGTTCGAGAGGGATGAGACTTGAAACCTGAGACCTGAGGAGGGAAGAAGGCATTTTTGAGGGATGAGGGCGGAGACCTGTATAGAGTGAAGCGACATCTCCAAACCTTAGGGGATGGGGAAGTTATGAGGGATGCCCGTCCTTCGCTCTTCAAGCTTCTTTCTACGCTCTCGCCCTACGCCTCCGCAGTCACGGGGCTCCCTTCGCTCTTCGAGCTACGCAGGACAAGACGGAGGGTCTCCGCTTCGCTTCGAAGGGATTGGAGTGTTGGAGTCGGGAAGAAACGGTATCGCCATTCCTTTCCAAACGGGAACTAGGAGACTCAAAAGACGTCGGGTCTTTATTTTTGAAAGGAGTCAGGAGTCAGAAATAACCTCCGAAACGGGAAACCAAATAAATCGTCTATTTCAGTTTCGGGAATCCTCTCGCTCCATGCCAAAAGCGGAGAATATCGACTCCTTGTCCGCCGGGAAGAATTCGGTATATGATTCTATAGGGTTCATGCTGGATCTCTCGAATGCTCGATTCGGAAAACTCTGGAGTAATCTTCCCTCGCAGGGGGAAGGTTTTTAAAGAAAGGGCGGCATCGACCAATTCGTATCCAAATGATTCCGCACGGCCCGGATCATCTTTCGCAACATGGCGGACGATCACCTCAAGGTCAGTCTCGGCTTCAGGCGTAAAGCTTACCGCGAAGCCCATGTGGCGATCTTTTCCCGCATCTTTTCAGCCGGGACCCTTTTTCCTCGTTTGGAAGATTCCAACGCTTCCTGCACTCCGAGAATGAAATCCATCCTCTCATGCATTTCTCGGGCAGTGATGCTTTCCGGGAGGCTCTTTATCCGTCGGATAACTGTTTCTTTTACTGTCATACTTTTACGATTTTAGAAAATCTCACCACCGAAAGAACTATTGGGCAAGACAAAATCGGAATCAAGCTTAAACGACGTCACGGGGTGTGTTGAGGGGGTCAAACGGAAAGCACCGATTAAAATCGGTGGTGAGGGCAAGAACCCGAGGGGGTCAAACGCAAAATATAAAGATTGCTTGTTTTATTGCCTAAGAAATCAGGAGATGAATGTTGAAAGATGAAGGAGTATCCTGCTGGAAGGTGGA
>CAZDRT010000317.1:0-2953 GCA_964507815.1 uncultured Puniceicoccaceae bacterium
TGGTGGAACTGGATGGTTTCGGAGAGGTTGTCGGATTTGTTGCAGTCCTCCCAGTCGATCCAGACGTATTCGATGCCGAGCCAGCCGGAGTAGTCCTCGGCTTTCATGACTTCAAGCACGCGGGCGTAGTCGATGGTGTTCTCGCTGAAGTTGCACTGCAGCCGGTCTTTTTTCGCGCCGCGGACGTGGAAGTGCGAGGCGTGGCGGAGCAGGGGCTCGGCTTCGGCATCGGGCAGGCCGGCGCGGGTGAAGTGGGTGTAGTCCACGGTGAGAGTCAGGCCGGGCACGGCTTCGACCAGGCGGAGGGCGGGGGCGGGCTCGGGCGCGAGGGAGCCGACGTGCGCTTCGACCCCGAAGATGATGTCGGCTGCGGCGGCCTTTTCCACCCGCCAGGCGAGTTCGTCGGTGGCGCGTAGCCAGGAGTCTTCGGCGGATTCGCTTTCCTCAAAGAGGACGCCGGGCAGGGCGGTCAGGTGTTCGCTGCCGACGGCCTGGGCGTATTCCAGGCTGCGCTCGAACCAGTCGCGGGCTTTGGCCCGGCGGTCGGCCTCGGGATGATTGATCGCGAAGGGCACGAAATCGGCGTCCATCTGGAGAAAGACATCCGCGCAGCGCAGGCCGAGATCGTCGAGTTGGGCTTTCAGGCGGCGGGCGTTGGCGGGCAGCTCCGCGAATTCCTTGGAGGGCCAGAGGTGTGAGCGGCCTTCGAAGAGACCGATATCCACGCCGTCCATCCCGAGCATGGAAATGAGTTGGAGGCTGTTCTCATGCGAGAGCAGGGGGAAGGTGAAGTCGGCGACGGCAAATCCTTTGATGTTCATGGGCTGTTCTGGGTTTGAGAGTTAGAGCTAAGAGATTTTTACCACGGAGGCACGGAGACACGGAGGGGAGGAATTATAAAATTAGGATCACAGAACAAGGCGTTTGATCCCATCTTTCAAAACAACTCCTTTGTAATTCAACTCCAGTTTTAATTGTCGCTTAAATGGGATAGCCCGCTTTTCAAGTTCGACAGCGAGGCTTTTCTCATAGATGCTCTCAACTAATCCTGGTCCCCAATAGCGATGCACCTCAATGGCAGCACCAATGATTTTCTTTGTCAGTTCTTCCTCTACAAGCGCGTTGTTCATGTTCATTGCCTCATAATTTTTTTGATTATCCTCCCGGTCTCCGTGTCTCCGTGTCTCCAGCGCAGCGGGTGGTTGAATTTTTGAGTCGTTCATTCGGGTCAGCGGCGTTCCAGCTCGATGACGCTGCCGCGGGTGGGCCAGTGGGCGGGGTCCATGATGGGCGGCGGCAGGCCGGGCTGGAAGGCGGGATCGTTGGTCTCGCGCATCCATTGGTCGAGCTGGGCGGCGAGGCGGGTTTCGGTGTCGGCGTATTCGCCGCGTCCGGCCACATTGTGCTGTTCCCAGGGGTCGTGGCGCAGGTCGTAGAGTTCGACGTCGGGCCGCTCGCGATTCTCCAGAGGGAGGGGTTCGCAGCCCTCGAAGCCGAGATTCGGATTCAAGTCGAAGGTGTCGATCTCTTCGCGATACCAGGGCTGCGACCGCGCCTGCGGGCGGAAGTGCCGGATATACACGAAGTCCCGGGTCCGGATGGAGCGCTGCGGGTCGTATTTGTCGGCATATTCCGTTTCATCGGGCATTTTTTCTCCGTGATAATTGCGCTCGACGAAGATGTGCGGGTGGGGGGAATACTCTTTGCCCGCGAGGAGCGGCCAGAAGCTGCGTCCGTTGATGTCGCCGGGTATGCGGTCGACCGCCCCGGCTGCTTCGAGCAGGGTGGGGAAGTAATCGATGTTGCCGATCAGGTGATCCACCGTGTAGCCGGTGCGGCAGCCCTTGGGCGGACGCACGAGCAGGGCGATCTCGGTGCCGGGTTGATAGACGTGGCGTTTGCCACGCTGGCAGCCGGTGCCGTGGTCGGTGGTGAAGACCACCAGGGTGTCGTCCCGCAGGCCATGGGCATCGACCGCTTCGAGGATGCGGCCGAAGTGGTGATCGACATACTGGAGCGAGGCGTAGAAATTGGCCCAGCGGGCGCGGGTCTCGGGGGTGTCGGGCTCGGTGGGCGGCACCCAGCTCAGGTCGCGGTCCACCGGATCGCCGTGGCGCTTGCGCAATTTGGGCGATCCCCGGAGGTGGCCGGCGTGGGTTTCATTGGTGGCCAGGTTCAGGTAGAAGGGGCGGCTCTTGTCCCGGCTGCCGAAAAATTCGATGGCTTTGTCGGCCACGTTGCGGGCGTCGCAGTTCCAGTAGCTCTCGTCTTCGCCCGCCTTGCCGTCGATTTCGTAGCGCATCTCGCCGTAGAGGCGTTCGTGGCAGAAGCCGACGTGGGCGGTCTGGTAGCCGGCCCCGTTGAGATGGTCCACCAGGGTCTGCTTTTCGAGGGGAATGGGCCAGCCCATGCTGCCGAGCCCGAGGGAACCGTTCACATGGCTGTATTGCCCGGTCATGGTGCAGACGCGGGAGGGGCCGCAGCAGGGGGCGGAGCAGAAGGCCTGGTTGAAGCGGACGCTCTCGGCGGCGAAGCGGTCGATGTTCGGCGAAAAGCCGATGGGGCGTCCGTAGCAGCCGAAAAAGCGGCCGCTGTCGTGGGTGACGAAGTGGATGATATTCATGGGATTTTTTTGTGATGACTTTCGGTTCAGCGCGCTTCGAGCAGGGCGCAGGCGTGGGGCGGGAGTTCGAGGTCGCACAGGGCGGCGGAGGTGGCGCGGGTCTGGCCGGACCAGAGGTCGCTCCAGCCGGTTTCAGGCAGGGTGGCGGCCTCGCTTGGCTGCAAGGGGGTCTGAGCGGTTTCGCTCCAGTTGAAGAGACCGAGCAGACGTCCCTTGGGCGATTCCTGGAGGACGATCCGGGGCAGGTCGCCTTCCCAGTGGAGCACGCTCGCGGCTGCGCCGGAGAGGCGGGGGGCGAGGGTCTTGAGGATTTCCAGCCCGGCCTCGTTC
>CAZDRT010000318.1:0-2933 GCA_964507815.1 uncultured Puniceicoccaceae bacterium
TCAAACTTGCGAACGAATCTCCCGCTGAGACCCTGATTTAGTGAGTTCTGGCCCTGAGATTCACACATAAGTTTCCCTAATTTTTTCAACGAGAAAGGGCCGCCGGTCTTCTGCCCCCCCCGGGACGGCACGCCGCAAGCGGCGGCCCTACGCGGGGATGTGTCGGTAGGGCTCGCGCTTGCGCGATGCCGCAGCCCACCGGGTCAGGCCGCGACCCCGTCGCGGCACGCGCGCAAGCACGCGGCCCTACAAAAAGGCTAATCCGCATAAAAAAATTGTAGGGCCTCGTGCTTGTCATGGATCATGAGCTAGTCGAATAGCGCGATGGCCGCGAATCGACCGAAAAGACCGCCCCCAATCCCAAAATATGTAGTCGCGAATCGACTTGTGTTGTGTATAAATGTTAGGGCTTGCCCTATCTTCGGCAGCACGGGCAAAGGACCTGATTTTCACGGACGCCCGGGGTCGAAACAGAGAGGTTCTCTCCTTTCCGCAGCCACTACCATCTTCAGATCGAGGGGCAACCGTCTTGGCCCTCGCTGTCGCGGGGTTTCGCCGGGTCAAGAGCCCCCGCGACCACGGGCGACGACCACTCCTACGCAGCAGGCTAAAGCCTGGGCACCGAACCCGCCTTCCCGGTTGCCCGGTTGCCCGGCAGGGTGTCCAGCCTCCTAACGCGGCGACTTGTCCTGCGAAGCTCGGCTTGTTATCCTTGGCTTCGGCGTAGGGAGGGGGAAGAAGGAAGCTCGCAGAGCGAAGATCGGATCAGGTTGCTCAAACCCGGCAACGATTTTCTCCGTCGCGATGGACCACCGTTTCAACATCTTTGGAATTCTCATGCCACCATCGGAATCCACCCCCTCTCCGGTTTCCGGGAAAACCATCGTTCTCGGGGTCACCGGCAGCATCGCCGCCTACCGCGCGGCTGATCTGGCGAGCCAGCTCACGCAACTGGGCGCCTCGGTCTATCCCGTCATGACCCGCGAGGCGACCAAACTGATCGCCCCTCTCACCCTGAAAACCCTCTCGCACAACCCGGTTGCCTGGGATCTGTGGAAAGAGGCCGAGGGCTGGCAGCCCGGCCACATCGATCTCGCCGATTCCGCCGATCTCCTTCTCGCCGCACCCGGCACCGTCCACACCCTCGCCTGTTTCGCGCACGGCCTCGCCCCCTGCGGCGGCTGAGGACAGCCGCCCTCCCTCAGCCGAGAAAGAGGATCCCATTCCAATATCCCGGGGCTTCACGATTTTGCTCCACGCACTTGTGGTTACACCCCGCCGCGGGACAGGAGTGTCCCGCTCCCCCAAACACAGCCTCGCCGTAAGGAAGGCGGACACTCCCGTCCACCGGGGGCTGAACCCCTCTGGCCAGGACCGGAAAGCCGCTACTCCGGTGCCCCCGAAGCATCCCCGTCCAACCAGCGGGCCAGGTACTTCTCGCGGAGAAGCCTCCACGCGACCACGAAAAAGGCGGTGAGGGGAATGGCGAGAATCATTCCGAGAATGCCCCCCAGGGCGGTTCCCCAGAAGAAAATCGCGATGATGATGGTCAGGGGGTGGAGGCCGGTCTTGTTTCCCATGATCCGCGGCGTGAGGAAATAGCCCTCGAGCATCTGTACGGCCACGAAGATGGCGAGGGCGATTCCGGCGAGAAGCGGTCCGCCCTCCGGCTGAAACCACGCGATGGGCAGCACGGTCGCAAGCCCGATCATCGTGCCGAAATAGGGAATGATGTTGAGCAGCCCGATGAAAAGCCCGAGGGGAAACCCGAAGTTCACTCCGGCCAGCGAAAATCCGACGCCGAGCAGAACCCCCATGATCAGCCCGATGAGAATCTGACCGCGGAAAAACGCCTCCATGCTGTGCGCGAAATGGGTGCCGAGAAAGATCAGGTCCTCCCGGATCTCTTTCTTGACCCAGGAAAGCTGCTTTTCGATATCCCGGGTCTTGTCCCCCCGCGCGTTGAGGAAGAAAAAAACATAGACGGGAATGATGGCGAGCCCGGCGGCCGTACCGGCGATCGCACCCGCGTAGGAGCCCAGCCTGGAGGCGACGGGCACCAGCTGCTCCGGCAGGCTCTCGAGACGGGCCTCCAGTTTTTCCCGGATCGCGGCCATTTTTTCGGGGCCTATCGAGGAATTGAGAAAGTCCATCACCTGGGGAAACTTCTCGAGGAACGCCTCCCGGAGGCGTTCGAAAATGGACGGGAAATCGCGGATAAAAGAAACCGTCTGCTCGATGACGAGGGGAAGGACGAAGCCGAGGATGGCCGCGAAAGCGAGCACGACGAGAACATAGAGAAGAACGATCCCGCCGATGCGGTTCAGCGCGGTCTTCTCTTCGAAAAAACGCACCAGAGGTTGCAGCAGCATGGCGAGGATCCCCGCCACGGCGATGGGCCAGAGCACCCCGGAAAAGGTCTGCACGAAGCCGTTGAGGAGCAAAAAAAGACCAAATATCAAGGCCCCGATGACAAAAACCGACAACCCGGCAAGAGCCGTCGTGACCAACCGGCGCTGAAGCGGGCTCAACCAGAACCCCGGAGAATCCTCGGAATCGGACATGGCGGCACGATGGAAGGAGAACCGCCCCGGCACAAGGCGAAAGACCGGCGGTCCCCAATCGCTCCGCCGTTCCGGGTGATGATCTGGGGACCCTCTTCGGAAACCTTGGCCATGATCTTACCCGGTTGCTTGGAAAGCTCCCGTGTTGAAATGAACGACCCATACAAATGCTGTCGGATAAATGTCCGTCAATGTCAAGGTTCCCGGGAAAGCCCCGACGTAACCGGGTGTGACCACAAGTGCGTGGAGCGAATATCGAAGTTTATTCGATAATTGAGCGTGCGCCGCCGAATTGCTGCGGGAGGGCGGCTGCAGTAGCCGGGTTGCTTCAGCGCCCGGTTTTCGCATCGGAAGGAAATGTTCCGGATC
>CAZDRT010000319.1:0-2867 GCA_964507815.1 uncultured Puniceicoccaceae bacterium
CCGGGTGAACCACATGGAATGAAACCCGCATGAATGCTGAAGTTTCATAGAAGAACGCGTCGGGATCGGTGATCCGGGAGCGTCCGGATTCCCGCCGCCAGTGGGCGGGGCGGGCGAGGATGCGCCGGAGTTCCGCGAGGATGTGGCGGAGATAGAGCCGCACGCTGCCGTTTCTCAGCGACGATCCCCGGTAGATCGTCAGGCTCTCCCGCAGGCCCTCCACTTCGACTCTGCCGAAAGGGCCGTCCACTTCGAGAATACGCCCCTTTTTCCGAATCGCGGAGGGGAGGAGACAAAAGGATGTGCATATGTTCATTTGTGCAGCACTTTACGCCGGAGGGTCAGACATTTACGGGGGGGAGGGATTAGAAAAATTCAGAAAAGTAGGTGGGTTGCTTGAGCGCCCACTTTCGGACGGATGAAGCGCCACCTTGACGCGCTTGTGCCAAAGCGATCCAGCGAGGCGTAAGAACTTCAATGTTTTTTGATCCGGAGAATGCCGGAGAGGAAGTGCCCCGCGAAACTGGGATCAGCGTGGTGGTCCACTCGGATCAGTTTCGATTGTTTGATCCGATGGAAGGGGAGTGGAGGCCGTGTGAAGCCGAGGTGTTGGTCTTTACGATACGGGAGGATAGCATTGCACCGCCAGGTGTCCGTGGTTGATGGAAATTAATTTGGACGACTGCTGAACCATGGAGGCGGTGGCCCGCGAGACACCCGGAGATTTCGCGGTGGGCGATGAGGTGCGGACCCTGCGACTGGCGATGAAGATGGATCTTGCCCGGTTCCTCGATGGAGAGATTGAGGCGGGTTCGGCTGAGGCCAGAATCGGATCAATGCGAGCCCTGGCGAAGCAATTGCGAAGTCTGACCGCAGCGCACGACTGGTCGGATTTTGCTGAGGACACTCGTAGCATCGGTCGCACAGACCGATGACGGGGCAGTAGGGTAGCATCTGTGAGACGGATTGGCCGAAATCCCCCCCCCAAATTTTTTGCGGGTCAATCGCTGCCATTTCTGTGAGTTTTAAGCAATGCAAAGCGACCCGATCCTCATCGTTCCCGACGTCCACCAGGATGTTGATTTTCTCATCCGCTGTCTCCGTCTGGGGTCGGAGCGACGGGTGGGGGAGATTATTCTGCTGGGAGATCTGCTCGACTCCAAGTCGCGCAAGGGGCGGCTGCTGCCGGTGATTCAGCGGCTGGTCGGGACGGTCGAGCGGATGTTTGATCAGTCGGAGGTTCCTACGACGCTGCTGTGGGGGAACCATGATTGGAAGTACTGGTCCTTTCGCCGGGAGATCGAGGCGTTGGGTGACGAGATGCGGAACAATTTCGAGTTTTACGCCGTCAACGACCTCTCCATCCTGACGGTGGACGCCCTGATGACGCCGAACCCGGAAACCGGCCGGGTGCCCATCGATCTCTGGGGAGAGCACGCGGTGCTCGCGGTGGAGCGATGCGGGTGGCTGATCACCCATGCGGGCGTGCATCTCACGCTCTGGCCGACGGACGCCCATCTCGCGGACGGTGTGGCCGTCCTGAATGCATCCATGCGGGAACTCGTTGCCGACCCGCCGCCGGACTATTCCCATCCATTGATTGGAGCGGGGCCTGCGCGAGGCGGATTCCATCCGGTCGGAGGTCCGCTGTGGCTCGACTTTGTTGAGGAGTTTTCCGACGACTTGGCCTTTCCCCAAGTGGTGGGCCACACCCGTTGCCCGGATATCCTGCGAAATGGAAAGAGCCTCTGTCTGGACGCCTGCCAACAAGTCTGTGCCATCCTGCATGGCGACGGAACTCTGGAACCTATGCTTGTCTCGACGGAGGGATAGGAGCTTGCGCGGCTCACGGGGACGTTCGCCCTCCCTTATTGGTCATTGACTGTCTGACCCAGTCGTTTGATCATCCGGCTTGTTAATCCGAACCACCCCCATGCCTGAAAAACGAAGTCGTCCCCCATTCGCCCGCATGATGCGGGATGAAGGATGAGGGATGAGGCGGTGGGTAGTAAGGTTGGCTTGCCGCCTTACTGGCATTGGCGGGGAACTGTCGGTTGCGGGCTTGCCTAAAGCCGTGGAGTGTGTGAAGGTAAATATTATGAATGATCGGGAGCGCATCACGTTCAATCCAAGGCAGTGCGGAGGGCGGCCCTGCATCCGGGGTACTCGGGTGCGTGTCAAGGATATCCTGGAAATACTTGGTGGTGGAATGACGGAAGAGGAAATTCTGAAGGACTTCGACTATTTGGAACGTGAAGACATTCATGCGGCCCTGCGTTTCGCCTCGAAGCAAACAGATCATCCGATTTTGAAAGCGGTTTCGTGAAGTTTCTAATTGATGTGCTTCTTGTGAATTTGCCCGTCTGCATGGAACTTTTTTCATCCGGCAACTCCCTTGTGGAAATCTCATTCGAGTAGCTGGTCGAGGTATTTATTAATCTGGCTCAAGGGTCGAAGGAGGGTTACTTCAAACGCCCTGCTTTGGCAGGTGAGTAGTAAGGTCGGCTTGCCGCCTTACTGGCATCAGCAGGGAACCATAGGTCGCTGCAGTGCCTCGCGGTTGGTGGTGACCCGCAGGAGACTCTCGATCCGCCGCAAAGTCGGGCGGCAAGCCAACCCGCCATAGCCCTGGCGACGGAGGGGCCAACCCGACGACGCTTTTCCCCCGTGGTCCGGGGGCTTGCCCCCAGACAGTAACGGCTGTTGGGCACCGACGCGTCAAACAATACGGAACAGCCAAGGGTCGCTCGCAGTTTACGACATCACCCTAGGATCCGTTGGGGATTGGACCCACCCGACTGAAATGGGAGTTCTGCGCACGCCCTTTCAGCTCTTCCGCTTGGACCGCCTCATCTCCTTCATCTCCC
>CAZDRT010000320.1:0-2854 GCA_964507815.1 uncultured Puniceicoccaceae bacterium
CGGGTTGCTTCAGCGCCCGGTTTTCGCATCGGAAGGAAATGTTCCGGATTGCCGCAGAGGTTCGGCGTGAACGTGAAATTCCGGGCTTTCGCAGGTGGGCGCTGAAGCAACCCACCCACTTTGGCCGTCCAATCATGCAGTCTCCGCCGTGGCACGGCAGCCGCCCTCCCGCAACCGATGGGATAACATCCGATTTTCCAGTGGTCTCCCGACACAAGGGAATGTCTTCTCCGCCGGGCCGCTTCGGGTTGGACGACTGAAGTCATCCAACCACAGTGGTTACACCCCTGGGTTCTGTGCCCGGGCGGCGGGTTATCGGCCAACGATGTTCCGGAACCCGATTTCGTAGGTGCGGGGGCCCTGCGGGGGTGGGGCGTCCACGCGGGAGAGCTTGCGGAACACGTCGCGGACGGAATCGTCGAAGAGCCGGTTGCCCGAGGAGCGGACGATCCGCACGTCGGTCAGTTCGCCGCTCTTCGTCACCCGGAAATTCACCTCGCAGTGCAGATCGAGCCCGGCGAGGCTCGGCGGGCGGATCCAGGCCGCGTTGAGGCGGGCCATCAGCGCCTCGCCGTAGGTGAGTACGGCGCGCTGGGCCGCCGCGCTCATCCCGGCAGCGAGTTCCCGGTCCGATTCCTTCAGAAAGTCGTCGAAGGCGCTTCGGTCCACCCGGATCTCCGGAACCTCGACCGACGGCTGCGGGCGCGGCTGCGGGCGGCGGGTCGGTTCGGGCCGACCCTCGCGGCGAATGAATTCCTCGTAGGAAATTCTCTCTGGTTTCGGCTCCGGTTCCGGCTCCGGCTCCGGTTCCGGCTCCGGTTCCGGCTCCGGCTCGGGTTCCGGCTCGGGCTCGGGCTCGGGTTCGGGCTCCGGTTCGGGCTCCGGCATCTCCGCGACGGGGCGGAGCGCGCGGAGTGATTCTTCGGGCAGGAGGATGAGGGTCCGGAAGTCGATATCCAGGTCGGGGAGGGGCGTTTCCCCGATGGGTTCGTCGGTCTGGTCCATCGGCGGAGGATCCGGCGGCGGCGGGAGAGCGGGGAGGTTCAGCGCCTCGCTTTCCTTTTCGCAGGAGACGAGCGAGACGACCAGGGCGAGGAGAAGGAGCCCGGCGTGGCTCCCCGCGACCCACTGCAACACTTTTTTGTAAAGAGGGTCCATCGCGGTACTTTAATCGGAGTAGGAGACAACGACCCGGGTCAGACCCTCGTTCCGGAGGATGTCGAGCACCTCGGCCACCCGGCCGTAGGAGACCGAGCGGTCGCCCCGGACCACGAAGACCCGGTCGTTGGAGTAGCCGCCGAGGATTTGGGAAAGGGCCGTCGCATCGACCGGTTCGCTCCCGAGGAAGAATCCGCCCTCGGCATCAATCGAGATCTGCACCGGCTCCTTCGGCGTATCGCGGACGATTTCCTCCGATTGCAGGAGGTTCGGGAGTTGGAGGGGGACGGGTTGCTCCAGCAGGGGCGTGGTGATGACGAAAATGATCAGGAGGGCGAAGGCCAGATCGAGCAGGGGCGTGATGTTGATCTCGGACATCGCGCCGAGTTCCCGTTTGCTCTTGAAACGACGGGCCATCGGTCAGCGGGTTTCCAGTTCGATCCGGTCGGCCACCGAGCTGGCGAAATTCTCCAGTTCCATGGTCAGGCGGCGGATCTTGGTCAGGAGGTAATTGTAGCCGAAAACGGATGGGATGGCCACGATCAGCCCGGCCACCGTGGTCAGGAGCGCGCCCGAGACCCCGGGTGCGAGGCTTTTGAGGGTCGCCGACCCTTCGAGGGCGACGCCCCCGAAGGCGTCCATGACCCCCCAGACCGTGCCGAGGAGTCCGAGAAAGGGCGCGCCGGTCACAATGGAGGCGAGCATGACCATCTTCGCCTCGTAGGCCAGGGTCTCCCGCGCGATGACCCGCTGGAGCGCGTTCTCCAGTTGGTTCATCCGCTTCGGGTGATCGGTCTCCCCGGTGCTCTCCCACCGGTAGAAGGCCTGGATCGCGGCGAGGACCAGGGTGGAGTAGGGGCTCCGCCGCTTCTGGAGCGCGGTCAGGTCGGTATCGACGAGGGGGGCGCCGAGGTTGAGGGATTTTTCGAATCGCAGGTTCCCCGCCCGCAGCCGGGCCAGCTCGAATCCCTTGGCGAGCATCACGGTCCAGGCGACGACGCTGCCAATCATGAGTAGGACGATGATCAGCTTCCCCGCCCAGTTTGAGAGGGCGAAGTAGGTAAAAACCGACGGGTCGGTGGCTGCGAGAAGATGGGTGGGAATCATGGCAATTCGGCTTGAAGTGGGATAATCGGAAAAGAGTGATCGTCTCAACGGTAAAATGGGAGGAATCGCGAATCCGACTTCGACCCGACCCCGGGCTGGTGTGCGGACCGCGGCCGGTGTTACCTCTATTTCGTCTTCCTCACCGGGGTCAGCAAGTTCTCCAAAGTCAGTTTGTTCTCCGGGCTGAACAATCTCAACGACATCTCGGTGGATGCCGAATTAGCATCGGAGGATTTTCTGCGGAATCTCGGTTTGCTGGAAATAAAGTCAGCCTGTGCGATCAGGTAGAGATGTTGTTCCGGGTGTAACCACAAGTGCGTGGAGCGAAATCGTAAAACACCGCGATTTTGGAATGGGACGTTATTCCATCGGTTGAGGGAGGGCGGCTGCCGTGCCACGGCGTAGCAGTGTCTCCAGTCGGCTGCTTTCAGCGGGCTGAGACTGGGGGGCAAACACTGGACGAAACTTCGTATTTTTCTGTGACTGCCCCCCGGTCAAATCCCGCTGGCAGCAACCGACTGGAGATCTTGCTCTTCTCTTCTGTGACTGCCTCGTGGAATCACGGAAGGCCTCCCACCGTGGCCGGGTT
>CAZDRT010000321.1:0-2851 GCA_964507815.1 uncultured Puniceicoccaceae bacterium
CTCGTTTCCGCCGATCTGGAAACCTGGAACCACAACGGCGACGCGACGGGCCTGACCTACACCGAGGAGCTGCCTGACCCGGTTTTCAACGGCGACGGGACCGAGACCGTCGCCGTCCGCCCCGGACCGGACGCCCCGGACGGCGAGGCGATCTTTTTTCAACTCGAAGTAATCCACCAGCCATGAACTCATACTCAACCACCCGAAAACTCCGCCGCGGCTTCACCCTGGTGGAAATTCTCGCCGTGATCGCGATGATCGGCGTCCTGACCGGGCTGTTGATCGCCGGCGTCGGAAAAGCCCGCCAGGCGGCGGAAACCTCGGCGGCGACCTCCTCGGCCCGCTCGTTGATCCAGGCCTATCTGATGACCCCGCTGGAGAACGGGGGCGAATTCGCGATGGGCTATGGAAACGCGGGGGAGACGCTTTATCCCCGCGAGAGTCCGCCTTTGGCCCCGAACAGCGAGCAGGCGAAACGCTACCCGTGGCGGATCGCCCCTTTGCTCGACGACGGAGTTGCGGCGCTCTACGCGGGCGGCCACCGGGAGTATTACGAACAGGTGGCATCAAAGAGCGCGTACATGGCGAGCCTCTATCCCTCCTTCGGGATCAACAGTATCTTCGTGGGAGGCCACTACGACGGGCGGAAACACTCGCCCGGGTTCGCCCCCGGCCCCCGCAGCCGCGACCGTTCGACCTATCCGCACGACTTCTGGGTCCTGCGGCCCGGCGACGCCCGCAGTCCCTCGCGCCTGATCGTCTTCGCCTCGTCGATCAGCTCGTCTCCGCCCGATTATCCGGAAAAGGTGGGGTTCTACCGGGTGCTGCCGCCGGATTCCCCGCTCACTACGGCCTGGGGGAGCTACAACCCCGACATCCCCGCCAGCCTCGGGCATGTCTCCCTCGAATACGGCGGCAAGGCGATCGTCGCCCACCTGGACGGCAGCGTCGGCACGGCCACGGAAGAGGAACTGCGCGACATGCGGCGCTGGTCCAATCAAGCCGCGCTCTTCGACGACCCCGATTTTTCGGACTGGGATCGAGAACGGTAAGATCGGGTTTCGCTCGAACGAGCGCCGCAGGTTGATGCTCCAGATTGAAGAGTCGTTTGATACTGTGGGAGCAGCACACCAGATTCCACTCTCCGGCGGCTTTCTCGCGCTCGCGATTCTCAAAGACATCAACTGCCTCGCGGATCCGCTCCATCCGGCAACAACTCTTCAGTCGGCTGCTTTCAGCGGGCTAAAATTGCATGATTGGGCGGCCAAAGTGGGTGGGTTGCTTCAGCGCCCACCTTCGAAAGCCGGAGATTTCCGTTCACGCTGAACCTCCGCGGTGATCGGGAACATTCCTTCCGATGCGAAAACCGGGCGCTGAAGCAACCCGGCCACGGTGGGAGGCCTTCCGTGATTCCACGAGGCAGTCACAGAAGAAGCAAAAATCCCGGTCGACCGGGTGAACCACATGGAATGAAATCCGAATGGATACTGAAGTTTCATAGAAGGCGGATCTATGTTCACAAACCTTGATGACATGCCGGAAAGTTTTCCGCAATCAGACGTTTGCCTTAAAATATACTGAGACCTATTTGCAATATTGCGCGAGGTGGTTTCCCGTCATTGCGGAGGGTATGGAGCGCGTCACACAGAAGGAATCCGAAGACGGAACCTGGGAGAACATCCACGGGGTTTGGCAGCAGGTGTATGGAAGTTTTCACGGGGAAGGTTGCAGTATTGAGTGGCATGAGTTCCGGGCGGAGGAACCGCTGGACTGGGAGCGCAGTTTTCATCCGAATAGCCTCGAAATCTGCCTGAATTTCGGAGGCAGTGCCTCATTCGGTTCCGGGAAAACGGCTCAGAAGCTCCAGCCCACCCAATGCGCCGTTTATTCGACCCACCGGAAGCGCTACCGTGTGCAGCGCCTGCCGGGTCAGATCCACCGCTTTCTGACTCTCGAGATGACCCCTGCCTTTTTGCGGAAAGAGCTGGATCAGGCGATGGACGGCATTTCTCCCGAGTTCCGGGACTTTTGTGAGGGCAAAAACAGGTTGCACCTCAAAATCGAGCGCCTTCCCACTGCTTTCCAGAGCCTGCGCTGGCAAATGCTGGCCCCCCCGGTCAACGCATCGGCCCGCTCGCTCTGGTTCAGGAGCAAGATCATCGAAATTCTCTCTCACTTTCTTTATCGGCCCGAGTCCGAACCCGAACCGATCCACGACAAAGCCGGGCGGGCGAACCGCGAGCGCTGCGAGCGGGTCATCCATCTGTTGGAGCGGGACATGGAGAACCCGCCCAGTTTGGAGATGCTGGCCGGGGAAGTCGGTTGCAGCCCCTTCCACCTGAGCCGCCTCGTCTCCCGGGAAACCGGGATGACGATTCCCGCCACATTGCGGCGACTGCGGATCGAACGCGCGGTTACTCTTTTGCGCCAGGGCAAAGGCAACATCACCGAAGTGGCGATGCAGGTTGGTTACTCCGGCTTGGGAGCATTCAACAAGGCCTTCGGCGACCAGATGGGTTGCAGTCCGAGTGCCTACCTGAAAAAGGGTCCGGTTTGAAATTGAGAATTATTAGCACTTAGGAGAAACTACGGCGCAATCCGAAGGAGGCCAAGTGCCGTGAAAGAGGGTATAGTCCGGCCTGATGCAAAACAGAAATCATACCGGGCTCCTTCCCGCGCCCGCCCTGCCCAGTCGCTTCTTCTATGAAACTCCAGTGTTCATGCGGGTTTCATTCCATGTGGTTCACCCGGTCGGCCGGGATTTTGGCTCTCTTCTGTGACTGCCTCGTGGAATCGCAGGAATGACTCCCACCGTAGCCGGGTTGCTTCAGCGCCCGGTTTTCGCATCGGA
>CAZDRT010000322.1:0-2808 GCA_964507815.1 uncultured Puniceicoccaceae bacterium
AAGAGCGCATCCGGGAAGCGACCGAGCCGCAACCGGCGCACCCGGAAATGACCGGAGACGAGCAATCGGAGGCGCTCGAATTGCTCAAGTCTCCCGACCTGTTGGAGCGGATCCTGGCCGACTTCGATTCGTGCGGGATCGTGGGCGAGTCCACGAACAAGCTGACGGGCTATCTGGCTTGCGTCTCGCGCCAGTTGGACCGGCCCTTGGCGGTGATCATCCAATCGACCAGCGCGGCGGGCAAATCGACGCTGATGGAATCGATTCTCGCCTTCATCCCCGAAGAAGAGCGCGTCAAATACTCGGCCATGACCGGGCAGAGTCTTTACTACCTCGGCGAGACCAACCTGAAAAACAAGATCCTCGCCATCGTCGAGGAGGAGGGAGCCGAGAAAGCGAGCTACGCCCTCAAGCTCCTGCAGAGCGAGGGGGAACTGACGATTGCGAGCACCGGCAAGGACGATCAGGGGCGTATGAAAACGGAGGAATACCACGTCGAAGGCCCGGTGATGATCTTCCTGACGACCACCGCGGTGGACATCGACGAAGAACTCTTGAACCGCTGCCTCGTCCTCACCGTCGACGAATCCAGAGAGCAGACGAAGGCGATCCACGAGTTGCAACGCGAAGCGGAAACCTTCGACGGGTTGAAACGCAAAGTGGAGCGGGAGCGGATTCTGACGATCCACCGCAACGCCCAGCGTCTCTTGAAGCCGCTTCCCGTGGTGAATCCGTTTGCAAAGCAACTGACGTTCCTGAGCGATCGCACGCGAACCCGGCGCGATCACGTCAAATACCTGACGCTGATCCGAACCATCGCATTGCTCCATCAGCATCAAAGGCCGCTGAAGGAAAAGGACGGACTGCAATACATCGAAGTCGAGGCCTCCGACATCGAGACGGCCAACCGGATCGCCCACGAAGTTTTGGGCCGTTCGCTCGACGAACTCTCCCCGCAGACGCGCCGCCTGTTGATCCTCCTGAAAGAAATGGTCCGGGGTCGCTGTGAAAAGGAGGAACTCGCGCCCGACCTGTGCCTGTTTAGCCGCCGCGAAGTGCGCAGGTTCACGGGCTGGACCGAGTTCCAGGTCAGGACGCACCTGACGAAGTTGCAGGACATGGAATACATCCTCCCGCGCTATGGCGGACGCGGCCAGAGCTTCGTTTACGAACTGCTCTTCGATGGCGAGGACGACGGGAAACCGCAAATGTGCGGACTCCTCGGCATAGCTACGACGCAAACTTCGAGCATCGAAAACAATGGTTCGAGCATGAAAGAGGCAGGTTCGAGCACCCAACGAGCATCCAACGAGCACGGTTCGAGCATCGGCAAAAACGGATCCAAAGCCAGTAAGCAAGGGGCTTCCGGGGTGAATGGCCGAACAGCGGTCGAAAACGCACAAGAGGCCGGAAATTTAAACGGCGTCCTGTCGTAGGCGCAAAAAGGAGAGCGTAGGCATGGGAGGAGGGAAAGACATCGGTTCGGGGAGCCATCTGCGTGGGCGCAGCCGAAGGCGGCGCGGGGGCAACGCGAAGAGCGAAGTGGAGTTCCCGCGCGGGGAGCCGGGGAATCTGGCCGGTTACGCGGAGGCGTATCTGGAATGGATGGGGGTGCGCGGTTACACCGGGACGACGATCGAGGGTCGGCGCTTTGCGCTGGGAGGCTTTTTGTCGTGGTGCCGCGAGCGCGACCTCGTGCGGGCCGAGTCGGTGACGCTGCCGATCCTCGAAAGCTACCTGCGGCACCTGCACCGCTACCGCAAGAAAGGGGGCAAACCGCTGTCGGTGAGTTCGCAAAGGGGCCGTATCGGCGCGGTCAAAGACCTCTTCCGCTGGCTGTGCCGGGGTCATCACATTCCAAGCAATCCGGCCTCCGAACTGGAAATGCCCCGTCCGGAGAGGCGTTTGCCGGGGGAACCGCTGAGCCTCACGCAGGTCGAGGCGGTGCTCGGCCAGCCCGATTTGAACGATCCGCTGGGGGTGCGCGACCGCGCCCTTCTGGAAATGCTCTACTCGACGGGGATGCGCCGCAGTGAACTCACGGCCCTCGAGCTGTCGGCGGTCAACCAGGAGCGGCGCACCGCGCAAGTGCGCCAGGGCAAAGGGCGCAAGGACCGGGTCGTTCCCGTGGGCGAGCGCGCCCTCCTCTGGCTGGAGCGGTATCTGGTGGACGTGCGCCCCCTGCTCGTCTTCGGGACGGACGCGGGAGCCTTGTTTTTGACCAGCTACGGGGAAGCCTTCAACCCCGATGTTCTCAGCCGCAGGGTCTCGCGATACATCAAGGCCGCCGACATCGGGCGGCAGGGCAGTTGCCACCTCTTTCGCCACAGCTGCGCCACCCACATGCTCGAAGGCGGCGCGGACATCCGCTTCATCCAGCAACTCCTCGGACACGAGAAACTCGAGACCACGCAAATCTACACCGAAGTGAGCATCCAGAAACTCCTCGAAGTCCACGCCAGGACGCATCCGGCCCGCCTTGAGCCTGCCGAAACGGCCAGGTTGAAAGAGTAGGCAGTTTTTCCTTCCTTTAGCCGCTCTTCCACGTGCGATAAACGGAAGTGGATCGACTGACAAAAAAACCTTGCCTCGTAGCCCGACCCGAGGCAGATTCGAAGTGTTCCCATGGTCGCCTTAAATCCAGATTACGCGCCAAGCAAAACGCTTGAACGGTCAAAAAACCGCGTCGGGGATTTTTTTTCGGAAGGTGCATATTGCGTCGGGTTGAATCGCCCCGCAAGCCGCATGGGCACTAGGGAAAAAGTGGGTTACGGCTACGAAACCGCCTCGGGTCGCCCTATTTGGACA
>CAZDRT010000323.1:0-2802 GCA_964507815.1 uncultured Puniceicoccaceae bacterium
CGCACTATTATCGAAAAATTTTGATATTCCCTCCACGCACTTGTGGTTACACCCATTGAAATGGTTTTCGCTTTCAGGCTTGCCCGAACGGCGGGGCTCGCGCATGAGTTTCGTGTAAGGTGTTGATGGCCGGGAAACTGAAGGGAACGATTGAGCGCATTGTTTTTTCCAACGAGGAGAAGCAGTTTCTCGTCGCTGAATTTTCGCCGGAAGAGGGCGGGGGGAAGGTTACCGTCACGGGGGTGTTGCCCGGGGTCCAATGCGGGGAGTCGCTGGTTCTCGAGGGGGAGTGGGTCAGCCATCCCCGGCACGGGCGGCAGTTCCGGGTCGAGGGGTTCGAGTCTCGTCTGCCTTCCTCGGTGCATGGGATTCGGAAATATCTTGGGAGCGGATTGATTCCGGGGATCGGTAAGACCTATGCGGCGAAAATCGTCGATCACTTCGGGAGCGAGACACTGGATGTGATCTCCACAAAATCCGCCCGGTTGCGGGAGGTGCCGGGGATCGGAAAGGAGCGGGCCCGGAAGATCAAGGAGGGCTGGGAGGAGCACAGGGCCTTCCGGCAGGTGATGATTTTTCTGCAGACCTACGGAGTGTCCGCCGCCCGGTGCCTGCGGCTGGTGAAGCGATACGGGGAGGAGACGGAGAAGATTCTCCGCGCCGATCCCTACCGGTTGGCCGATGAGATCGAGGGGATCGGGTTCCGGACGGCGGACCAGATCGCGGTGAATCTGGGCCTGCCCAGCGACGGTCCGGAGCGCATCCAAGCAGGCCTCTCTTTTTCGCTCCAGCAGGCGGCCGAGGAGGGGCACACGGCGCTGCCCCGGGGCGACCTCGTTTCGCGCTCGGCGGAGATCCTGGGTTTGCCGGGGGATTCGGTCGATCCGGTTCTCGCCCGGGCCATCGAGGGCGAGAGGATTGTCGCGGTGGCCGGGGGGACGCTCCTCCAGCGACCGGACCTGGCGCGGGCGGAAGGGCGTCTCGCCAAGGCGGTTCGCCGGTTGGCCCGCGCGGAGTCCGTTCTCCCGGAGATCCGGATACCCAAAGCGGTGGAGTGGGCCGCCGCCCAGGCCGGATTCACCTTCGCCCCCGAGCAGGAGGAGGCGCTCCGGACCGCTCTCGAGAGCCCTTTGTCGATCCTGACCGGCGGACCGGGCACCGGGAAGACCACCATCCTGCGTTCGCTCGTGTCCATCCTTGAAGCGAAACGGGTCCGTGTGGCCCTCGCTTCCCCGACGGGGCGGGCGGCCCAGCGGATGAGCGAGGCCTCGGGCACCCCGGCGAAGACGATCCACCGGCTGCTCGAATACAATCCGGGCACCGGGGGGTTCGTCCACCACGAAAAGAATCCGCTCGCGATTGATTTCCTGATCGTGGACGAGGCCAGCATGCTCGACGTGCGGCTCGCGTCGTCGCTCCTGGCGGCCGTCGGCTCCGGCGCGCGGGTCCTGTTGGTCGGTGACGTGGATCAGCTGCCTTCCGTCGGTCCCGGCGACGTGCTGCGGAACCTGATCGACGGGGGGCTTTTCCGGGTCGTGCGGCTGAACCGGGTCTTCCGGCAGGAGGGCGGCAGCCGGATTGTCGATCTCGCCTACCGGGTGCTCGGCGGCGAGGCGGGTTTCCCCTTCGCCCGGAGCGAGGCTCCGACGCGCACGGAGGCGGAGGGAGACGTCCAGTGGATTCTCGGGACCGATCCGGAGGCCTGTCTCGACCGGGTCCTCCGCCTCGTGGACTACATCCCGAGGGCGATGCCCGGGATCGATCCGGTCCGCGACGTCCAGATCATCGTCCCGCTCCACAAGGGCGTGGTCGGGGTGGGCAATCTGAACGAACGCCTGAAGGAACGGCTGAACGGAAAACGCGCGGCGGGCGGCGGCCTCTTCGCGGTGGGGGACAAGGTGATCCAGGGGCGGAACAACTACGACCTGGGAATCTACAACGGAGATACCGGCATCGTACTTGCGACCGACCCGGAGGAGGGATCGGCGGAGGTCGATTTTTCGGGTTCCCGGATCACGGTCGCCCGGGGGCACATCGGGGACCTTTCCCTCGCGTATGCGATCACCGTCCACAAGAGCCAGGGGAGCGAGTATCCGGTGGTCATCCTGCCTCTCCTCAAGCAGCATTTCCTTCTGCTGCGGCGCAACCTGGTGTACACCGCCCTGACCCGGGGCAAGCGGGCGGTTTTCTTCGTCGGCGACCCCGACGCCTACGGCATGGCGGTGCGGCAAACCGCCGATCAGAAGCGGATCACCGACCTGATCCGCAAGATCCAGGCCTGAAAACCTGCCCATCAAGTCCTTTTTCGGAACCACCGACACCGCCGTCAGAACCCAAATCCGGATCGCCTTGTGCATCTTCAAAAAGACAATCGCCTCAATCTCGTCAACGGAGCCCAAATCCTTCTCAACGGACACGCGAATTCCGCGAACATCTTTTGGCAGACAGCCGAAGGTGCGACGATGGGAACGAGCTTACATTTTATAGGAAACATCCTGATGATGACCGATGTGGCAGTGCAGACCGACGAAACCATGATTGCCCGTCTGCTGGCCCAGATAGCGGTGACGTTGGACAGGAAGGATACCACGGTGATTTCCGAACCAGCGCCCCACTGTGTGGTCGGCTTCGGGGAGTTTTCCCCACTCAGAAACAACCACTATGAGAACATCCGTTAAGTGGGTGGGTTTCCCGCTTAGCAAAGGTTTTTAGCCCGGTGTTTACTCCATAAGACAACAAATTGCAGAACATCAAAAATACGTCAGGTCTTGATTCTTGACAAAATTGCCGTTCCAAATGTCC
>CAZDRT010000324.1:0-2780 GCA_964507815.1 uncultured Puniceicoccaceae bacterium
CGGCTTGGCGGAAAAGACATTCCCTTGTGTCGGCAGACCGCTGAAAAATGGGGAAAATCCCTTCCATGGGTCCACGCACTTGTGGTTACACCCGCCAGACGGAGGTGTGACCACAAGTGCGATATTCCCTCCGCGCGGTTCTGGTTACCCAGACAAGTTCGGCCCGGCGAGGGCGAACCAATCCCGGACGAATCATCGTGCGGTGCCCCGGGCGCATCAGCCCAACAGCCCGGGAAGGTCGGCGAATGAAGAGAGAACCAGATCGGGATCGACGCCCTCGCAGCGGGGCTCTCCTTCCCGCAACCGCAGGGAGCGTCGGTCGCCCGCGAAGAGCGCCGTCCGGAGCCCGGCGGCGGCGGCGGCGGTTGTGTCGTTCAGCCGGTCGTTGCCGACATAGAGGATTTCTTCCGGACGGTACCGGTTGCCGAGGCGGGAGAGCAGCGTGCGGAAGAGCCGGGGGGACGGCTTCGCCTCCCTCTCCCGGTACGACCACACGCAGGAGGATTCGTCGAAGCCCAGATCGGCGAGACTCCGGCCCGCCAGAGCCGGAAAGAGCAGGGGCGTGAAAAACTGGGCGTTCGAGACGATGGTGAACGGCCCGAACGACTCCCGGAGGCGCTCGAGGCAATCGACCGCACCGGGCATGGGCCAGACCGGATTGACCAGAAGTTCGAAGCGGAGAGCCGTCTCCTCGATCACCCCGGGTGGAGGCGGCCCGCCCGGGGCGACCTTCGCGAAGAGGAGGGACCACACTTCGCGGATTTCCACTTCGGGATGTATCGCCCCGGCGGACCGGCTCTCTTCCCCGAGGCGGCGAATGGCCGCCAGAAACTCCTCCTCGAGTGCTTCGGGCGCGGGGAGGTTTCCGCACCCGGCCTCCGCAAGAACACGGGCGAGTGCTTCCCCCCGGTCGCCGGGGGAACTGGTCCCGATATCGCCGACTCCGGAAACAAAGAGGGTGCCGTACACGTCGAAGGCGACGTGCCGGATGCCGCTCAGCGCGTTTGTCGAAGACGGGAGCCCGGTGGGAACGGGGGCCAGCGGCCGGGAATGCCCGCGCACGAGGGCGGTCAGGGTGTCGGAGGATGACGGCTCGGCAAACATGTCAGCCCACACGGTGGGGGACGAAGCGTCCGGGGTCGAGAAAACCGTCCCGCACGCGCCCGGGGTCCACATACCCGGGGGACTCGGCCGGGGCCGCCGCCAGCCTCCCGTAGGCGGCGCGCAGGCGGTCGGCGTAGCCCTCCGCCCCGAAACGCCGCAGGACCACTGTCCGGTTGGCGGCGATGGCGGAGGCCGGGGGAAGGTCGGTCAGGTTGTCCGGAGGGTCGATGGCCCGCCCGCCGCGCCCCAGTGTCCGGAGGACCTTCTCCTGCAAGTCCTCGCCGAGCAGGGCGAAGTCGATGGCGGCGGCGGTCCGGATCTCCTCTTCGATCCGCCGGATCGCTCCATGGGGCGGTGTCTCCACGCCGAATGACCGGTAGGCGGATTCGATGGCCTCCCGCCAGGCCCGGGCCGCCTCCCCGCACGGGAGAAGGTCGGCCGGGACCGGGAACCCCTCGTAGAGCCCGTCGAAAGCGAGCCCGGCCTCGCGGAACTCTCCGGTGATCTCGGGCAGATCCCTCCCGGCCACCGCGCGACCGTGAACCCACGGCTCGAGAAAGGCCAGCCCGAAACCCTCGGCCACGCTCGTGGTCAGGACAGCGCGGCATCCCGCCATGCGTTCCGCAAAGGGGAGGTCGTCCGTCTCGGCCACGCCGAGGGACGCCGGCAGCTCGAGATCGGCGGCGACTTGTTTCCAGCGTTCGAATTGCCTCCGGTAGGCGGCGTTGGTGGGCGGAAGGGTGGTCTCGAAGCGCAGCCGGTCGCGGTGGCAGTGCGCCAGCAGCAGAAACTCGCCGAGATTCTTCCGGGCCAGGGCACGGACCGGATAGAGGATTCGGTTCGACTTGTCCTCCGGGGGCGGGGCGGAAGACTCCCGGGGGACGGGATTGGGCAGGGGAAAGGAACACTCTTCGGGCAATCCGGCCCCGCGCAGAATCCGCCGGTCGCGACGGTTGATCGTGGCGAAACCGATCCGGGGCGAGAAGGGGAAGACGGGATCGTCCGGATCGCGGGTCTCCTCCCGCAGGCGATAATTGGCCGGCCGGAAATCCTCGGCGAAGTCGTGCGCGTGGAGCAACAGCGCGCGCCCCTCCCGGGCGAGCCGGGCGACGAGCCCGGTCATGGCCGGGTTTTTCCCCAGCGCGGGATTGTGGATGTGCCAGAGGTCCGGTTCCCGGCCGCCGAAAAGCGCCTTTCCGGCGGCGATCACTGCCGAATGAAGGGTTCCGGGGGAAACCGGGGCGGCGGCCGGGTCCGCGTAGTCGAGGGCGGGCACGAGGATCGACGGGGCGGTCATCCCGCCGACCGGGCGGCCGGAGATCAGCCCGAACCGGAAATCAGCCGACCCGGCGAACGCGCCAAGGGTCGAGGCGACCACCCGGGTCACCCCGCCCCGGTCGAAATGGTAGTGGAGGATCGCGACGTTCATGACGACCGATCATCCGCCGTTTTACCCGACTTTCCCATGCCGGGGTATCCAAATGGGAAAGCCCGGGGAAGCCAACTTCTTTCGCCGGGATACGTCGGAGGGGGATCACTGCCTCGTGGAATCACGGAGGCCTCCCACCGTGGCCGGCTTGCTTACATAAGCACCCGGTTTTCGCATCGGAAGGAAATGCTGCGGATCGCCTCAGAGGTTCAGCGTGAACGGGAAATTCCGGGCTCTCGAAAGTGGG
>CAZDRT010000325.1:0-2750 GCA_964507815.1 uncultured Puniceicoccaceae bacterium
AGGAGAGGGACGAGCGAGCGCACCCAGTCGCCCTCGCCCGGGGCGTTGGATGCGCCGAGTGGGACGGGATACTCGAAGGCCACGCCACGATCCGGGTCGCGGGAGAGGCGGGCCGGGTCGAGAAAGGACTCGAGGGCGGCGACCCCGTTGTCGGTCACCAGGGGCGAATCCCGCCAGGCACCGACTCCGCCGGAAAGGTTTCGCCGGAAGCCACCGTCGGGGCGGGTCGCCAGGCCGATGGAGCGGATGGTTGCCTCGGGCCATTGCTCCTCGATCACAGCGGGGTCGATTCCGCTCAGGAAGCCGATCTCGTCGGCCGTGGCGACGCGGTCCACTTCGGCGACCGGAAAGTCGTCGGGATCCCAGTCCGGCAGGATTGCCTCCACCCCCGGGCGGCGGGACTGGAGTTGCCGCAATTCGCGGGCGGAGGACTCGTCCGGGGCGGCCTCCGCCGTCCGGTCGGGGAGGGCGAGCGAGGCCTTGGTCCCGAGATCTTCGGTCCACCAGGCGATTTCCGCTCCCGTGGGAAGCTGTGCCAGCGGCACCGCGACCCTGCGCCCGTCGATGGTCTCCGGCGGGGAGAGCCGGAAGGTCCCGGTCGCCCCGGGACCGGCCAGCAATGCCGAAGTGAGCGGCTCGGGTGCGGTCGCCCCGGCGGGATGCGCCTCGGCGAGGACTTCGGACTCCGCGCTCCCCGGGAGCGGGGCGGAGGTGGCCGTGTCGGGCCCGAGAGTGCGCTGCACCTGGCCCACCGCCACCGCCAGGGCCAGGTGGGCCGCCTGTTGCTCGAGCACGCGCTCCCGCGCGGAGGCGGAGGAGAGCGTCTCCACCCGTACGGTCGAAGCGAGCAGGACGAGCAGGAGAACGACGAGGGAGAGCAGCGAGAGCGAGACTATGAGGGCGAATCCGGTGCAAGAGGAGGGATGAGGGATGAGACCTGAGACCTGAGAGGTTGAAGAGGAGGGATGAGACCTGAGACCTGCATGCCCGCCGTAGCTTGAAAAGCGAAGGAGGGAAACCTGAAAGCTGAAAAATCGCTGGAGAGGAACGGCGACAGCCGTTTCTACGGATGGGCGGAAGAACCCGGAATTCGACGAAGATCCGTCGAAATCGCTGTCCCTACGTCGCTCTGCGCTGTCCGAGCGTCCTTCTACGCTCTCCGAGCATCTCGAGCGTCGCAGTACACCTGGCAGCACAGGTCGAGCTATGCAGGGCGCGGCGCGCTTCCGCTCCAAATTCCTCGTCAATTTTCGACCGGTAGAGGAACGACGACAGTCGTTTCTACGAATTCCCGGATGCTTCGAGACTTGGAAAGGAACGGCGACAGCCGTTTCTAAAAACAACCGAACTCTTCCCGGGATCGAAGCAATGAATCGGCAAAGGGACTGCATGGCGGATAAAATCAATCGGCGGGCGCGGCGAAAAACCGGCCCACACGGATACTCTTGCCAAAAATCCGCCGAAAACGCACGACGGGGAATGTGACAATTTCGTAACATAAAAAAGAGCCGCCCGGTAGTGGACGGCTCTGAGTGATTCATTCATTCGGCTATTGCTTGACTTTAGAATTGGCGAGATTCCTATGGCATCGTCACTCAACCTGTAGAGGAACGACGACAGTCGTTTCTCGAGTGTAGAAGGGTGGCCTTGGCCCCCGCTGCGGTGCGTGAGCCACTGGTCGCCCGGGCTCGGACGGCAAGCCGCTCCGACCACGGGGAGCTTCCGCTCCGGGATTTTTCGTTAATTTCCGGCGTGGAGAGGAACGGCGACAGCCGTTTCTACGGATCGTTTCGTAACCCAAAAAAAAGAGCCGCCCGTTTCCGGGCGGCTCTGTGTGAGAAAGAGGAGGTGGTGGAAGGATTCCTCAGGAACGGCGGCGGCGCGAAACCGCGAGGCCGAGAACGAGAAGACCGGCGATGGCCCCGAAGGTTTCGGGCTCGGGAACGGCGGCGAATCCGGGGGAGCCGACATCGCTGCCGACTCCGCCATCACCGTCGCCGGTGGCAACGAACGCACCGTCCACACCGTCAGCACTCCGACCGAGGGAATTCCCGGCGGTATCCCAAGCGAAGGTGAATCCTGCGTTGGGAGACGACTGATCGCCAGTGTCGAGAACCTCAGCCACGAGATTGGCCGGACCCGCATTCGGATCGGCGTCCCAAAGCTGGATCTGATCTCCGCCTGCGGAGAGGCCCGAGAAATCATCCGGACCACCGAAGTCATCCTTGGAAAAGGCTCTAAAGCCTCCGCCCCAATCCGCGATGAAGTCGGATACGTTGGTAGACTTTTCATCGACGATCACGATGGACTCTCCGGCGAGAATGTCGATGTCCGGGAAGAGAGCCCCGTCATTTCCAGAAGGACCATCGTCGTCCCAGTAGTAGTCTTCCAAGTTGATAAGGGAACTTCCGGTGTTGGTGAGTTCCCACCAGTCACCGTTGGCAGCGCCGCCCGGATGGCTGGAGTTGCTCATGGCTTCCGTGATGACCAACTGCCCCGAGGCCGGCAAAGCGGCCAGGAGCGATCCGGCCGCGAGTGTGAGTAATGATTTTTTCATGACGTTTTACTTGTTTTTGAGTGTGGTTGATGTGAACCGGGGCGAAGAGCCGCCCCGGCACACGCGGATTTTGCCGCGTGTGGTTTGACCTTCGGGATGCGGTCCGGGGAATGCAAGGGCCGGAGTGTTACAATTTCGTCACATGTGACAATTCCGTAACGTTCGGTTCCGGGGAACTGCCCGGAAACCGGGG
>CAZDRT010000326.1:0-2709 GCA_964507815.1 uncultured Puniceicoccaceae bacterium
ATTCCCGTTCCGTGCAAAATGCATTGCACTGGCGCGGCGGTCGTCGTAATTTGCACGATTTAAGCCAAAGCCCTTGTCGGGCGGCGGTATTGATCTCCCCGTGCGAAACCTTTCCCGGGCCTTCGTCGGGGGACGCCGCCGGTTCCGCGCCGGTCTGGTATGGTATGTGCGAGAATAACTAAAAACGATATGAATCTACTGATTGTTGATGATGAGAAGAACGTCCTGGCGACCACGGCCATGACGGTCGATACCGCCGGGCACAAGGCCTTCACCGCGCCCAATACCCGGCAGGCGGACCGCATTCTGGCCGAGGAGGATATTCATGCGATCCTGCTCGACCGTATGCTGGGCAAGGAGGACGGCCTCGAATACCTGGAGCGGCTCAATTCGGAGGGAAACCGGCGCCCCATCATCATCTTCACCGCCTACGCTTCCATCGAATCCGTGGTCGAGTCCATGCGCAAGGGCGCCTTCACCTATATCCAAAAGCCCTTCGTGCCCGACCAGATCCGCCACATGCTCGGCGTGCTGGAGGACAAGGTTAAATCGATGCGGAAGATCGACCAGCTCGAGGAAGAGGTCACCCGGCAGGAGCCTTCCCTTCTCATGGAATCGAAGGAGCCGGTGCTGACCGAAGCTTACCGCGTCGCCCGCAAAGCGGCCCGGTCGGACGCGAGCATCCTCCTGCTGGGCCCCAGCGGCACCGGTAAGTCCGTCCTCGCCCGCCGCATCCACGAGGCCAGCGACCGCCGCGAATATCCCTTCGTCGAGATCAGCTGCCCCAGCCTCTCCAAGGAATTGCTCGAGTCCGAGCTTTTCGGCCACGCCAAAGGGGCCTTCACCGGAGCGGTGAAGGAGACCTGGGGGAAGGTCCACGCGGCCGACCACGGCACGGTCTTCCTCGACGAGATCGGGGAGCTGCCCCTCGAGATCCAGCCCAAGCTCCTGCGGCTGGTCCAGGAGTGGGAGTACGAACGGGTCGGCGAAACCCGGCCGCGCAAGGCCAACGTCCGGATGATCACGGCCACCAACCGCGATCTGGAGAAGGAGGTCAAGGCCGGACGCTTCCGCGAGGATCTCTACTACCGCCTGAAGGTCATCTCCATCGAACTGCCCCCGCTCCTCCGCAGACAGGCCGACCTGCGGGCGCTGGCCGAGAATTTCCTGGCGTTCTTCGCAGGCAGGATGAAGCGCCCCGACCTCCAGTTCGACCGGGAGGCCCTCCAGGCCCTTCAAACCTACGACTGGCCCGGCAACCTGCGGGAAATGCGGAACCTGATCGAGCGGGCCGTCATCCTCGCCGAGGGCGACCGGATCACGGCGACCGACCTGTCCCTCAAGCCCGAACCGACCCCCGACGACGTGGCCCTCGGCCAGGCGGTGCCGCTCAGCCGGGTCGAGGAGGCCCACATCCGCCGCGTCCTGGACCAGTCCGACGGCTACACTCACGCCGCCGAAATCCTCGGGATCGACACCGCCACCCTGTACCGCAAACGCAAGGCCTACGGCCTGCTGGAAGCACCATGAGCCCGGACCGACCAGAGAACAACCCGGAGTCCTTTCCCGAAAAAGGTTCGGCGGCCAACGACAACGCCGCCCGGGCCGCCCGCGCTCTTTTGAATCCCGGAGCGGATGGAAACGCCGGGGACTCCGACGCGTTCGCGAATCTGTTCGTCAACTCCCCCGACCCCGTTCTGCTGTTCAGCCCGTCCGGCGAAATCCTCGCGAAAAACGACCGGGCGTCCATCTTCTGGAACGGCGGCGGGAGCTTTCTTCCGGCTTCGCTGATCGACGAGGTGACCCAAGTGGGCGGAAGCGGAGAAACGCTCCGACACTCAAAGAAGAAGCAGATGATCGAGATCCCGAGCACCCGGGGCCTCCGCTTCTTCCTGCCGACCGTCTTCCGGCTGTTTTCCGACGCGAAGGCCGGGAACCGGGAGGAGAATATCGTCGTCTGCATCCTCAAGGACGAGACCGATTGGGCGCGGTCCGAAAACATCCGCAACAATCTCCTCTCGAGCATCCACCACGAACTCAACACCCCGCTGACCAGTGCCCGGGTCGGTCTCTACCTGCTGGCGGAGCAGCAAATCGGCAAACTGAACGAAGTCCAGGCGGAGCTGGTTGACCGGGCGAAAGAGGATCTGGACCGGGAGATCGCGACCATTCAGAACGTCCTCGCCCTCATTCGCTCCGAGAGCCTCGGATCGGTCGGAACCACCGATAACCGGGTCGATCTTCACCAGCTTCTCGAAGAGGTCATGCTGGAAATCCGCGAACCGACGCAGTCCCTGCGCCTGACCCTCAAGCGCTCCTTCGCCGCAAAAACGCCGATGATCCGCATGGAGCGCGAAATCCTGCGCCTGATCGCCAAGCAAATCTTTTCGTGCGTGATCAAGTACGTGGAGAAGGGAACCAGCGTCGAAGTGGTCACCATCGCCGAAGAAGCCTACTGCACCCTCGCACTGCGCAGCTCCGATCCGGCCCTGGTGGACGCCCTGCCAGACAGCCTTTTCTCCCTCCCCATCGAAAGCGAACACATGCGCGGCATGCAGTGCGTCGATCTCGGACTCCGGATGGCCCACGAAATCGTCCGCGAACAAGGCGGCGAGGTCAGCGCCTCAAGAACCGCCGATGCGGCGGTGCTGACGCTCCGGTTCCCGTGTGCGAAGAGTGCGGCACTTGACGAGGGATGAGGGCGGAGAC
>CAZDRT010000327.1:0-2689 GCA_964507815.1 uncultured Puniceicoccaceae bacterium
TGAAGGGGATGAACTTCCGCGATACGAGCAACCGCGGAACACTCCCGGCCCGGCCCGCTCAAAAGAGCAGGCTCGTCAGGGAAAAGTTTACCTGGAAGTCGGGCTCCCTCTCGTCGTCCTTCCGAAAAATGAGTCTGGTTTCGAAGATCCACGCGTTGCCGATCCGGCGGCTCCAGCCGTAGGCCTGCCGGGTGACTTTTCGCGACTGGCCGTTGTAACGCATGTCGAAAAGAAAGCGGTCCCTCCGGGTTACGGCGATCCCGGCATCCCAGAGCAATTGGTTCACCCGGTGCTGGAGCGATTGGAAATACCAGCGGCTCTCCCATCGGTCGCCGTCGCGCAGCGCGAGCCCGGGAACGAATTCGATCAGGGTGAGACGGGAGGTTTCGACGCGGGTGAACAGGTTCAGGTCGATCCACGGGGCCGGCGAGAGCCCGAGGGCGAGCATGGTGTTGTCGGGCCGGGTGCCGTCGCCCTCCAGCCAATCCTGGTACAGGCCCACCGATCCGAGTTCCCTCATCCGGCGCGGATCGTCGAACCGGCCGGCCAGCAACCGGTTCTCGACGCCCACCCGCAGGGTGTTTTCGGCACCGGGATCCGAGCGATAGACGAGGTTGTCGAACCCGAGGGGATCGACTCCACTGGTATAGACCGCGGGCATGATTCCGGGGATATCGGCCTCGTCCAAGCCTGCGGAAGGCATCCAGCGGTATCCGACCAGGGGTCTCACCTGGTGCAGCAGTCCGTCCACATCCCACACGCGGCTCCGGACCTCCCACCGCCGGTGGAATTCCGCCGATACGTCGATCCCCGCCTCGAAAAGCGTGGCGTCGCCCTCGGTCCCGCTCGCGGCGACATCCCGGTACACCCTCTGGCGGATTCCGGTCGTCGGCGTGATCGAAAGCCAGGACGGGGAGGGCAGCGGATAAGCCGTGCGGTAGGCGGCCTCCCACCGGTTGGCCGAAGCGAGGTTGTCGCCGGCGGAGTCCTCCCGTTCCAGCCGGGCGAACCCGGCCCAGGCCTCGTGGCGGAGATTCGTCGCTCCGAGCCGCGTGGGTTCGAGGGCGAGCCGCACGGCGGGCACCGCCTCGAGCGACTCGGTCATGTCGAGGGTCCGGAACCGCCCGAGGGCGGTAAAGCTCAATCCGCCCATGGGCACGAACACCTCCGAGAACGATTCCGGAGCAAAGAAGCGGCGCTCCAGTCCGGGGCGGAAATCCCGGAGCACCTCCGAATCGGAACGGGCCTCGAACTGGTTCACGAAGCTCCAGCCGCGGCGCCGGTTGCCCAGCCCCTGCGCCAGGGCGTAGCCGCGCGAGACGCCGATCGCATCCCCGAAGCGGTCCACTCCCCGCATGGCGGCGTCTCCGCGATCGTGGATCGCTCCGGCCAGAACAGACCCTCGGGTGTAAAAATCCCCGCTGTCCGAAGTGCGGCTCCAGGAGAAATTCGGCGAGACCATCAGCCCCCGGCGTTCGAAATAGGAAACCATCGGCTCGAGGCGCAGAAAGGAATTCACCCGGAAACCGACTCCAAAATCGGCGTAAATGCCCAGATTGTCCTGAAACCCGCCGCCGAGATCGAAGGACACCCCGAGATCCCAGTCCCGGAGCCATCCCCGGGGCAGGTAGAGAACGGGGACGGGCCCGACCCCGAGGGTCACCCCGTAGAGAGAAATGGTCTCGCGCCCGCGCACGTGCCGAATCCGGTCGGCGTGGATCCGCGGCCCCCAGTCGGATGGCTCTCCCAGGTAAACCGACGCATCCTTCATCCCGACAGTCTCGTCATCGGCGGAAACGGACGCGGCGCGCACGAGAAAGACGCCGTCGCCGGCCTCGATCCGCTCCGCCGAGAGATCGCCGCCGGCCCCGGTCCGGTCCACGGCGATGGACGCGCCGTTCATTCGCCCGAGGGGGAAGCGGGCCGAAACTCCTCCGCCGGCGCGTATCCCGGCAGCCCCCGGAGTGAGTTCCGCCGAGTCCGCCTTGAGGACGAAGGGAAGATTCCCGTAGGAGCGCGGCCACCACGCCTCGAACACATCCCCCCGTCCTCCGGCGGCCCGGGGGTCGGGGATCACCGCCGGATTCGATATCCGGACGCCGCCCGCCGCCCGCACCCGTTCCTCCCCCCGGTTCCAGAAAAGCTCCCCCGCCTCCAATCGGTAGATGCCGTATTCGGCCCCGACCGGGCCGGCGGCGGAAACCGCGCCCGAGGCGAGGTCGTAGTCCAGCTTGCCCGAGGAAATGATCCGGAGCGGTCCGTCCGCCCCACCCTCCCCGTCCGGACCGGCGGCACAAAGCCCTCCCGCGAAAAGGAGAACGAGAAAACCGGGCACCCGGATCGGGAAGCTTCCGTGTCCGGGCTTCCGCCTGCCGCGCCGGAGCGGACCCCTCGGCCCCCTGCCGGGGGGAGCGGAGCAGCCTGAAGGCTGGACCCCATACCCGGGCACCCGGGGGGGATGTATTGACGTCTGAATCATTCCGTGCCGGACATTCCATCCGGCACCCTGGTAAATCTCCATCCCAAAAAGGGAATCCCGGTTTTCGGTTGACCGGTTGGAGAGGAACGGCGACAGTCGTTTCTACGGATCAACGGAAGAATTCGGACTTTCACGAGGCCCCGTCGAAATCGCTTTCGCGCTTCCGCTCCCGATTCTTCGTTTATTTCCGACCTGGAGAGGAACGACGAC
>CAZDRT010000328.1:0-2640 GCA_964507815.1 uncultured Puniceicoccaceae bacterium
GTTCGCGGAGTTTCATTTCCGAAGTGCTCCAGCCGCAGCAATCGAGCCGGAAACGACCCATCCGGCCCCATCCCCTGGAGGGTGCGGATTGGGAGGGACTGAGCGTTTTCCCGAAGATTCGTCCGTGACCAATCGGTTTTCGACCAGAGTGCGGGGGACTTTGGAAGGAATCCCCCCGCGCTTGTGCCCACACCCGGGCGGGCAACCACAAGTGGGTGGAGCTATGGAAGGGATTTCCCCCATTTTCCAGTGGTCTGCCGACTCAAGGGAATGTCTTTTCCGCCAAGCCGCTTCGGGTTGGACGACTAAAGTCATCCAACTACGAAGTCGTGCCTTTCTCCTCGTCAGGAGGAATTAGAGCCGATAGGGGTTCGGGAATGGATATCAGTATTCTTCCGCTGGGTCCCCTTGAGACCAATGCCTTTCTTCTCACCGACGGTGCGGATGCGGTTTTGATCGACGCGCCCATGGGCGCTTTCGAGGCCGTCGGCGAAATTCTCGGGCGGTCCGGTGCCACCCTCCGGGCTCTTTTGCTGACGCATGGCCATTGGGATCACACCACCGACGCCCATCGCTTTCAGGCGGCGGGCATCCCGCTCTACGGGCACGCGGACGACCGGGAGCTTTTCGAGAATCCGGCGGTCATGGCTTCGTTCCTCATTCCCGGCATTCCTCTCGAGCCGGTCCGGATCGATCATTGGGTGGAGGAGGGGCGGCCCCTTGATTTGCCGGGGGAGGCGGTCGAAGTCCGCCACGTGCCGGGGCATGCTCCGGGCAATGTCCTCTTCCATTTTCCCGACCGGGCGGCCTGTTTCAGCGGCGACGCTCTTTTCGCGGGCGGGATCGGGCGCTACGACCTGCCCGGCGGGGATTTCCGAACCCTCGAAGATTCGATCCGGCGGAAGATCTACACTCTCCCCGGGGATACCGAGGTCTATCCCGGACACGGACCCGTGACTTCGGTCCGCGAGGAGAAGCGGCGGAATCCGTTTGTCCGAAGCGGATGAGCGGTGTGGCCTCTTCGTGATTTCAGTCGACGGTACCCGCATTGAAGGGAAAAATGGAAAGAATGTGAATTCTCCGGTGGACAATGAAAACGACGAGCGGTGGATGGCCCGGGCGATCGCCGTCGCCCGGAAGGGCTGGGGGGACACCCACCCCAATCCGGTGGTCGGCGCGGTGCTGGCCGACGGCGACCGGCTTCTCTCGGAGGGGTTCCACGCCAGAGCCGGGGGGCCGCATGCCGAAGTCGAGGCCCTGCGCGGGTTTCCCGGCGATATCCCCGCCTCGGCGACCTTTTACATCACCCTGGAGCCGTGCTCGACCCAGGGGCGGACGCCGCCCTGTACCCGGGCGATCCTCGACCGGGAGGTGCGGCGGGTGGTGGTCGGTGCCCTGGACGAGGATCCCCGGCACCGGGGGCGCGGCATCGACATTCTCCGGGACGGGGGCGTCGAGGTGAAGGCGGGTGTCCTCGGGGACGAATGCCGGGATCTGAACTTGATCTTCCACTTTCTGCACCAGACGGGGCGGCCCCTTGTGGCCGCCAAAACGGCGACTTCCCTCGACGGACGCACCGCCACCGCCTCCGGAGCCTCGAAGTGGATCACGGGCGAGGCCGCCCGGCGCGATGTCCACCGCTGGCGCCGGTACTTCCCGGCGGTTGGGGTCGGGGCCGGTACCGTTCTCGCCGACGATCCCGCCCTGACCGCCCGCTGTGGCGGGGGCGACGAGCATTGCCCGGCGCGGATTGTTTTCGACCGGGGCGGCAGGGTCGCGGAGGCCGCCGGACGGAGGGTTTTCACGGACCGGTTCCGCGACCGAACGACCGTCCTTGTCCCGGAGGCGCACGCGGAACGGCTGCGGACCGCGCTACCGGAAGAGGTGGGCGTCGTGACTGCGCCCCGGGGCCCGGCGTTCGCGGAGTTTCTTCGTTCGTGGCTGCGTGAGCGGGAATACTTCGGACTTTATGTCGAAGGGGGGAGTTCCCTGCACGGCGATCTTTTCGCCTCCCGGCTGATCGACTACTTTTTCGCCTATCGCGCGCCGAAGCTATTCCTTGACGACAAGGCCCGGCCACTGGCGGGCGGGCGTTCTCCGGCGGAACCGTCCGAGGCGCTTTCGCTTGAGGACTGTCGGCACGAGTTTTTCGGCGGGGACCAGTTGCTCCGGGGGTTCGTCCGTTACCCGGAAGCGGATTGAGACGGAAGGAGGATGAAAGCCGTGGAAGAAATCGAAACCGAGGGGATCGTTCTGGCCTCGGGCAACGATCACAAGGCGGGCGAGATCGAATCGTGGCTCCGGGCCCGGGGGCTGGGGATCCGGGTGCGGACGGCCGCCGCCTTCGGTGGCATGGGCGGGTGCGGGGAAACGGCGGAGGACTACGAGGGGAACGCCCGGATCAAAGTGGAATTTCTGCGGGAGAGGGTTCCCGCCGGAACCTGGATTCTGGCCGATGACAGCGGCCTCGAGGTCGATGCCCTCGCGGGGGAGCCGGGGGTGCGGTCGGCCCGGTTCGCCGGGGAGGGGGCGAGTGACCGGCAGAACCGCGAACTTCTCCTCGAGCGGATGAAGAAATTCTCTTCGGCCCGCCGGAGGACGGCCCGGTTCGTCTGTGTTCTCGCCCTCGGCAAAGGGTGG
>CAZDRT010000329.1:0-2595 GCA_964507815.1 uncultured Puniceicoccaceae bacterium
GTCGTCGTTGGGTGGCCGGGGACGGCTCTCCCCCGTGGTCGCGGGGCTTGCCCCTCGATCCGAAGGTGGCAGGGGCTGCGGCAACTGCGGAACCTGTCTGGGCCGACTTGGGGTGTCCGTGAAAATTAGGGCCGTTGTCCGTGCCGCCGGGGGATCGGAGGGCAAGCCCACCGACCACGGATTTCCCCGTCTCGCCACAAGCCCGATGGCCGCGATGCGGCCGGGGGCATCGTCACGATCCGGAGAATACGATCTCGCGATCTCGCCAGTCGCCTCAAATAGGCTTGCACCGGCCTGACCCACCCTCATTTTCTTATGCGCCATGCCGGAACAACATTCCTCGGAATCCCGGGATTTGCCCGGGTTTATACGTGCCCATCGGTCCGATATCGTCGAAAGCTGGGCGGCCATCACCCGTCCGCAATTGAGTCCGCAGCCGTCGCGGAAGCTCTCCTTTGAGGAGTTCCGGGACGGGGTTCCGGTCGCGTTGGACCTTTTGGTCAAATTCCTGGAGCATCGGAAGAATCTTGAGCAGTCTTCCGAGTTTGATGAAGCGACGATTCACCACGGGCATTGCCGGTGGAAGCAGGGATTCAACCTGCGGGATTTGATCCGGGACTGGGGGAATTTGCAGCGGGTCGTGCTGGAGTGGGTGAATCGTTTCTACCAGTCCGGCGAGGCGAGCGCGAAGGAGACGTTGCAACACTCCAGGGTGGTGGAGCTGGTGGTTTCCTTTTTCACCGAGGCGATTTGCAGCAGCGTCGATTACTTCGACCAGCATCGAAAGGGCGAGGCCGCCCGGCTGGGGCGGGAATTGGAGCGCATGCGCCGGCATTTTGACCGGATCGGTTACTTGCGGAAGCGGACGCACGAAATCCGCGGCCCGCTGACGGCGATTTCCGCGGCTTCCTCGGTTTTGAAAGCCGACGAGAGCGAAAGCCACCACGGTGATTTGAGCGATGTGGGATTCATCCTCGACGAGAGCGTGGCCTCCGCCATGGAGGTGCTGGATTCGCTCCGCGACCTGAGCCAGATTGACGCCGGGCAGGTCGAGCTATCGCTGGAAAGCGTCGATGTCGCCGCCCTGCTGCGGGAATTCCTCGGCGGGGAAGGGCGACCGGCGGAGGAGGCGTCCGGGAGCGGCGGGTTCGACCTGGTCGCCCCGGAGAGCCTCGAGGTCGAGGCGGATGCGGCCAAGTTGCGGAAAACCTTTGAAAGCCTGCTCCGGATCGTCCGCGCCGGGGGCGGGAACGAGCAGGCGGCGCGGGGGCGGTTGACGCTCCGCCCGCTGGAGGATGGCTGGGAATTGCAGGTGAGCCATGATACGCCGGACACGCCCGGAAAGGACGAACACGAGAGCGCGGAGGAGGAGATCGACGCGCTCATGCTCGGGCGGCTGTGCGAGATCCAGTCCGCCGGTTACAAACGGGAGAAGAGCGATTCCGGAAGACAGTCGATTACTTTGCTCTTTCCGGGAAGACCTGAGACCTGAGACCTGAGACCTGAGACCTGAAACCTGAAACCGGAGACCGGATTTGACAATGGAGTAGTGGGAAACCTGTGACATTGTAGGGCCTCGCGCTTGCGCGATGGCCGCGATGCGGCTTAGTTTGGCTCGATCACGGCCTGCGGTCGATGCGGCGCTGTTTTGGATTCCGTGAAGCGGCTCTCCCCCCCCCGTGGCCGTGGTGCTTGCTCTAACCTTTCTACACAAGTCGATTCGCGGCTAACTATTTTCGGATTGAATCGATCTTTTCGGTCGATTTGCGGTCATCGCGCAAGCACGAGGCCCTACAATTTTTTGGTGGCGGATTCCTTTTTGTAGGGCGGCGTGCTCGCGCGCGTGCCGCCCCCGGGGATCCGAGGGCAACCGTCTTCGCCCCTACGGGGCTTCGCCGGTCAAGAGCCCACCGACCACGCATATCCCCGGTGTCGCCGCTGGCTCAGGGTCCGCTACCCGGATCCCAAACCTTTAGTTTGCCTCCGCTGGTTGTTCCTCGGTCTGCCGCCCGAGACAGCATCGCAGGGTTTTGGACAGCTCGTCGAAGTCGGGTGGTTTGCCGATGAAATGGTCGAAGCCCGCGCGGAGGGATTTTTCCTTCTCCGTGCCGTCGGTGTCGCCGGAGAAGGCGATGAAGCAGGCCCTGCATGGCGGATCGGTTTTTCGCAGGGTTTCGATGAGAGCGTAGCCGGAGCGGTCCGGTAGGCCGAGGTCGGTGATCACGATTCTGGGAAGCCGTTCGGCGGCGAGTTTCTCCGCCTCGGCAGCGGATTTCGCGGCGACGGTCGAGTAGCCCTGGGTTTCGAGCCACAACCCTATGGTTCGGCGCAGGTTCGCGGAGTCATCGACAAAGAGGATATCCACCGGGCAACCGGTTTCGGATGAAGTGGTTGGGTTCATGTCCGGGAACCGATGACGATTGATTGCGGCGGGAGGAATGGCAAGGGTTTTCGCGGCGTGTCTCAACGGCCGAACGCTGATGCAAGATTCGTGAAGAAAGAATTGTGGGAGCGGCCCATGGCATGGCGCTCTTCGGCCTCTCCCCCCGTGGCCGGCGGCCTTCAGGCCCCGGTGCGCGACGGCGGAGCGGTACC
>CAZDRT010000330.1:0-2536 GCA_964507815.1 uncultured Puniceicoccaceae bacterium
GCGAAGACCCTCGCGCGACGGCCGCAAATCAGCCTCGAAACCATGACTGGCACGCAACTTGCGCTTACCGAAACGAATCCGGCAAAAACGATACAAACCTAAGACCCATCATCAATCATGATATTCGAAATTCTCTTCATTCTGATATCACCAAAGTTTGGACGGTGACCATGAACCCGGCGATCGACCTCGGAGCGGAGGTTGAGTCGGTCGTTCCGGATGCGAAACTGCGCTGTTCGCAGCCTTCCATCGAACCGGGCGGGGGCGGAGTCAATGTCTCGCGCGCCCTGCGCCGCGTCGATGCCGGATCGACCGCCGTCTTTCCCGAAGGTCCGGGACTCGGTGAATTCTATCGGCATCTGGTCGAGGCGGAGGGGGTCGATTGCCGGACTTTCGGGATCCGTCGGCCCATGCACCGGATCAGCAACCATTTCAGGGAAACGGAAAGCCGGCGGCAGTACCGTTTCAGTCTGCCGGGACCGGAATTGGAAGAGTCGGAATGGCGGGCCGCCCTCGATCTGGTCAGGGATATGTTGGACGAAAAGGATATCCTCGTCATGAGTGGCAGCCTGCCGCCGGGCGTGCCGGCGAGATTCACCCGTCTGCTGGCCGAAGTCGCAGCGGAGGCGCGGGCTTCGTTTGTGCTGGACGCCCCCGGCGAGGTGCTGGACGAGTTGAAGCAAACCCCTGTCCGCTGGATCACTCCGAATCGGAAGGAGTTCGAGGAATTGATCGGGCACCGGGTGGATGCGGACCGGCTGGAAGAAGAATTGGAGGCCCTCGTCGCGGATCAGGACAAAGGCTTCGAGAACGTCCTGCTGACCCTGGGGGCCGAGGGGGCGCTCTGCGCCGGTGCGGAAGGTGCCTGGCGCATCCGGGCACCGGAGGTCGAAAAGGTGAGTGCGGTGGGAGCGGGCGACAGCTCGGTGGCCGGTTTGGTTCTCGGTCTGATAGCCGGAAAGGATCATCGCACCGCGAGCGAGTGGGCGGTTGCCGCCGGAGCTGCCGCCGTTATGAGCCCCGGAACCGAGCTTTTGAGCAAGAAAGATTTCGCCAATACAAGGTCGAAAAAGGCCAGGAAAATCCCGTTACCGTTATCGATCGCTGCGACCGGGATAAAGCGATTGAACTCTTCAGCCGGTCTCGCGAAGATTACCGCGAGGCTTTCGGACAGTAAGCAACCAAACGAACCATTGGATATTATGAACAAAATACGCATCCACACGATCAGACCCCTGAACCACAACGTCCGCCGACTCGTCACGGACAAGCCCGACGGCTACGATTTCAAACCGGGCCAGGCCACCCTGGTGGCCGTTGACAAGGAGGGGTTGCGCGACGAGAAACGGCCCTTCACCTTCACCTCGCTTCCATCCGAGGATCACCTGGAGTTCACCATCAAAATCTACCCTTCCCACGAAGGTGTCACCGACGCCATCGACGATCTGAAAGAAGGCGACGATCTGCTGATCGAAGACCCCTGGGGCGCGATCACCTTCCAGGGAAAGGGCGTCTTCATCGCCGGCGGTGCCGGTCTCACGCCGATGCTGGCCATTTTGAAAGACCAGGCGGACAGAAAGAGCGATGCCGTCGAGGGTCTCATCTTTTCCAACAAGAAAGAAAAGGACCTGTTTCTTAAAGAAGACCTCGAAGTCTATACGAACGGAAATCTGCTGCTGACCTTCACTGAGGAAACCGTGGAAGGCGCTGAGAAAGGCCGGGTTGATAAAGACTTCCTGGAAAAACATATCCGGAATTTCGACCAGTTCTTCTATGTGTGTGGGCCGCCGGAAATGGTGGAGTCCGTGTCGTCCGATCTCAAAGACCTCGGAGCCGACCCCGACAAGATCGTAACAGAGGAATCCTGAAGTCATGCAAAAGATCACCATAGACCTGCCCGCGGCCGACCGCCGCCTGAACCTGCCCGCGGACCAATGGAAGGCACTCAAGCAATGGATGGGGGAATCGAACATTGAATATGAGGAGATTCCCCCGGATGAAACCGCTTTGAAGACGGACGAAGAAACCAGCGTCGTTTACCGGATAACCGACAATCATCGGGAAGTCCTGGACTTTCTGGAGCGCTGAAGGCGCACGGTCCTTGGCCGGGGGAGCGGCACGCGCGCAAGCACGCGGACCCTACAAGTAATTTCGAATTCACGTCTGATTCCGCAAACCACGTAAATTTTGTAGGGCCTCGCGCTTGCGCGATGGCCGCGACGCGGCCTCGGGATGGATGATCGGGATGTTTGGTCGATGCGTTTCCAGGTGGCCCCGCGGACCGGCACGCGCGCAACCGTCTCCGCTCTCCCCCCCTTCGCCAAGGCTTCCTTCTTCGCTCTCCAAGTTTCGCAGGACAAGACGGAGGACAAGCCGAGCTCTCTTCTGTGACTGCCTCGTGGAATCACGGAATGACTCCCACCGTAGCCGGGTTGCTTCAGCGCCCGGTTTTCGCATCGGAAGGAAATGTTCCGGATCAATGCGGAGGTTCAGCGTGAACGTGAAATTCCGGGCTTTCGAAGGTGGGCGCTGAAGC
>CAZDRT010000331.1:0-2535 GCA_964507815.1 uncultured Puniceicoccaceae bacterium
CATTTCAAAATCGCGATGTTTTACGATTTTTCTCCACGCACTTGTGGTTACACCCCGCGGCAGGGGTGTAAAATTCGTCTCGCCATGTCCACCCGCATTGCCCTACCCTCCGGACCATGGCTTCCCCGCATTCGATCGGTCTGCTCAACGGTCCCAACTTGGGACGCCTCGGCGTGCGCGAGCCGGAAATCTACGGCCCGGTCACTCTGGCCGGCATCGAGGAAATGTTCGCCGAAGAGGCGGAGCGCCTCGGCGCGCGGATCGAGTGCTTTCAATCCAACCACGAGGGGGCGCTGATTGACCGCCTGGAGAAATGGACCGACGACGGCTTCGCCGGAGTGGTCCTCAACCCCGGCGCCCTGACCCATACCAGCGTCGCCCTCCGCGACGCGGTCGCCGCCACCGGACTCCCGGTGGTCGAAGTCCACCTCTCGAACATACACCGGCGCGAGGAATTCCGCCACCGCTCGCTGACCGCCGGAGCGTGCGAGGCCGTTCTCGCGGGAATGGGGGCGGAGGGCTACCGGGCCGCGCTCCGGTTTCTGGTCGGGCGGATGCGCGACTGATCGGCACCGCTCAAATATCCGGGTCCGGCGGGAGGCTTGTCGGCATAAGACCGTCCTCGACCACGAACCGGAACCCGACCATGCGGTTCCGTTCCCCCTGATCGGTCGGAACGGGCTCCAACCGCCGGGCCTGACCGTCGGTGGACCGCAGATTTCCACCGATATGGGCGACGGCCGAGGAGGAGTCGGCCACGCGCACCAACTCGGACACGTTCCCCAGCAGATGGCGGAAGCCGCGCCCGTCGCGGTCTCCCGAGGAAACCGACCGGGTGCCGTCGGTGCCGGACTCCAAGGACAGGATTTCCAGATCCTCCTCCGAAGCCGCCTTCCGCGCCACGGCAAGGAATTCGGCCACCGTCGGCAGGCGTGCTTCCCTCGCGAGCATCCATTGCAGGCGGAGCAGAAACAGCTCGGCATCGCCGAGAGCAATCGTCTCGACGGGAAGATCCGCACCGGCATTGCGACTCGGATTCGCGTCCATGATCAGTTCGTAGAGGTACTGGGGCACTTCGGTCGCGAACATCGACGCCCGCGGATCGGTGGGAAGGGGAAGCAGATCCGCCGCGACGGTTCCGCCGACACGGTCGAGGTAGCTTTCCTTGCGCCGCAGGTAGAGCACCCTTTCCCGGAGAACGTCCAGAGGCAGGCTGCTTCGGGAAAACCTCAGATCGAATTGGGAAAGCCGGTTCGAGAGATCCTTGAGAAGAAGAGACGCTTCGGAATAGTTCCGGGAGAAAAGGGACTCGTTCAACCGCGCCTCCACCCCGCGAATTTCCTCGTAGTCGGGAAAAGCGGCGGCGTTCTGCTGGCGGACGCGGAGCGTCTCCTCCCGGGCGCGCGAGGCGTAGGGGCTTTTCGGATACTCCAGTGTCAGACTCCGCTGGAGTTCCCGGGCCCTGCCGAAAGCGGAGGCGGCCGCCGGATAATCCTTCTCGTGGAGAAAATCGTTCCCCTCGGAGATCAACCCGTCGATCTGCCGTTTCAATTGTCCGGAGAGGACCTTGGCCTCCTTTTCCCGGAGACGGCTGACCCGGAGAGGCTTGGCGAGGGACAAGCCCGGATACTGCCGGTTGATCTCCTCCTGGAGTCGGGCCGCCTCGGCGTACTTTTCAACGGCGGCCGTGAGTTCGCCGCGCTCCTCGAACCGCCCGCCCTCCGCCTCGTGTTCCAGGGACCTTTCATACAGGGGCCGGATGTCGATCTCCCGGACTCTCCGCTGCAACCGGGCTAAGTCGACCGGCCGGTTATACGAGCTGCTGCCGTGCCGGTCCCGGATTCTCTCGCGGATCAAAAGAGCCTCCCGGTAGAGAACGAGCGCCCGGTCGGGTTCGATCGCCTCGAGGGCGGCGGCCTTCGCCTCCTCGGCCTCCGCTTCGCGCAGAAGGATTTCGCCCATGTATTCACTGAACTTCCGCTCCAGCCGCTCGGCACGTCCCTCCGCACCAAAGTCGCGGGCGGGCAAAGCGGCGATGTACTCGTCCTGCAGGTTGATCGCCCTCCGAAGAATCTCCATGTCCTCCTGATCGACCCGACCCTCCAGAACCCGTTGGTCGAACAACCGCTCCATTTCCTCGCTCCTCTCCAAAAGCGCCCGGGTGGTTTCGCCGGCCATCTTCGAGGCCCCTCCCTCTCCGGGCGATTGCGGCCCGAGGCCGGAAAGAATGAAAAAGGTTCCGAGAATGAGAACGGCGAAAACAAGGACAATCAGCCAGTTCACCTGGTTCGGCGACGTTCGTTTGCGGTGAGGAGACATGGAAGGAGAAAAAGAGAAATCGGAAAGTACCCATAAACACCCCTCCGCCGCAGGATTTCAACCCTTTAACGCCGGGGATGATCCGGAAGGGAAGGGGTATTTCCTCTGGCTGTTTCCGTTGGAGTCCCGCCTCTTGACGGTCCCACCGCAGCCCCACCGGGGGCCGAAAACCGGATTCATCCGGTTTTCGATGCCCGGTGTCGGTCCGGAGCGGTG
>CAZDRT010000332.1:0-2531 GCA_964507815.1 uncultured Puniceicoccaceae bacterium
GTGCGTGGACTTCACCTGGCAATTGCAGCCATTTTTGTGAGAAAACCACGGAAAGATTCAGGGGAGCGCGGTGCTTTAGCCCGCGTTTTCGGTGCGTTCTTGTGCTTACGTTCGCAGGCTGAAGCGCTGCGCTCCCAAAGTCCGAAGAAAATGGGATCGGTTCGTTCCAAAACTCCACGCACTTGTGGTTACACCCCGGGTCCTCAGCCGCCGCATTGCGGGGAAGAGAATGGAAAGCCACGGAATAAATTTTGATATTCCCTCCACGCACTTGTGGTTACGCTTCTCTGAAAGAATGGCGTGAACTCATAGTTCCAGTCACTGGATCGAGGGACCGTTCACCGCGAGTACCCGATGCTCTTCCGATTCGATCCAGCGGGCGCGGACCCGGTACACTTGTTCGATGAGTTCGGGCGTGAGCACCTGGATCGGATCGCCCCGTCCCGCCACCCGGCCTTCGTTCAGGATCGTAACCGTCTGTGCCCACCGCATCGCCTGGTCGAGGTCGTGGAGGATCAGGAGGACCGCCGCGCCCCGGTTCGCCCAATCCCGGGCAATGGCGAAGATTTCCTGTTGAAAGGTCAGGTCGAGGCTGGCCGTCGGTTCGTCCATCAGGAGGACCCGGCCCTCCGGGCGGTCCACCTGGGCGAGGATGCGGGCGAGGTGGACCCGCTGCTTTTCTCCTCCGGAGAGGTGCAGGTAGCCTTCTCCCGCCCGGTCGGACAAGCCGACCTGCTTCAGTGCGGCCTCGACCGCCCGGTCGCGCGAAGCCGAGGTCTCCCGGTGCGGAAGTCGGCCAATCGAGACCACCTCCCGGATCGTGAACGGGAAGGAGAGGGTGGAGGACTGCGGCAGACAGGCCCGCCGCCGGGCCAGTTCCTCGCTTTTGAAGCTGTCGAGGCTGTGTTCTTCGAAGAACACCTCTCCCTCGTCGGGGAGGGTCTCCCCGGTCAGGACGCGGAGGAGGGTGCTCTTGCCCGCTCCGTTCGGACCGAGAAGAGCGTGGATCTCGCCGCTGCGAAGCCCGAGATCGACATTCTCGAGCAGTGGCTTTCGACCCACCCGAACCGTCACGGCGGAGGCCCGCAGAATTTCCCGGCCATCCGTAGTCATGGTCCGACCGAATTTTCTCCGCTCTTGCGGGCCCGTAGGAGAAGGGCGAGAAAGAAGGGGCCGCCGATCAGGGCGGTGAGGATGCCGATCTGCAATTCGGAGGGTGCCACCGCAGTCCGGGCGACCACGTCGGCGGTCACCAGAATGATCGCTCCGAGAAGGATTCCCGCCGGAAGGAGGAGCCGGTGATCCGGTCCGAAAGCCGTTCGGAGCATGTGCGGAACGACCAGACCGACGAATCCGATGATCCCGCAAAAGGCCACCGTGGCTCCGACCATCAATGCGCTCAGAACGATGACCATCCGTTTGACCCGCTGCACGCGGATGCCGAGATGGAAAGCCTCCGCCTCCCCGAGGAGAAAGGAATTCAGAGAGCGATCAAAACGCAGAGCGACGACCGTCGCAGGCGCAATGAAAACGCTCAGAATGCCGACGCTTGTCCAGTTGATTCCCGCAAGACTGCCCAGGGTCCAGAAGGTGACCGACCGGAGTTGCTCGTCCGTGGCGAAGACCGTGACCAACAGGCCGACGAACGAACCCCCGATCGCATTCACTGCGATTCCCGTGAGGAGCATGGCGGGCACGTGGGTCCGCCCCCGGACCAGCGAGACCCGGTAGATCACGAAGGTCGTCCCAACGGCTCCGCCCATGGCCAGAACGGGGAGACCGAACCACTCGAGAAAGGTCGCAACCGATTCCGGCGGCGCGTGGCCGGCGTCCGCCATCGTGCCGAGGACCAGCGGCAGCCCGACCAGGGCCAGTACGCCCCCCATGGCCGCCCCGCTGGAGACCCCGATGAGCGCGGGGTCGGCCAACGGATTTCGAAACAGACCCTGCAGGAGAGCCCCGGACAGCGTCAGGGCCGATCCAACCAGAATTCCCCCAATCAGTCGCGGCAGCCGGATCTCCCGGATCACCATTTCCGGAAGACTTCTTTGCCCGGAGTCGCCCGCACCGCGAAGCGCGTGCCAAACATCGGGGAAGCCCGTCTCGACCGCCCCGCTGGCGAGAGACCAGATCGAGACCGCCAGAAGCAGCCCCCCGAGAACACTGAGAATCAGCCAGCGGGGCGGTCTCCGGGGCCCCGTCGCAGTAGTCTTTTCCGCTGCCATCCAACCGGGTCGGCTCTACTTCTCCGTTTCTCCAACCACCTGAGCGAGGAGAGAGTTCCATCGCAGCACGGCCTCTCCCAAGCGGGGGCCGAAGGCCAAATCATCGAGGGGGACACCGTACACCGCTCCGGTTTGAAGGGCCTTTGCCTGGGAAAGTGCCCGACTTTCCCGCAGTGCCCGGATCGAGGCGGGGGATCCGCCATGACCGTCGGATTGGGCGATCAGGATCACATCCGGATCCATGGCCAGGAGACTCTCCCGGGAAACGGGTTGAAATCCGCTGAACCCATCGGCCGCATTCTTCCC
>CAZDRT010000333.1:0-2526 GCA_964507815.1 uncultured Puniceicoccaceae bacterium
CAAGCGATGGAATATCGGCCCATTGCAAAATCGCGGGGCTTTACGATTTTGCTCCACGCACTTGTGGTTACACCCGCCGTCCCGTCGCGGCGCGGAAGAATCTTGCGTCCCGAGTGCGGGTTTTCTTTCTTTTTCCGCCACTCAGTTTTTACTTTCCCATTGCCCATCCCATGACGCAAGAATCACGAAACTCCCTCCGCAAAGCCATCGGCCCCGGCCTCCTGGTAGCCTGCGCCGCCATCGGCGGCTCCCACCTGGTCTGGTCCACCCGGGCCGGTGCGGAATACGGCTGGCAATTGGTCGGGCTCCTGTTACTGGCGAATCTTTTTAAGTATCCGTTTTTCCTTTATGGGCAGAAGTACACGGCGGCGACGGGAGAATCGCTCTTGGCTGGCTACCGGCGCAAGGGGCTCATCTTCGTTTACGTCTTTCTGGGGATCAATGTTCTGACCGGCGTGATCAACATCGCCGGGGTCTCCATGCTCAGCGCCGCCCTTCTCGCGGGATTCGGCCTCACGGGGATTTCGCTGCCCGCGCTTACGGTTTCCCTCATGGTTGGTTGCGCGGCCTTCATTCTACTCGGGCACTACCGCCTGCTCGACGGAGTGGCGAAGCTGGTCGTCGTCGTTCTCACCATCTCGACCCTCGCAGCCCTCCTTCTCGCGTTGGGAAAAGGTCCCGTCGCCGAGCCCGGATTTCAGGGGCCCTCGCCGTGGACATGGGCCTCGTTCGGTTTCCTGATCATGCTCATGGGCTGGATGCCGGCGCCGCTCGACCTTTCGGCCTGGTCGTCGCTCTGGATGTTCTCCCGCGAGAAACAGACCGGACACTTCGCGACCGTGCGCGAGACCCTCTTCGATTTCCACCTAGGCTACGTGGTCGCCGTCGGGATGGCCGTGATTTTTCTCGCTCTCGGTGCCCTGGTCATGTATGGAAGCGGCGAGCAATTTTCCGAGAAAGGAATCCCGTTTTCGCGGCAACTCATCGACCTCTACGCGCGCAACATCGGCGACTGGTCCCGCGGCCTGATTCTCTTCGCGGCCTTCGTCACCATGCTCAGCACCTCGCTCACCTGCGTCGATGGCTACCCGCGGGCGCTCGCCGCCTGCACCTCCTTGATCGTTCCCCGGTTGATGCCGCGGTTTTCCCTCCTCCACCGCATCTGGATCGTCGTCGCGGTCGCGGCGGCCTCCGTGATCGTGCTGGTTTTCGTAAGGAACCTCCTGCAACTGCTGGGGTTCGCCGCGATCGTTTCCTTCGTCACCTCCCCCGTCCTGGCGGGGATCAATTTCGCGGTCATGTCCGGAGACAACGTCCCCGGGGAGCATCGCCCCGGTCCGGTTCTGCGGATTCTGAGCTGGTTCGGAATTCTCTTTTTCGCGGGGATGACCGGCGGGTTTCTTTACGACAAATTCTTTTGATGCCTACACCCCGCCCACCGTCCGCATCACGGAAAAGGCCAGATTGGCGACCACCAGGATTCCGCCCCAGAGAATGCGCGGAAAGGGGGTGAGGAACAGCAGGGCCAGCAGAATCATGAATCCGAACTGGGAAAAGCGCAGGAAGGCGGTCTCGCTCATGCCGACGAGGTGCCGCAGGACGTGGGAGCCGTCAAGAGGGGGGACCGGGATCAGGTTGAAGACCAAAAGGAGCGCATTGATCCGAATCACATCCCGCGCCAGTTCGAGAAAGCCGGTGGGATCCGCAAACCGGAACGCGAGGCCGAAGAGAACGGCAACCAGAAGGCATATGGCGAGGTTCGAGGCGGGTCCGGCCATCGCCACAAGAATATCGTCCCGGGTGGGTTTGCCGAAATTCCGCGGATTGACGGGAACCGGTTTCGCCCAGGCGAAAAAAGCACCTCCCCCCGAAAAGAAGAGAAAAAACGCCGGAACGATGATCGTTCCGACCGGATCGATGTGGGGAATGGGATTGAAAGTCACCCGCCCCATGATGCGGGCGGTCGAGTCGCCGAGCTTTTCGGCCGTCCAGGCGTGCGCCCACTCGTGGACCGACAGGCTGGCCAGAAGGATGAGAAAAAAGACGAGCGCTTCGTACACGGAAAATTCTTGCATGGCGGAAAAGGTAGCCGCTCCGCGCGGAAAACCGCAAGCCTGTCTCGCGGCTCTGCCAACGCCGTGAATCGAAAGGGAATCCAGACTTCGTATTTGGGGGAACACGGTATTGCCGTTTGGACTGATTTTTTGGAGTTTCGGTTGGGACCGAAGAAACTTTATGCGACACGGTCATAAAAAATTGATTTTAGATATGGTCAGAAAGTTGTTGACCGTCCTCGAAAATTTCCAAAACTTAGAAATCCATGAGAAAAAAACCTCGATTAAAACTTAGTGAAGGCTCCCTTGCCTTTTACCATTTGATGAGCCGGACGGTGAACGGGGAGAAATGGTTCGGGATCCGGGAGAAGGAGTACCTGCGGAAGCTGATCTGGCAGGTGGCGGAGTTTTCCGGGGTCCGGGTGATCACTTACGCGGTGATGGACAACCATTTCCACGTTTTCGCGGAGGT
>CAZDRT010000334.1:0-2525 GCA_964507815.1 uncultured Puniceicoccaceae bacterium
GGTTTGGTCCGGAGGGAAATATCGGTGAGCCGGAGATCCGGTCGGATAACGGAATCGGCCACATGGTTGTCAAGTTGGACGCGAACGGCGATTTTGCATGGGGCCACCGGGTCGGCCGGGAGGACGCCGCGCCGGTTGGCGTGAACGGGATCCGTTTTTCCGAGGGCGGGGCGGTCCTTTGGGGACATTATTACAGCACGGGTGGGTTGGGCCTGGGGAACGGCCAATCGTTGCCTGTCGAAGATACCCACAACCCGGAGATTCGCGGTTTTCTGGCCCGGATCGACACCGCAGGATCATTTGCATGGGTGTCCGATCTTGGAAAAGTTCAGTTTGTTCGGGATGTGGCGGCCGGGAGTGGCCGTGTGTTTGTCGCAGGCGATTATCGCCGCGAGGATTTCGTGCCGTTTGGAGTGCCGGTGGCGGAGGCGTCCGACAACGGCGTATTCATTCTTTCGGCTTCCGCTTCGACCGGATCGCTGGAGTGGGCCGATACGGTTGTGTCGGTCGGGGGGGAGAACCTTACCGACCGGGAGGCTTTGCGGGTTGGTCCGGGTGGAGGTCCGGTGCTCTTCGCTGAGGTCGGCGGAGCACAGACCCGGGTAGGGGGAGTGGATGCGGGAGCACCCACAGGGTTCGATATCCTGCGCCTGGACTGGTCGGCGGCGGGAGAGTTGCGGCGGGTGCGGGGCAGCGGCCCCATCGAGTTCGAGACCCTCGATTTGTCGTCCGGCGGAGTTGTTTGGCTCTCCGGATATGGAGAGGGCGACGCGGTGTTCGCCTCTCTTGGATTTCCCGCCGAAGAACCGCGGGGTCTTCTCCTCGCTTTTGATGACGAGGTGGCTCCGACCTCGCCTCCGTTCGCTATGACCGACCGCTCGGTGGTGTCTGTCAATCTGGCTGCCGGCGGGGAGGTGGCCCGACTTTCGGCCCGGGATGCGGATGGCGAGGGCTCCTATGAATTTGATCTGGTGGACGGGCAGGGCGATGAACACAACGGCTTCTTCGCGCTCGATACCGATGATTCGGCGATCCTGCGCCTCTCTCCGACGGCTGCACCTGCTGCGGACGAGACGTTGCGTTTCCGTGTGCGGGTTACGGATGAGAACGGATACGTGGCGGAAACCCCGTTGACGATGGAAGTCGGAGCCGCCGACGCAATCCTGTGGGCCGAGTCCTGGTCGGGGGGAACCCCCGCCCACCTCGCTTCGTCACCGGACGGTGGCCTGATCATCGCAGGGGGCTACCGGGACAGCGTCACCTTCGGCGAATGGACTCTGACTCCGGATGAATCGACGAGAGGGTCTTATGTGGCCCGGATTACCCCGGAAGGAGAGCCTGAATGGATCGTGAATCTCACCGATTCCAGCAGTCTCGACATTCTGGATTTGGCTGTCGATGAAGTCGGGCGGATTTACCTCTGCGGCGAGTTCCGAGAGGAAATGAGGATGCGAAGAAATGGGGGTTCGGCATCGATTCTCGGCACCGCTGATCGGTTTGGGAACTACGCCATGTGTCTTGCACCCGACGGAACCTTTCTTTGGCTTCGCGATAGTTCGGGGGGGGATGGGAGTAATTCTCACGAATACGAATGGATCGACATCAACGAGAGCGATGGGACCGTGGTGATTGCGGGCGAATTTTTTGGGAGCGGCAGCTTTGCCGGGTCGGCCATTGCCTCCACTCCTGACTTTCACAGTGGGAGTGTGAGCGGCGGCTCCTTCTGGTCGAATGAGGGCGACTCCAACCGTGACGTTTTCGTTTTGGTGTACGATCCGGTGACCGGTGCTCAGGAAGAAATCTTATCCCGCGGCCCCGAGGATTTTGGAAAGGATACTTTTGTCAACAATCTCGAGGTGGCTGCGGACGGCTCGATCCTGATCGCCGGATCGTATCGCGGACGAACCGACTTCGGGGGAAGGACGTTGAGTTATTTCGGAGACGACGGGGATAGTGATGTCTATCTTTGGGTATTGAGCGAGGCAGGCGCGTCGAGGGCTGTCCTTGGCGGAGGGGTCGCCGATACGGACGATTGGATTGGGGGTCTGGTCGCGGGTGAGAACGGTCGGGGCTATCTCGCGGTGAGTTGCGTCGGTCCCCGGTTCGAATGGGAAAGCCGATCGGCCCGTTTCGGCAGATCCTATCCTTTGAACGAGTATTGGAACTTACTTTTGGTTCCTTTCGATTATTCCGGTTCTGGCAGATGGTCCAAGCCGCACATTTTCACCCATCCCACTGGATCCAGTTCCGAGAGTATCGCGCTGGACGGGTTGGAAATAGCAGGGGATGGCCGGGTGATCATCGCCGCGCGGAAAGATATTTTGGAGTTGGACGGAGTTCCTCTGGAGCAAGCAGTCGAGGTCTTCCGCTACGATCCGGAAGAGGGGGTGGTTGTTGAAACTTACGACCCGCTGCCCGCCCGGACCGAATTCATTGTCGGGTCGGACGGAGGACTCTTCATGGGAGGGAGTTATTCGGGGATCGTCTCCGTTGGCGGAGAAAATCTCTCCGGCGGCACCGCGTAC
>CAZDRT010000335.1:0-2473 GCA_964507815.1 uncultured Puniceicoccaceae bacterium
CCCGCAATGCGGCGGCTGAGGACCCGTCTTCGCAAAACTTCTTTTCGTCCAGTGCCTGCCCACCAGTCAAATCCCGCTGACAGCAATCGACCGGAGACACTGCTACGCCGTGGCACGGCAGCCGCCCTCCCTCAACCGATGGAATCTCGTCCCATTCCAAAATCGCGGTGTTTTACGATTTCGCTCCCCCGCACTTGTGGTTACCCCCTTCGGAAGTGGTCCACCACAAAGCCTTCCCCGGCCCGAACCCGTTCCGGCGGCGGAAAGTCCTCCTCGAAAGTCGGCAGGAAGGCATCCCCTTCGAACTCGCCCTCCACCCTCGTCAGATAGACCTCGTCGCACCGGGCCAGGGTCTGCCGGTAGATTTCCGATCCGCCGATCACAAAGAGCGGCCCGGCGGGGGGGGCCGCCGCCGCCGCCTCATCAATCCCCCCGAAAACCTCGACTCCGGGAATGCGGGGGCGCGACCGGCTCACGACGAGATTCCTCCGGTCGGGAAGTGGACGCCCGATCGACGCGTAGGTCTTCCGCCCCATCAATAAGGTCCCGCCGGTCGTCAGTTCCTTGAAGAACCGGAGATCGCCCGGAAGCCGCCAGGGCAGGGTCCCCCCGCGCCCGATCACCCGGTTCTCCGCCATGGCCGCGACCGCGATCCACCGGGGGCGGGGCGTTTCCGCGGTTTCTTCCGCCGGCAACTGACCTTCCGCCCCCATCAGACCGCCACGGGTGCCCGGATCGCCGGGTGCGGATCATACCCCTCGAGCGTGAAGTCGGTGTAAACGAAATCCTCCAGCCGCCGTCGGCCCGGGTTCAACTTCATCCGCGGCAGGGCCCGCGGTTCGCGGGTCAGCTGGGTCTCCGCCTGTTCGCGGTGGTTCGCGTAGAGGTGGACGTCGCCGAAGGTATGCACGAAATCTCCCGGCTCAAGATCGCAGACCCGGGCGATCATCAGCAGGAGGAGCGCATAGGAGGCGATGTTGAAGGGCACTCCCAGAAAGATGTCGGCGCTGCGCTGGTAGAGCTGACAGCTCAGCCTGCCGTCGGCCACGTAGAATTGGAAAAGGGCGTGGCAGGGCGGAAGCGCCATCTCGGCGATTTCTCCGGGATTCCAGGCCGAGACCAGGTGGCGGCGGCTCTCCGGATTCCCGCGGATGGAGCGTACCACTTCCGCGATCTGGTCCACCGTCGAACCGTCCGGCCTTCTCCACGAACGCCACTGCGCGCCGTACACCCGGCCGAGATCACCGTCGGGCCCCGCCCATTCGTCCCAGATCGTCACCCCCTCGGCCTGGAGGGAACGCACGTTGGTCTCCCCCCGGAGAAACCAGAGCAGCTCGTGGATGATGGATTTGAGGTGAACCTTCTTTGTCGTCACCAGGGGAAAGCCCTCCGCGAGGGGAAACCGGAGCTGGGCGCCGAAGAGCGACCAGGTGCCGGTACCCGTCCGGTCGCCGCGAAAGGTTCCCCGCTCGAGGATCTCCCGCATTAGATCGAGGTACGCCTTCATACCCTTATCATTTCCCGTCTCCCGCCCGGGTGACAAGAGCCCAGTTGCGGTTCCGCAGGTCGGCGGAGACCGTCGTCCTGCCGCCACTGGCGAGACGGATCGTCCCCGCGGCGGCCGGATCGTCCGGAATCCCCTCCGGCTCGCCGTTCGCGATCCAGTATTGGAAAACGGTCTCCTCCCCGCCGAGATTCCAGAAGGTCACCGCCAGCTGACGGTCGTTTCCGACCGCCCCGCGGAAGAAGACCCGGGGCAACGCGCCGCCGTGTACCGGATCCCATCCCTCGGGCGCGGCGGGGCCGGCTTCGATACGGAACCAGCCGGTTCTGCGCGACACAATGAACGCGCCCTCCCAGGACTCCCCGGGCTGCAGCACCAGCGGCTCGGTCCCGAGGAACGGGTCATACCGCCCGAACGAATCCGGGTTGCGCCGCCGGATGTCGATCCGGCTGACCGCGGCGGGGATGTCGTCCTCGTTCTTCAATCGCAACAGCGCCGGATAACCGGCGACGCGCCCGCCGTAACGGGAGAAAGAGGAGCCCTCCTCCTGTTGCAGGGATTCGGCCTCGATCCGTTCCGAAAGCATTCGGGTCGTCGCCGTCACCCGGGGGAAGTCCGCCACCGTTTCGGCCGTCCCCTCACCGGCCGTCTCCAACCGGGCCAGGATTTCGGCGGTCTCAATCCCGGCCCCCTCCTCCGACGATACCGGAGCCGACGCACAACCCGCCGAAAATGCGATCCAGAAAACGAGTAACGCCGCGGAAAGAGGGTGTACCCGGAAATGCGTGGAGCAAAATCGTAAAGCTCCGCGATCTTGAAATGGGACGTTATCCATCGGTTGAGGGAGGGCGGCTGCCGTGCCACGGCGTAGCATTGTCTTCAGTGGACTGCTTTCAGCGGGCTGAGACTGCGGCCAGTCACAGAAGAGCATTGTCTCCAGTCGGCTGCTTTCAGCGGGCTGAGACTGCA
>CAZDRT010000336.1:0-2451 GCA_964507815.1 uncultured Puniceicoccaceae bacterium
AAACTCAACTACGCCCACTTGCCGGTTGACGCCCTGTGTCACTCGGTGATTGAGGCCCTCGTCGTTCGCCCGCAGTGCCTCCTGCTCGACGAACCGCTCTCCAACCTCGACGCGAAACTGCGCAACGAGATGCGGCTGGAGATCCGCCGGATTTGCAAGGAATTCGAGTTGACGACCGTTTACGTGACACACGACCAGAAGGAGGCCCTCTCCATCGCCGACCGGATGGCGGTCTTCGAGGCGGGGCGGATCCTTCAGGTCGGTTCGCCGGGAGAGGTCTATCGCCGCCCGGAAACCCGCACGGTCGCCTCGTTTATCGGCGAAACCAATTTCCTCCCCGGGGTGGTCGAGCGGGCCGGCGGCGGTGAGGCGCTTGTCCGCACGGCGGTGGGCGCCCTCGCGGGCGTTCTTTCCGGATTCGCGGAGGAACCGGCGGAGGGCGTCGCGGCGACCGTCTGCATCCGTCCGGAAATGCTGCGGATTTTCGAGAGCGAGCCGGAGGAGAACGCCATCGGCGGCCGGATCGGGGAGTCGGTCTATTTCGGGGAGGTCTCCCACCATGAGTTCTACCACGGGGAGGAGTGCCTCCGTGTCTCCGAACTCAATCCGAAACACCGCGCGGGCGCGCGGGCCGAAGGCCTGTTCCTGTCAGCCGACATCGAGGATGTGGTCATCCTGCCCGGCTGATCCGGTGCGGGGCGAAAAGGAGGCACCCGGATCGTGAAGTCGCTTGTCATTCTCCTCTTTATCCTGGTGGTGGTCGGGCTCCCTTTCGCCCTGCAGCGCTCCGAGGAAACGATCGGCGGTTCCGAGGACACGGTGGTTGTCATCACCCCGCACAACGAAGCCATCCGGTTCGAATTCGAGACCGGCTTCCGCCAGTGGTACGAGGAGCGGACCGGGCGCACGGTCGATGTCGATTGGCGGGTGGTCGGCGGCACGAGCGAGATTGTCCGCTTTATCGGGTCGGAGTACGAAAACGCCTTCCGGAACTACTGGCGGTCGGATCTCGGTCGCGAATGGACGCCCGAGGTGCGGGCGGCCTACGGAAACCGCCGTCTTGAATTGGACGACACCCCCGGGGAGGGCGACCCCGCCGAGCAGGCCCGCCGCGCCTTTCTCGATTCCCCGGTTTCCGTCGGGATCGATGTTTTCTTCGGCGGAGGGAGCTATGAATTCATCCGGCAGGCGGCCATCGGAACCCTCGTTCCCTGGAAGGAGCCGGAGGAACTGGCCGCGCGCTTTCCGGACGAACTTTTTCCCCGCGAGTTCGCGGGTGAAGTTTTCTGGGACCGGGAGGGTCGCTGGGTCGGAGCCGTTCTTTCCAGTTTCGGCATCATGTACAACCGGGACGCCCTCCGCCGCCTGGGGATCGAAGGCCCGCCGACCCGCTGGGACGACCTCGCCGACCCCCGGTTGATCGGGGAAGTCGCCCTCGCCGACCCGACCAAGAGCGGATCGATGACCAAGGCCTTCGAGATGATCGTCCAGGAAAAGATGCACCAGCGGGTGCGGGCACTCGAGGCGGAGGGGCTCCCGGTCGCGCAGGCGGAGGCCCGGGGGGTTCCCGAAGGGTGGATGGATGCGATGCTCCTCATCCAGAAAATATCGGCCAACGCCCGCTACTTCACCGACTCGGCCACGAAAGGCCCGATGGACGTGGCCAAGGGGGATTGCGCGGTCGGGATGACCATTGATTTCTACGGGCGTTATCAGTCCGAGGTCGTCGCCACCCGCGGCGGCGGCGACCGGTTGCGCTATCTCACGCCGGAGGGGGCTTCGACGCTGTCGGCGGATCCGATAGGCATCCTCCGGGGCGCTCCCAATCGCGGGGTGGCCGATGCCTTTCTCGAATTTGTTCTCTCCGCGGAAGGGCAGAAGCTCTGGGGATACCGGGCCGGCGCGGAGGAGGGTCCCGTCGAGTATTCCCTCCGCCGAAGTCCCGCCCTGCGGACGATCTACGAGGACCCCTTCCGCGAAAATCTATCGGAGCCGGATGTCAATCCTTACGAAGAGGTCAGCGATTTCGTTTATCGCTCCGATTGGACCGGCCGTCTGTTCTCCCCCCTGCGCTTCCTGATCCGGGTGGCTTTCATCGATCCGAAAAAGGAGCTGACCGAAGCGTGGGAGGCGATCACCGAGGCCCGGCGGCGCGGGGACACCGCCGCCGCCGAGGCCGCCCTGGCCGTGTTCAACGATCTAAAGGAGATCGATTTCGCCGCCGCCTCGGGACCGATCGCCGAGACTCTGCGCTCCGGGAATAAAATCGAGGAAGTGCGTCTCGCCCGGGAGCTGGCCGACCGATTCCGCGAACGCTACGAGACCGCCCGCGCCCTCGCGGAAAATCGCCGGTAGCCCCTCGTGCTCTTCACGCGGCGAAGTATTGTCTTCAGCGGGCTGAAACTGCATATTTGGGCGGCCAAAGTGGGTGGGTTGCTTCAGCGCCCACCT
>CAZDRT010000337.1:0-2449 GCA_964507815.1 uncultured Puniceicoccaceae bacterium
GAAAGATCCCAGCCGAGGATTTCGTCCGCCTCCGCGAAACGGGCGCGCGCGTTTTCGCTCCCGTCGAAGAGACTTTTTCCCATCCCGACGGTCTGGGCTCCCTGGCCGGCGAAGAGGATTCCGGGTTTTTGTTTATCCATCTCCCCTGTTCAGCTGACAAGCCCGCCGGAACTCAAGAAGATTCCTTTCAAATTCATCTCCATCTGCTGCGGATTGGGGGAGAAGGTCAGCGCCATGTCCGTGGAAATCGCCCCCGCCTTCACCAGTCGGTGGAGATCGGCGTTGAAGGTCTGGGAACCCGTGTCCCGGCCCGCCTCGATTGCGGAATGCAGTTTCTCGAAGTGCCCCGCTTCGATCAGTTTGCGGATCGACGGATCGACGATCATGACCTCCTTGGCGGGGACCCGGCCGTCGCCTTTGAGAGTCGGGATAAGTTTCTGCACGATGGTGCATCGAACGGCTTGGCCGATCTGCCTGCGCATGATTTCCTGCTGCTCCGGAGGGAAGAACTCGAACAGGCGCCGGATCGCCTGTTGCGAATGGGCCGCGTGGAGGGTCGATAGGACGAGGTGCCCGGTCTCGGCCGCCCGCAGCGCGGTCTCGAAGGTGGCCTTGTCGCGCATTTCACCGATGAGGATGACATCCGGGTCCTGGCGGAGAACCGCCCGGAGTCCGTCGTCGAAGGAGTGGATGTCGATTCCGATCTCCCGCTGGTTGATGAGGGAACGGTCGTCGGTATAAGTGTACTCGATCGGATCCTCCAGGGTCACGACGTGCTTGCTCATGGTCCGGTTGATGTGGTTGAGCATGGCGGCGAGGGTTGAACTTTTCCCGGAGCCGGTCGGCCCGCAGAGCAGGACGATTCCGTCCGGAAGGCCGCAGAGTTTTTCGAAAAGTTCCGGTTTCTGGTTCAATTCGGCGAGGGTCGGAGGATTCGCGCTGACCAACCGGAAAACGAGCCCCGGCAGGGTCCGCTGCATGAAACCGTTGACGCGGAAGCGCCCGACCCCGGGCAGCAGATAGGCGAAATCCACCTGGAACTCACGTTCCCACTGTTCCCGGCAAATCCCGGTGGCCGAATGATCCATGAAAACCCCGATCGTTTCGGGCGGGAGCGGGTCGAAGCCCTCAAGGGGGATCAGCGAACCGCGCACGCGCAGGAGAGGCGATTTGTTCGACTTCAGGTGAATGTCGCTCGCCCCGGCCTCGACCGCCGCTTGGAGGATACGGTGTACGCCGTCGATGGCGTCGGAGATTTCAGAATTTTCCATGGAGCCCGGGACCGTAGTCCGGCCCGACCAACTTGTCGAGAAACGGATTTTTCCGATTTCCCGACTTTTGTTTTCGCGCTTGATGGGCCGGACCTTGTGTCCGCGGCGAGTTCCGCCCGCCGGAAGAACCACCTACTGGGCGCGGAGGTAGTTGCCGAGACTGGAACCGACGGCCACTCCGAGAAGGCAGAGAGCCACTGTCGCGATCCCGGCGGTCAAGGCGGCCCGGGTCTGCCCGGTCTGCAGGAGGGTGAGCGTCTCGAGGCTGAAGCTCGAGAAAGTCGTATAGCCGCCGAGGAAACCGATCAAAAGAAAATGCCGGAATAGCGGATGTTCCGCGAACGAATTTCCGACGGCCAGAGCCGCCGCCAGCCCGATCACGAAGGAACCGCTCACATTGCAGACCATGGTCGCCAGGTGAAGGGAATGCGCCGGAAGCGCCTTCCCCATCCCGAGGCTGACCAGAAACCGGCAGGAGGCCCCGAGGCCGCCCCCGATGAATACGGCGATCAATTGGGAGGTCATGATGAAGCGAAGCACTCGTCCGAACAAACGACCGCCAAGACCGGGAGTAATCGCAAAAAAACCGCCACGCGTCCAGATCGGATTCAGTGCCGGAAATGGCGCACTCCGGTGAAGACCATGGCCAGGCCGCGCGCGTTGGCCGCGCCGATGACCTCCCCGTCGCGGACAGAACCTCCGGGTTGAAGGAAGACTTTTGGATTTTTGGTGCCAGACTACAATTGGGTCTTGACGCTTCTGAAAAAATTTTGAATTTTGGGGTTATGAAAAGAAAAATACGACGCCATCGTTTGAGAATTAAGCTCAGTGAAGGGGTTCGGGCTTATTATCACCTGATGAGCCGGACGGTGAACGGGGAGAAGTGGTTCGGAGCGCGGGAGAAGGAGTACCTGCGGAAGCTGATCTGGCAGGTGGCCGCGTTTTCCGGGGTGCGGGTGATCACCTACGCCGTGATGGACAACCATTTCCATGTCCTGGCCGAGGTGCCGCCCGAGCGGGTGGTCTCCGATGAGGAGATTGTCCGGCGCTTCGCGGTGCTCTATCCGGAACCCACTCCCTGGCAGCCGCTCACCGCCGAGGTCCTGGCCAAGTTGCTCGCCGGAAACGAGGTCCGGGGGCAGGAATTGCGGGAGGAGCTTCTGGCGCGGATGCACGAT
>CAZDRT010000338.1:0-2441 GCA_964507815.1 uncultured Puniceicoccaceae bacterium
GTCCATCGGCGCGCGCCCAGTGGCGGCGGTTGTTGTCGGTGGTCTCCGCCGAGTCAAACCGGGCGCGTACGCGGCGAACCGGCACGGCCCGCAGATCACTCATCCGGATCGGTTTCTTCTCGGTGGCGGCTTCGGGCATGGAAATACCTCGGCAGACGAATTGCCCCGACCAACGGGAGGCATGGAGATGGGAGATTTGATTTACACGACAGTGTTATTGACAGCCGGGTCACCCGGCGGCGCCGGGAGGCACCATCTTGGAGAAGCGGACACCACGGTTTTTGGCCTTGGCCGCTTCCTTGGAGGCGAGATACCGGTCGGCCTCGATCTGATCTTTCAGGGAATGCTGTTCGACCGATCCCGCATCGCCCGAGGCCCGTTTGGGGTTGCGGGCGTTGTCCTGAATCGATTGGTCGAGATTCTCGGGCATCACGTTTCCTCGACTTCGGGAATCAATCCACCCCGACCAACGGGAGGCAGCAGGAAAAAGCATTTCGTAGACGCTTGCGTTAAGGTCAGGGGCGACTCGCCCCCCTCCATGGAAACCATGTGGGAGGGGGTGATTTGTTGTTAGCGAATCGGCGTATTTTCGGAAAATAGTTGCGGCCCCCTGTTCGGAAGAGGGCTTGCCGGAATCCGGAAAACGTCGTATCCTGTTCTGGATCAATCGATTGGAATCGGAAATGACGAAAAACGACATCGCACTCAAAATTGCGGCGGAACTGAAGATCAATCAAAGCCAGGCCAAGCAGATCGTTCAGATGGTGCTGGACGGGATTATCGATACCGTTGCGAGCGAGGGCCGGTTGGAGCTGCGGAACTTCGGCGTCTTCGACGTCCGCACCCGCAAGCCGCGCAAGGCGAGAAATCCCCGCACCGGGGAAGAGGTGATGGTGCCGGAACGGAAGTCCGTGACCTTCAAGCCCGGCAAGATAATGGAAAAACGGATTATCTCCGGCGTTCAAGTTCCTCCCGCAGAAGCCTGATCGCGTCGACGTAAACCCGATACGCCCGACTCCGTTCCAGATTCACCGCCCGCCCGATCTGATCGAAGGTCATTCCCTCAAGCACATGCATCTCCACAATCCGCCGTGAACGCGCCGGGAGAATGTTCATTGCGTCCCGGATCTGATCCGCCTCTTCTGCCTCCATCATTCGCTCCAACGGATCGTCGCGGACGGCATCGCCGGGAAACGCACACTCGATAGGCGCGTCATCGTCCTCGGCGTCGGGGTTGGTTCGAAGCGCGGTCATGAGTTCGAGAGAGGCGGTGGCCATGTTCCGGTGTTCGCCCCAGTCCCGGACAAACTGCCCGGCAGCCCAGAGCCCGGCGCGGTACTGGTAGGTCCGGATGCCTTTGCCGGGCTTTGCCCGCTGCTGGGCCTCCACCGCGCCAAGGATGAATGCGCCTGCCGCGTCCTCGCGCGCATCCCCGGGCAACGAGAAATAGCGGTCTACATGCGCCAGCGCGATCCGGTGCAGCTCTTCCGGCGTATAGGGAGGAAGCGCGTCTTCCTCCGTCACTGACGGCTTGGGTGGTGCGGTTTCTGTTTTGATCATGCGTGACCTCCTGAGAATGAGTGGACATGAAAGCGGGACCGAAATCAGCGGCGCTGCAATTCGGAGAGCTTGATGCGGGGCTTCTTGCGGCTGACCGTGCCGCCGGTGCCGGGGAGAATCACGCCCTGTTCGGACGCGGCTACCGCGCAACCGACCAGGCAGTCGAAGAGGTGGTTGTCCGAGGCGTTGGGGCGGATCTGCCACTCGTCCACCACCCGGCCCCGGCCTTCGGTACGCACCGAGTACTCGGACACCATCTGGTCTGTGAACATTCGATGCTGTTCCGGCTGATTGCCAAAGAGGGAAAGCGAGCCGGGGTCTCCCATCGCCACCCGCCAGCGGCTGCGGATAAATGATTTCCAGTAATTGGTGTCGAAGAGGATATACCGCACGGCGCTGCGGGTATTCACCGCCGGGATGCGCCAGTTGAACTCCGACACCCGGTCGCCGCGTTTTTTGCGGTAATCCGAAAAGGGCATGGCCGAAGCGGTCACACCCTTACCACGGCTGGGCATGACCACCGATGCATGGGCCGACTGACGGCAGAAGTCATACACCGTGCCCGATGCGTTGCCGTCGTTGGCGTCAATGAGAAGGCGGCTGATGTGCAGCACCGTGCCGTCGTCGCGCTTCCATTCCCTGCCGATGAGCTTCGCGGACAGAGCCTCGAATCCGGCCCGCCACGCACCTTCCTGGCCGGTGCCGGGAAACTTCTGCTGCAGCGTCCGGGTAATCTGCCGCAGCGTCACATGCCGCCGATGCTGATCGGGGAAGATACCGTAATCGACGACGTAGCCGGTGAAGTCCGGCGTCCAGGCAGCGACCACGTAGTAGAGAGCCTTTCCCTGCACGTCGATGAAGGCCGTCACCTTCTCGCAGGC
>CAZDRT010000339.1:0-2433 GCA_964507815.1 uncultured Puniceicoccaceae bacterium
GGTTGCTGTCAGCGGAATTTGACTGGGGGGCGGTCACAGAACAATACGAAGTTTTTGCGAAGACGGGTCCCCAGCCGCCGCATTGCGGGGAAGAGAATGGAAAGCCACGGAATAATTTCGGCGGCGCGGGAATCTTTCGGAGGTGCATCGGATCCTTTCCGACGTATCGCGGCGGCTGAGGACAGCCGCCCTCCCGCCGTGGTTCGGCGGCTTACGCACGATTATCAGATCAATCTCGATCCGTGGACTACCGCCGTGGGACGACGTCAGGGGCACGGTTTCCGCGTGTAACCACAAGCCTCCCCCCGTGGTCGCGGGGCTTGCCCCTCGATCCGAAGGTGGCGGGGCCTGCGGAAACCGCCGAACCTCTCTGGGCCAACATGGGGTGTATCAACCGTTAGCGCTGAAAGCCCGGGACCGCTCCTCTTCCGTCGCCTCCCGGGTATCGGATCCATAGGCGCTTCGCCCGAATCCCTCCCTCTTTTTCAGGTCGATTGCCCGTACCGTTCCATCGCTTCTCTCGAACAAGAGGGTGTCGCCGTCCGCCCACTCTCCGCCCCGGCGCGCCCACTCCCTGCCTTCCGGGCCGACCAGAACCACCGCCGGCAGGTCGTCACTCCCCTGGGCCAGCCAAAAAAATCGGATTCCCAGGCCGTTGGGAGTTTTCTCTTTCCATTCGAGTAGATGGAAGAATCCATCGCCAATCCGAGCGGAACCCCGCGCGGGCCGCTCGAAGACCGTGGGTGGGCCGAAACGAACGACCCGGAACCACGCCGTGGTTTCAAACGAAGCCCCGGGGACGATCAATTCGGAGAGTCGGTCGGTGGGAATCCGCAGGATAAGCGATTGGCGGCGGGGCTCGGAGCCGGCGGCAGCGGTCAGCCCCCAGGCCTCCACGGCCATCGCACCCCGGCCGTCAAAACCCGAAGAGCCCTGCTCCCAACGGAGGGGTGCGCCCCGTACCCGGGTCCGCGTCCCGATCAGCGCGACGCCGACCCCCTCGCGCGCGTTGGGAACGGCCCAGGCGAGCGAAATCCCCACATAGGGAATATCGTTGTAACCGCCGCGACCGGGTTGCGTGAGCGAGACTTCTGCGAGAGGGTGAGGGCGAGGGCTCCCACCGGGCGCGTCCGGTGGAAAGAGGTGGGGCGCACGGGCGGATCCTCATAGAAGCCACCGAGCAGGAGCACCGGGAAGGCGAAGACGAGGAGGGTCGCGACCAAGGCCAGAACTCCGTTCCACGTGCGGATCTCACTCAGTGTCCATCCCTCTCCGGCCCAGGCGAGAAACCACGGCGAGCCGAGGGCGCTGTAGAGGACCAAAGCGACGGACCACAGGACGGCTGGCCACGCGATGCGGCGGAAATCTTTTTCGAGTTGGGCGAGAAACGGATTTGTTTTCATGACGGGGTTCCTTTCGTTTTGCCGCATCCGTTTGGCCCAAGGAGGGCGCAAAGGGAGCCGGTCGGAAGCGTCAGGTTGAGATCACGGACCGCGTGGAGCGCGCCGAAGCGCTTTGTCAGGCCGTGGGTTTGGAGTGCGGATTCAGTTTTCATGGTGTGTCGTTCCAGATTTTTTCGCAGTATCGGATGAATTCCTCCGTTTCCGGAAAAAATGGGTTTGCGGGCGAATCGGCCCTTTTCCGGGATCGCGGAGCGGGCGGTTGCGGGGTCGCGGGGATTTCCGGAGTGCGGGCCCGCCGGTTTCATCCACCCGCTCCGCGGTCAGGTCTCCTCGGGGCCGCGCTTGCCGACTTGATCGTTGAGAACCAGGAGGGCGGACCGGTCGTCGCCGGCGTGCTCGAGGAGCCCGATCATCTCGTGCATGGTACTCTCCTCCTCGACCTGCTCGTCGATAAACCACTTAAGGAAAGACTGGGTCGAATAGTCTTTTTCCTCCACGGCCAAATGATACAGGTCGTGAATCGAGCGGGTGTTGTTCTCCTCGCTCGCCAGGGCCGCCTGAAAGGCTTCCATGACCGAGCCGAATTCCGAGCGGGGGCGCTCGACCGCCTCCAGTTTCAGATGTCCGCCCCGGTCCTGGAGATACGTGATCAGGCGCTCCGCGTGCTCCAGTTCCTCGGTCCGCTGTACCGCCATCCACTTGGAAAAGCCCGTCAGGTTCTCCGTTTCGAACCACGCGCTCGCGGCCAGGTATGCGTAGGCCGCGCTCATCTCCTGGTTGATCTGCCGGTTCAGTTCCTTTTCGATGTTTTCACTGAGTTTCATGGAAGAAGGATGAAGGAAGCGCGGACGGCTCCCAAGCGAAAAATGATCGGTGTGCCCGCTGACGGGTGTGACCACAAGTGCGTGGAGAAAAATCGTAAAACAACGGGATTTTGAAATGGGCTGTTATTCCATTGGTTGAGGGAGGGCGGCTGCCTCGCCACGGCGAGAAGAGCAATGTCTTCGATGGGCTGCTTTCAGCGGGCTGA
>CAZDRT010000340.1:0-2411 GCA_964507815.1 uncultured Puniceicoccaceae bacterium
TCCCGCTGGTGAAGCGCGTCATGAGGTCTGGAACTTTGACCGGATTGGGGAGAACAACCATTGAGCCGGAAATCCGGACTGCGATGGAGCGATAACGCCCGGCGTTGCCATCATCAATCCCCCTGAGAATCGTCTCGTGAATATCCAGGATGGCCCGCTCAGTGAGGTCTTTTGTCCTCCCCTCGGCCAGTTTCAATATTTTTTGAAGGGCGCGTGCGTGGTTGGTCGCCTCCAAATGCTCGACAAGCGACTTCCCGCCCACCGTCAGCCCTTTCTCAACCACGACAGCCGTCTCCTTGCGGGTCAGTGTATTCCCCTCAATCGCGTTGCTGGTGTAGGTCAGCTCGATAATGAACCACTGCTCCAGGTTTTTCACTAACTCCGGCGGCAGCGGTCGGTAGCCATCCAGCCGGGTCTTCTTCGCTGTAAGCGTTTTCCAATTCATCTCAGAAACCATAAAGCATCACTTTACGGTTATCAAGAAGTTTGACCCCAGGGAAACCGTGGTCGGACGGCTCTTGACACGGCGAAGCCAAAATCCCGGCCGACCGGGTGAACCACATGGAATGAAACCCGCATGAATGCTGAAGTTTCATAGAAGCAATGTCTCCAGTCGGTTGCTATCAGCGGGATGGGACTGGGGGCACGCACTGGACGAAAAGAAGTTTTGCGAAGACTGGTCCTCAGCCGCCGCATTGCGGGGAGGGGAATGGAAAGCCCCGGAATCTATGCGGCGGCGCGGGAATCTTTCGGAAGTGCATCGGATCCCCCTTCCGGCGTATCGCGGCGGCTGAGGACAGCCGCCCTCCCGGCACAAGGGGGTGCCGTTGGATGCCTTTTCGGCCACGCACTTGTGGTTACACCCGAGCGCTGTTTCATCCGCCGTCGCTCCTTGCCTGAGGTGCGCTATCCTTTGTATTCGCAAAGTCCCGCACGCTTTCTCAACGCCTGGTAATCAATCTTGGCGTTGTGTCGTTTGTCCACGGGAAAATCGCGCAGCTGGACCACCCTTTCCGGCCTCGGAATATCTTTCGCGATCTCCTCCGGGCCGACTTTGCGTCCCGTCTCGGGGATGGCCAGCAAATATCCGGTCCCGGTCGGAAGACAACCGGCCAGCCGGACGTCGAGAGTCTCCACGGCGGCGCATTCGATCGAGAACGGGTAAACGGTTTTGACCCCGATTTTCATTTTCGCCGAGCAGCGTCCCATCAGCCACAGCCGTCCCGTCCGATCCAGTCGCCCCGCGTCACCGGTCCGGTGCCAAACCACTCCATCGACCTTGATTTTGTTCCCGGCATCCCCTCTCCCGTTCAGATATCCGGGAACCACGTGATCACCGCTGACCACAATCTCCCCGACCGAATCGACCGGAAGGGCGAGGGTTTCGAAATCCTCTTTCGTCATCGCCCCGTATGGCTCGCCCCAACGATCAGGCAGAATTCGCAGCTCCGTTTCACCGGACACTCTCCCGACCAGGAGACCCTGGCCCTTCCGCATCCGCCCGAGGTCTAATTCACTGATTTCCCGCAGACTCACATGGCTTACGGGCTCCGCCTCCGTCGATCCGTAGAGTACGTTGATCGAGGCATTCACGAACGTCCGGGAAAACTCGCGGAGGCTCCGCGGAAAAACCGGAGCCCCACCCGTGTAGATCTTCCGGAAGTCGGGCATCTGGATCGACCTTCGGCGCGCTTCTTCGCAGATCACGAGCAGAAAGGCCGGAGATGCCCCGCAGCGAACGGGCTTCCATTTCCCGATCTGCCGGAACAAGGGTGCCGGGTTGATTCTTCCGGGAGAGCGAAGATCGACGTCAGGGATCAAGGTCGTCAACCCGCCCGCCAGGTTCGCCAGGGCGATCACCGGCATCGTGGCCAGATCGCATTCCCCCGGCACCAGGTCGATCGCGCTCCGCAAGGCCTCGAACTGGGCGAACAACACCCGATGCGATCGGACCGCACATTTGGGCCGGCCCGTGCTACCACTGGTGAAAGAGAAAATCGCCGCCTGATCCGCAGCCATCTCGCACGGCGCGCGGTTCCCCGTCGGTCCGGCATCGTAGGTGAGCTGACTCCCCCAATAGAATCTTTTCCGAATTCTCCGGAGCGCGGCCTGTGTCCAAACCAGCAATCGGGCTTTCCGGATTCCAATCAGCGCCACCGGCTTCGCCTGCCCGCAGCAATCGGCGATGTGTTTCCGCCCGGCGGAAGGGTCCAGAAACACGGCCACCGCTCCGATGCGCCACAAGGCGATCAAGGTCGCGTACAACTCGGTCCGCATGGGAACGAGGACGATCACCCGAGTCCCCCTTCCGATCCCGGCCGTCGATAAACGCTCCGCCGTGGCCGCGGCCAGCCGGTGGAGCCGATGATAGGAGATCCTTCTCTCCCGCCCGACCCGCCCGTCAATCAGGG
>CAZDRT010000341.1:0-2405 GCA_964507815.1 uncultured Puniceicoccaceae bacterium
GACCCAAAAGACGTCGGCGACCCAAAAGACGTCCGGCGACCCAAAAGACGTCAGGTCTTGATTATTGACAACTCGGGGTTTTGACGACGACAGGATTGGGCGGTGCCCATTAACGACGGAAGGATTAGCGAGGTTCGAATTGTTCTATTTGCTGAATCTGGGTTTGACTCAAAACAACTAATCTTCGGCCTTGGGGAGGCGGGAGACTCTTGTCCCGCATTGTTGGTGTGAAGTCGAGGTGGATGAAGGAAATGAGGTGGACAGGAGTGTCCACCTTCCGGCAGGGAGCTTAGCCCCGAGGAGGCGGGAGACTCTTGTCCCGGAACGTCGGGATGGCGTCTGGATGGAGGACCAAGAAGAGGTGGACAGGAGTGTCCACTTCCCGTGTTACTGGTTGCGTTCTGAGCTGTAGCCTTGTTTACCGAGAGCCTGTCGAACTGGTCGAAGGTCGACCCCGCTGTAGCCGGGGTCGCTGACTCCGGGAGTCTCCGATGCAGAGGTCGAAGGCCAGGGGCATTTCATCTGAGAATTGGTGGGGCGTGTGCCCTGTTGGAGTCCCGGATTTCCTGCCCTCCGTAGCTCGGCCTCCCCACCAGAGCCTTGGCGAAGGCGGAAGAGCGAAGGGGGGATCCGGTCTTTCCCGACGAGTCGGGACTTCGCTTTGCGCTCCGGTGGAACTCCGGTGGGACCGCCTAAAGGCGGGGCTCCAACGGAAACAGCCAGATGAAATGCCCTTGGTCGAAGGCTGACCCCGGGATGATTCCGCTTGACATAGTATCAAAGTAATACCATGATCCGGAAAATGCCTAGAAAGATCAGGGATTTGATGGCGGCGTTGTCGAAGGCTGGTTTTGTAAACCGGGGCGGTAAAGGCAGTCACCGCAATTTCCTGCATCCCAAGGGCGTTCGGGTGACTCTTTCCGGTAATCCGGGAAAGGACGCCCTCCGCTATCAGGAAAGAGAAGTGGAACAGCGAATCAAGGAAACCCAATCATGAGAAAGAAGAGCGACACCTATTTGAAAATTGTGGAGTGGAGAGAGGAGGATCATTGCTATGTCGGCAGTGCTCCGCCCCTGATCGGCCCGTGTTGTCATGGGGACGATGAGGCCGATGTGTACCGCGAACTGTGCCGGATTGTGGAGGAGTGGATCGAGATCTACGAGGAGGATGGGCGGGTGCTTCCCCGGAGCCCGTTTCGACCCGGGAAGGGGTTCAGCGGGCGTTTCGTCCTTCGGGTCGAGCCCGAATTGCACAAGGCCTTGGCCATCCGTTCCGTCCAGGAAGGCAAAAGCTTAAACGCCTACGTCGCCCAAAAGTTATCCGAGGGGAACTGAAGACAGCAATAGGCGGTTGGTTTTTGGAGGAAGTCGGAATAGAAATTCCACGTGGAATGCGAAACAAAACGCCCGGCCTCGGCGAGACCGGCTACAGATGATGTCGATTTGCGGAAATTGATGCTGAAGAACGATGTGGCCCTGTAGGTGGGACACCTGTCCCGTAACGTCGGGATGGCATCCGAGCGGAGGACCAGGAAGACAATTGCCAAACCCGCAATCTGCCGAGATAGTATCCCGCAAATGGCCGAGAATCAATGGCGACAGCCGTTGCGCCTAGTTGACCTCGGCGAATATCATTCGCCCCCCGGAAGTGGGTACGATGCTGATGACCTCGGCCTGGACCCGGTTTCCAATGAAGGGTTTGCCGTTGTTGACCACCACCATGGATCCGTCTTTCAGGTATCCGACCGCCTGCTCCGGGTCCTTTCCCAAGGCGACCCAAAAGACGTCAAGGCGACCCAAAAGACGTCAGGTCTTGATTATTGACAACTCGGGGATTTTTACGACGACAGGATCGGGCGGACCGGATAAACGCGGATAAGTGGGTGAAGTTCGAATCGTTGAATTTCCCGAGGTAGGTTTCATCTGAAAACAACCAGTTTCCGGCCCTGAGAGGTCGGGACCTCTTGTCCTGCGGCGTCAGTGTGAATTCGAAGTGTATGACGGAAAAGAGGTGGACAGGAGTGTCCACCTTCCGGCAGGGAGCTTAGCCATAGGGAGGCGGGACACTCTTGTCCCGCAGCGTCGGGATGGCGTCCGAACGAAGGACCAAGAAGTGGTGGACAGGAGTGTGTACCTCCCGTGCCACTGGTTACGTTCCTTCGTCACCCATTCCAAGGGTTCGCCTTGACTTCGCCCCGCGATCCAGAGGGACTTTTTCGAAATGATTACCAAACCTTATCCAGTCTTTTCGATTTTATTAATGGCTCTCGCGGCGGGCGGGGTCATGCCCTCCGCATCGGCGACCGGGGTCACTCTCGGGGCGGGGGTTTTGTATGTGCCCGAGGGGGAAGACGGGTTTTCCGGGGATCCGTCCGTTGACGGCACGCCGATCGAGGCGGGCCTGG
>CAZDRT010000342.1:0-2345 GCA_964507815.1 uncultured Puniceicoccaceae bacterium
GCGGTGGCCATGCTGCTGGGGTATAAGCCGGCCAATAAATTAATCTCAGCAGATGACCCTGCCCCACGGAAAGCCATGCCCCACGAAAACTACGGCTGCCCTTGCGGACTGCGCCCGAGACCCGGAGGAGGCTCCGGAATGAAATCGGGCGGGGGCGCGTCGGGAATCGTCAGACCAGGCGGCGGCATGGGCGGATCGTTCGTGGGGATCTCCGATTCCGCCATCACCACCTCGCCGTCGGACCCCGGCATGAGCCGGATCAAACGATTCTCCGAGGGAATCCGGATGGTTCCCACCTCGGCGCCGCCCCGGTAGGAGAGGTTCACCCGGCTGTCGGGATAATCCTGCAAAGTGCCCTGGAACTCGCCGCCGTCGTCGCCGATCGCCACGAATCGTTCCACCCGCACCACCGCCTCGGAACCGTCGGGCAGGGGCATCGAAAAATCGCGCTGCCCCTCTTCGCCCGCCAGCCATTCCGCGCCGAGTTCGCGCAGGGGCGGATCCATCCGCACCCGGACCGTGGTCGTCCCCGGCTGGTTCCCGGCAAACGGCGGCGGAGCGACAATCCCTGTTGGCTTCAAGGGCGGACCGGAGGGATCGGGTTCCGCACCGACCCGTGCCGGATCGGTCGTGGCGGGCGGTGCCGAACTTTCCCGCTCGGCGGCCCGGGCCAGGATTTCGTCCAGATCTTCGCGCTCCTCCGCGGAACCAATGGTCCGGTCCTCCGCACCGGCGGCGGGGGAGACCGCCTCTTCCCCGCCCTCGGACGGTTCCGAATCCGGGGAGCAGGCACTCAAAAGAAGAACCCCGCCCAAGGCCGCGCACTGGAAAAACCGTCGGCGCACGCTCAGGGGAAGAGGAAGGTTCTCTTCGCAGGACTGAAAACGGCGCCGTTCAGGGCAGGATCATCCGAGAGAAACAGCTGCCCCTCGCGGGACGACTCAATGGTCCACTCGGCGACCGGACGGATCCAATCCCACGAGAAGCTCCAGAGACCGCCCTGGGGAGTGGTGCCGACGTAACCGTTCAGGGTCGGGGAGAAAAAGAAGCTGGTCCCGGGGAACTTGGCGAACCACTTCATATCCCTCGTGAAAAACCAAATCGCCGACGGATCGATTTCGCCCCGTTCGAAAAAGACCATCGGCCCGAAAATCGAACTGTCCAACGTGCGGGGTGCCTGATCCGCGTTCGGCGAAAGAAAGCCATACTCGGCTGACCAGATTCGGTCGTCACTGGTCCGTCCGAGCCAACTGTCCAAGTCATTCGAAAAGGCCCAATCACCGCTCGTGTCACCGTTCGGGAAAAAGAGACTGCCAAAGGTGTTTGACTCGAATTCGGTGGGATTCGCGGTCGGCACCAACTCGCCGAAGCCATCGCTATTGACCCCGTCGGCGACCGTCACGATCACCGTATCCGAAATGCGCGAAGCGGTATAGGTCAGTGTGATCTGATCTCCTCCGGGAAAAAAGAAGGTGATCTGCGCCGTGTAGAAAGCGATCGCCCGAATATCGAACTCTCCGATCTCGTCCTCCGTAAAGGTCGCTGTATAGGGGGAAGCCGTCGGTTGACCGAACAATCTGTTATCGGCGTAAAACTGCACACTTTCGATCACTCTCCCCTGTCCGTCGGCCTCGGCCTCGAAGGCAACCCCCTCGTCCGGCAAGGCCACCACATCCCCTGTCGGCGATGTTATATCGACCTCCGGAATCGGGAAATTCGCATCGAGAGCTTCCAGCAAGATGGAAGACGAGGAGATATTGCCGTCATTATCGGTGATCAGGGTGGTCACCACAAAGTTACCCTCGCGCGTAAGGATGAACGGGACGGCATAGGGAGGCTCGGAGAAATTCGCGATCGTCTCGCCGTTTACCTGCACAACCACGCTCTCGACGGTGCCGTCCGAGTCGGACGCCGAAACACTCAGGAGAACCTCCGAACCGAGGAAATACCGGCCCAAAGATGTCGCCGGGAAGCTGATCGGAGTTCCGAACGGTCGGGCGCCGACGACCGGTTTGATGGTTATGTTCTGAACCTCGGAGGTGCCGGTCGCTCCGTTGCCGTCCAGAGCCACGGCCTGGATGCTGAAGTCACCCGAACTCTGGGGCACCCATTCGGCCACAAACGGGTTTCCCGTCTCCGGCACCGGAACCGATTCAATCAACCGGCCGTCCACAAAAAAGCTTACCTCGACAACATCTCCGTCGGGATCCTGGGCGATCGCCGCCAGCTGCAGGGTGGACCCAACCGTAACGACCTCGGGTAACGGGAGCAGCTCAACGACCGGATCCTGAATTCCCACCACTGAGAATTCGACCGTATTGGATGTCTGCTGGATACCCAGGTTG
>CAZDRT010000343.1:0-2263 GCA_964507815.1 uncultured Puniceicoccaceae bacterium
CAGTGCGGAACCCCTCGGCCATCCCGGGCAAGGCTGAAGCCATGCCCCACGAAGATGCCCGTGCCAGTCCACACCCTGGACATCCCCCCGTGGCCGGTGGCCTTCAGGCCCCGGTGGGCACCGGCGAAGCGGTAGCGGTTGGCCGTGCGGGGTGGCGACGCCAGTGCGGAACCCCTCGGCCATCCCGGGCAAGGCTGAAGCCATGCCCCACGGGGAATCCCGTGGCAGTCTTCTCTGCATGAAAGCTGAAATACCTTTCCGGAAGGCTTCTCGATTTTCGCATAATCCATTACAAACTAAAATCTTAGGTTTCATTAGTCATCAGGGATACGGGTGCATCCACGAGTTTCCCCTTGAGAACCGTCTTTACCACGCATAGCCTGATTTCCAAGAATGACGGATTGGTTCGGAGATGTGGGCGGGCGAAGGCCCTGGGGGCGCGCCGCCGTTTGGGTGCTGGCGGTGGCCGTGTCCGCGGCCGTGAACTGGTCGGGGGCTAGGCAGCTTGATTCGGCCTTCGACGGGCTTTCCGGCCGCGAGCCGCCCGAGCCGTCCCGGAACCGGGAGATCGAGGTATGGGTCCAGCCCCTCAAAGAGCGATTCGTCGAGGCGAGTCCGCAGGTTCCCTCGAATCCGCCGGACGAGACCCTGAACTTCGGAGCCCGCGACCAGCAGGCGGCCCAGCCCGAGCCCGATCCTTCGGAGGATTCCGCTTTCCCGCTGCGGGAGAGCGAGGAGGAATCGCAGACTTTCCTCGAGCGGGGGGACGCCCGCGAGCGCCTGAGTCCGGGCGTGTACAGCGAGGCGGCCTCCACCCAACCGCCCCCCGAGGCGGGCGGAGGGTCCGTGGGCGAACTCGCCCCCCGGGTCGAGCGGCAAACCCCCGAGTGGATCGACGAGACCGAGAGAGGGCCGGGCTCGGAGATTCCGCGCGCCGAAAGCGGCGTCCGCCAGGATCCCGGCGAGCGGGAGCGGCGGCCGGGGACGATCGCCCTGGACGACGGACCGGTCGAATCCACTTCCGAACGCCCGTCTCCTTCCGTCAACAACCCCGCCGCCCGTCCGCTTCCGAGAAAGCGGGTGGGGGCCGAGGTCTTGCTCGCGCCCCTGAACCGGTCCGAGAGCCGGGCGGCCCGCCGCGGCGAACTGGCGGTCGATTCCCGGCTGACGGATTTCGGCGATTACACCCAGCGGACCCTCGAGGCGATCCAGGCCGAATGGCACCGGCTCATCCGCGAGGTATCCGTCGGCGGCTCCGAAACTTTTTCCTCGGTCACGGTCGTGTTTTCCATCGACCGCCGCGGCTCCATCGCCGAAGTGAAGGTCGAGGAATCGACCGCCGGGGAACTCGGCACGATGATCTGCCTCGACGCCGTCCACGCGCGCGCGCCCTTCGGCGCATGGACCCGGGAGATGGTGCGCGCGCTCGGTGACCGGACCCGGATGGAGATCACCTTCCACTATCGATGAACCCCGGGCAGTGGAAAACCCTGCCCTGGCATCCGAAAGTACGCGTTCTCGCTTCGGGTGACGAGTGGGTCGCCGTGGAGAAGCCGGCCGGACTCCTCTCCCATCCCAACGGACCGGCGGACCGCGACCGTTGTCTCCTCCGCGCCCCGTGGGAGAAGAAGACGGAGTCCTACCGGCCCGGGGAGGCACCGGACGGGGGGATCGGGCTCTGCCACCGGCTGGACGGCCCGACTTCCGGCGTGATCCTGCTCGCCGCCGGAGAGGGGGTGGGGCGGCTGCGGCGGGCGTTCGAGGAGGGGCGGATCCGGAAGCGGTATTGGGCCGTGGTGGTCGGCCGACCGGGGGAGAGACGGTTTCTCTGGCGCGACCGGCTGGTCAAGGAAAAGGAGGCCGGAAAGGTGAGGGTCCGGGTCGGATCCTCGGGCCGCGAGGCCGAGACCCGGGGGGAGGAGAAGGACTTCCGCCGCGATCCGCTGCCCCTGGCGCTCCTGCTCCTGGAGCCGGGCACCGGGCGGACCCATCAGCTGCGGGTCCAGGCGGCCCGGCACGGGCTCCCCATCCTCGGCGACCGCAATTACGGTGATTTCGGGGCCAACCGGGTCTTCCGGACCGGGTTTTCGTCCCGGCGTCTCTTTCTGCACGCGTGGGACCTCCGGTGGACCTGGAAGGGCCGCGAAGTGCGGGTCTCGGCGGAGGTCCCCGCCGAGTTCGTTTCGCTATTTAAGTCTGATTTTTAGTGGGGGGATGTCCAGGGTGTGGACTGGCATGGGCCTCTTCGTGGGGCATGGCTTCA
>CAZDRT010000344.1:0-2257 GCA_964507815.1 uncultured Puniceicoccaceae bacterium
CGGCTCTAAGTTTTTGGAGGTCCAATTCGAAGTGGAAAGTGCCGGGGTTGACTTGCTGTGTGTCTGCGGGAAGATGGAGGATGACTAAGCGATAGGCGACGCGTCAGGCTTTTTCCTTGGCCGCTCCGATGGCCAGTAGTAATTCGTCGCGGGTGAGTTTGTCGGAGGTGTTGCCGCGCATGACCTCGTAGCCAACGGGCAGACCTTCCGGGGTGATGATCAGTGCGATGACGATTTGCACACAGTCGGGACGCTTGTCACGGCTATAGCCGAAGGCCTTGAGTTTACTGGCTTCGGTATCCGGGCTAGCCATTCCGTGCGCGGGGGATGGGGAATCATGGAGTGCGTGGTGGCGGCGCGGTGCTGGCGCGGACAATGAGTCGGGGGGTGACGAGGAGATGTTTCGGGGGCGTCTGCGCGGGAGAGGCGGTCTGCGGGTCGTTTTTCATGCGCTGGAGCAACAGTTCCACGGCGGCGCGGGCGATTTCCAGGGGGGCGTGGCTGACAGTGGTCAGCGGTGGGTCGGCGACTTCGCCGAAGCTGTTGTCGAATCCGGTGACGGACAGATCCTCCGGGACGCGGAGGCCGAGGCGGCGGGCGGCGGCGAGGGCGCCTAGGGCGATCAAATCGTGGTAGGCGACCACGGCGGTGGGGGAATCTCCGGAACCGATGGTGGGGAGGATGGCGGCGGTGGCGGTGGCGATCGCCCGGGCGACGGCGGTGTCCCCGCCTCCCGCGCGGACTTCGCCGAAGCGCAGGCCCCGCGTGCGACAGGCCTCGCGGAAGGCTTCGCCCCGCAGGTGGGCGTCTTCGCTCTTATCCGGATCGGGGGCGGCCCAGAGCAGATGGCGGTGCCCGAGTGCGGCGAGGTGTTCGACCACCGCGCGCACCCCGGCGGCGGCGTCGAGGGCGACCGCGGGCTCACCCGGGCTGGCCGGCGGGACGTGGGTGACGACATGCGGCACGCCGTGGCGGGTGAGGGTCTGGCAGGCCGCTTCGTCGAGGGCGTAAACGGGGCCGATCAAGCCGTCGATCCGCCCCTCGGCGGTGAAGGCGATGGCGGTGTCAATCGGTGCCTTGCCGGCGATGAGGACGGCGTGCAGGCCTTGTTCAAGCAGGGCGGCTTCCAGGCCGTCGAAGAGTTCGCGCATCCAGACGGATTCGGTGGGCCCGGGACGATGGAGGATGCCCACGGCATCGGCCTGCGGCCGGCGCAGCCTCCGGGCCGCCGCATTGGGGCGGTAGTCGAGCGCCTGGGCGGCCGCCTCGACCCGTTGGACACAGGCCTCGCTGAGACGCTCCCACCCGGCGGAGCGGTTGAGGGCGCGGCTGGCCGTGGCGATGTCCACGGATGCGCGGCGGGCGACATCCGTCAGTTTGATCTTTTTTGGGGTCATGATTTCGTGCTCATGGCTCACTCTTTTCCGGGAACAGGATGCGCATCCCAGTGGCCTTGGCCGCATCGGCGAGTCGTCGGTCGCCGGTGGCGACGCAATCGCAGGAAAGGACACGGGCGGTTCCGAGATGGAGCCCGTCAAGGCTGCGCAGGAGAACCGGACAAGGGATGCTCCGGCAGCGGACGGCCACTTCCAGACTGGCTTTGATGATGTCGCCGCCCAGCGGATACAGAGCCCAGCGTCCGGCTTCGCAGTCGGCGGAGAACTTGGCCATCACGGCTTGCGCAGCCCTCTCTTCAAGTATGCCTCGTACTATCTTGTGGTGCAGTGCGTAACCAAATTCAGTGAGGGCCAGTTGACTGCTTCGCGGCGTGGGCTCCGCCTCCTCTAGCACCGTTTCCCAGAAAGATGTTGAGGGTTCTTCGACATAAAGGGGAACGATGGCGGATGTGTCCCAGTAAATCATTTTCCGCGCAGATCGTCCCAGAGCCCTTGCTCGTCCGCCGCCCGCTCCCCGGTTTGGCCATATTGGCTCCGTGCCTCGCGGACGGACTGAAGCCACCGCTTCTTTTCCGCCTTCGTCGGTTCGTCGGCGGGGAGTGCGCTGACGCGCACCTTGGGTTTGCCGCGGACGGTGACCCAAACTTCCTCGCCGTTGTAGGCGCGATCAACGATTTCACTGAACCGAGCTTTGGCAGACTTCAGGTTAACGATCATGTGACCATTGTGGTTACTTTATGCTGGGGGTCAAGACGTTTTTCGTCGGTCCAGATTCTCGGGGTGTAACCACAAGTGCGTGGAGGGAATATCGAAATTTATTCGATAATAGTGCGTCCGCCGCCGAACCCAGGCGGGAGGGC
>CAZDRT010000345.1:0-2213 GCA_964507815.1 uncultured Puniceicoccaceae bacterium
GCTTCATGCCCGAAAGCCGCATCCGGCAGAGTTGCAGTTTCTGCTTGAGCGCGGCAATCCGTTTTTTTGTCTTCTTGTTCATGCCAGACTGTTCCTTCTCGCAGCTCCGCCGGTGGTAACCGCGGACATTTCTCTTCACCTCATGATTGTGCCGCCATCAGCCCGACGAATGGCAATTCCGCCACCTCGACGCCGGGATTCCGTTCCAGAAAAAACTTCAGGCTCCATTCGCTCTCGAAGAGCAACGCCTTCTGTCCGTGCCCGTCAATGGCCAGCTTCGCGCCGTGGGGGCATTCCAGCATCTTTTCGTCCACGGTCGGGTCGAGCCACCGGGCCAGCGTCCATGGGGCAGGCTCGAAACGGGATGACGCGCCATACTCGCTCTCGAGCCGGTATTGCACCACATCGAACTGGAGTGGCCCGATTGCGCCAAGGAGCGGAACCTTGCGCCCGGCGTCGGGGATCTCGTACTGCTGCACCACACCCTCCTGAACCAGATGCCCGAGACCTGCGCGGAACTGCTTGAAACTGGCGGGTGATGGATTTTCCATGTAGGCAAAGCATTCGGGCGCGAAGCGGGGAATCTCGTCATAGAGGATCGCCGGGGCCTCCGTCAGCGTGTCGCCGATGACATACTTGTCTTTCCCAACGATCCCCACAACGTCGCCGGGATACGCCTCTTCGACCGTCTCACGTTCGGTGCCGAACAGTTTGGCGGCATTGGAGAGGCGGATCTTTTCGCCGGTTCGCGGGAGCGTCACCATCATATCCCGCCGGAACTTTCCCGACACGATCCGGACGAATGCGATCTGGTCGCGGTGGCGCGGATTCATATTCGACTGGATCTTGAAGACGAACCCGCTGAAGGCGGAGCGGGTCGGCTCGACCACGGACGTTCCGCCGTGGCGCGGCGCTGGTGTTGAGGAGTGCTCCAGAAAGCCGTCCAGCAGCAGTTGCACTCCGAAGTTGTTGATCGCGCTGCCGAAATAGACCGGCGTGGTCTTGCCCGCCAGCACCTCGTCCGGGCAGAACGCCGCCCCGGCGCCGTCAAGCATCTCGACCTCCTCGCTGACGGTTTCGTAGACGCGATCGCTCAAGCGGTCGCGGACGACGGCGTCGGACAGGCCGGCGGTCGATACGGGCGCACGATAAGCCCCGCCCGGGGTCCGCTCGAAAAGGTGGGCCATGCGGGTTCGCCGGTCCCACACGCCCTTGAAGTCGATTCCCGTTCCCAGCGGCCAGTTCATGGGATAGGCGGAAATGCCCAGGACGTTTTCCACCTCGTCGATCAAAGCGATAGGATCCAGCGTAGACCGATCCAGCTTGTTCATGAAGGTGAAAATCGGTACGCCACGGTGGCGGCAGACCTCGAAGAGCTTGCGGGTCTGGTTTTCGATGCCCTTGCCCGCGTCGATGACCATCACCGCCGCGTCCACCGCCGTGAGCACCCGGTAGGTGTCCTCGGAGAAATCCTTATGCCCGGGCGTGTCGAGCAGATTGACCCGGTAGCCCTGATAGTCGAATTGCAGCACCGTCGAACTGACCGAGATGCCGCGCTTTTTCTCCAGTTCCATCCAGTCGGAGGTGGTGGCGCGCTGGCTCTTGCGCGCGGTCACCGTGCCCGCCAACCCCAGGGCGCCGCCGTAGAGAAGGAATTTCTCGGTCAGCGTGGTCTTGCCCGCGTCCGGGTGAGAAACGATGGCGAAGGTGCGCCGCCTGGCGGCCTCCTGCCGAATAGTGCCCTGTGTCAAACCTTCTTCTCCTGCCGCATGATTTTGAATGTCCGCAAACCAAAAGCCGCGCCATGCCGCCGGGTGTGCCGGAAGGCATGTGCGCAGTACCGCCTCCGGCGGCGGCTCCGCATGGAGCCGTACCGCACGATCAGGCGGCTTTCACCACCGAGCATTCAGGGGGGAGTAACAGCGCCGCAAAGAATCACGCGGCGAAAGGCAGGATATATGCGTACACTTCTGTTCATAAGGCACCTATTGTGACGGAAACGTCGGCATTCGTCAAGTGCGAATGCCGTTCGACTGTCGCTATGGCGGGGGCGATCCCCATTGGAAGGAAAGTCTCGAATTTGCGGCAGGATAGGAATACGCGGACATGGCAGAGAAGAATCACAAGGCAGCAGTTTTCGCTATTTTCGTTTTCATATGCGGCCCTCCGACGAAAAACCATCGATCAGTCCGGCAAGGGCGAGCAGGTCCGGC
>CAZDRT010000346.1:0-2182 GCA_964507815.1 uncultured Puniceicoccaceae bacterium
CTCGATATGGCTTGGAAACCTCCACCTTGGTCGAGCGGGACGGGGCCGACTTTAGCCGCCGCGATACGACTGTTTACCCAGACGGGACGCGGACCATTGTGACCCACGATACTACTGGAAAACTGTTGCGGCGCGAGCGCCTCGGAACCGACGATCAACTGCTCGCCCGAATCGAGTTTCAGTACGACAATCAGGGCCGACTGTGGAAAAGCACCGACATCCGCAATGGTGTCACCACTTACTCCTATTACGACGACGGCCGCCTGCTCTCGGTCCTCACACCCGATCCCGATTCCGGGCAAAGCGGTGAGGGCCTCGACCCGCAGACGACCAGCTACAACTACGCCTTCGAACCCGGCGGCGGAATCCGCACCACCCGTACCCTGCCGGATGCGGGGACACAGGTCTCGGTCGCCGATCCACTGGGTCGGACGGTCCTGAACTACGGTTCCGGGATGACGCCCTGGGTCCTCGCATTCGACTACGCCAGTCGCCCGTCCGCTCTGACTACATGGCAGGATTTTGATGTCGGCAGCGGTGTCGGCAGCGGCGGGGCCTCCGTAACCCGCTGGGTCTATAACCCGGCTGGCTTGCTCCAGGAAAAACGCTACGCCGTAGAAGAATCCGGGGACTTCGAGTCCGGGCCGAGCTACACCTACACGGCGGCAGGACGCCTGGAGACGCGCGCCCTCGCCCGTGGCATTACAACGCGTTACCATCATAACGCCGAGGGACTACTGTGGAAGACCGACCATCACGACGACGGCACTGCGGAGGTCGAGGTCTTCTATGATACGGTCGGACGTCCCCGTCTTGTGGCCGACGCCTCTGGTAGTCGACTTCTCGACTATGACTATGGACAGCCAGCCGGGGAGACCTATACCTCCGGTCCTCTGTCCGAGTACCAACTGACCCGGAGCTTCGATTCCAAAGGCCGCAATGACGGATTCGACCTTCTGCGCGACGGAACCTCGGCGCACGCCGTCGCCTACGGGTATGCATCCGGTAGCGGTCGCCTTCGTACGGTCTCCTCGGGAGACAATGTCTTTGCCTATCATTATCACGACCAAAGCGACCATCTTTCCAAGATCCTCTTCAACAACGGCTCCACCGACATCCTCACCCAAACCCGCGGAATCGACTCCCTGAACCGCCTCCATCTCCTAGAGACGAGCGACGCCTCCGACACCACCCTGGCCTCATACGAGTACAAATACGACGACTTGAACCGGCGCACCAGTGTGGCACTGGCCGACGGCAATTCCTGGCACTACACCTATGACGCCCTGGGTCAGATCGACGGCGCACGAAAGAAGAACCCCGCCGATCAGGATTTGCCCGGTCATGTCCTTGCCTACGCCTTCGACCACATCGGAAACCGCCAAAGCCGAACCAAAAACGGAACCATTACCGAGTACGCCGAGGCGAATTCATTGAACCAGTATACCGCCATCACGGTACCGCGTATTGTCGATCTGCTCGGCCATGCGCCCACAGATTTGGTCATGACCGCCAATGGTCTGCCGCTGCTTCGGGAAGGAGAACTTTTCTTCGGCCAGTTGGACTTCTCGAACGAGACATCCGCCGAAGATTCCCTCCGCGCCGAAATCTCGGTCCTGGGCACATTTCCCGGCGCTGGAGACGAAGGACGTGACGCCGTGAATGAACAAAGCGGTGCCGCCTATTTTCCACCGACTCCCTATGAACCCGAACATGACCCCGACGGGAATCTCCTCCGGGACGACCGATGGGATTACGTGTGGAACGCTGAGAACCGCCTGATAGCGATGGAGACTTTGCCCGCCGCCGCTGCCAGCGGCATGCACAAACAGAGACTCGAATTCGCCTATGACTCCCAGGGACGGCGATTTTCGAAGAAGACCTACCAATGGGACAGCACCTCGGCATCCTATCTTCTGACCTCCCACTCTCTTTTCCTCTACGACGGATGGAACCTGATCGCCGAAATCGACGCCACCGATCCCACTGAAAAGACGACATACGCATGGGGCCTCGATCTCTCGGGCACTCATCAGGGTGCCGGAGGGGTTGGCGGGCTACTCATGGTCAACCAGAAAGACTCGACATTTTATCCCGCTTATGATGGCAGTGGTAACATCATGAGCTACTACAGCGCAGACTCCGCGGAAAGCGTCGCACGATTCGACTACGGACCTTTTGG
>CAZDRT010000347.1:0-2179 GCA_964507815.1 uncultured Puniceicoccaceae bacterium
TGCGGAACCCACGGCCATTCCGGGCAAGGCTGAAGCCATGCCCCACGGGGAATCCGGTGGCCGGGGATTCCCTATACCAAAGCTAAAATACCTTTCCGGGAGGCTTCGCAATTTTCGCATAATCCATTACAAACCAGAAGTAATTCGCGGCCATCGCGCTAGCGCGAGGGTGTAACCACAAAGCCAACGAATAAATTCGGCGGCGCGGGAATCTTCCGGAAGTTTATCGGATCCCCCTCCGACGTATCGCGGCGGCTGAGGACAGCCGCCCTCCCGCCTTAGTTCGGAGGCGCATGCACTTGTGGTTACACCCCCATCGGAAAACGCAGTCACGAATCACTCGTCTGGTCCCACCAGCTCAAACCGTCTCCACCTGCCAACTGAGCAGGGCGCGTTTGGTTTTGCTGAACTCGATGCCGATCAGGTGGATGGGCTCGCCCCGGCCACGATAGGGGGCGGCGTAGTCTTTTTCCTTAATCTGCCGCAGGGCGGAGCCGTTGGCCTGATCGCCCACCAGCTTGAACTCGAAAATATAGACCCGCTGCTGGAAGCGCATGACCATGTCGAGGCGGCCGGGATTGCTGGAGGCTTCGACCGTGATGTCGAGTCCCAGCGAAGCGAAGAAGGCGTAAAAGACGCTGGCGTAGTAGCCCTCGTATTGGGCGATGGGGTTGTTGGTGAACCACTCGTTGGGCAAGCTGGCGTAGAAGGCTTTAAGGTGCTCGCCCATGCCTTCCAGGTCGTTGGCCAGGAGCAGGTCGCCGAGGCGGGAGCGCGCCATCACGCTTTGCCGGGCTTGCGGGGTCCAGTCGTGAATCAGACTGCTGTTTAGGCTCTGTTGCACCTCGCGATTGGGATAGCGCAGGCGGTAGCGATACTCCCCAAAGGCATGGATCTGCTCGTCAATCGTCAAATACCCCGCCTGAAACATCAGCGCCTCGGTCGGAATATTGCCGACATCGAAGGTGCCGAGCAGGGCGGCGTCGGTTTGCAGGTGGCTCAACTCGGGGAGGAAAACCTGCCGCTGCGAAAGCAATTTGAGCAAAAAGGTCGGCGTGCCGGTTTCGTACCAGAAGGGCCGAAACTCGCGGTCGGCAAACAGCAATAGCAGGTCAAAGGGGTTGTAAACCGCCTCCCCCGTCCAGTTGTAGCCGTTATACCACTCGCGGATTTGCTGGCGGTCGAGGTCGCCAACGGCCAGCTCGGGTGCGAAGACGCTGTCCACGTCCGCGTCGGTATAGCCGCAGAGAGCACTGTATTCCGGACGGAGGGTGATGTCGTGCAGATTATTCAAGCCGGAAAACAAACTGACTTTGGAAAACTTGCTAACCCCGGTCAGGAACACGAACTTGAGATAGGGATCGGCATCCTTGAGCACCGAGTAGAGGTCCTTCAGCCCCTCACGCATGACGGTGGCCCGTTCGGCATCCTCGATGTTGTCGAGGATCGGCTTATCGTATTCGTCGATTAGGACGACCACTTGCTGGCCGCTTTTACGGGCGGCTTCGCGAATTAAGGCGGAGAACGTCCCCGGCAAATCATCTTCGATCCACGCATCCAGTCCGAGCCGCTCCTTGTTTTGCAGCAAATGATCTTTCAGCCGTTTCACCAAATCCTCTCGGGAGCGCAGCACCCCCGAGCCAAAGCTGATACGGATGACGGGGTAGCGGACCGACCAGTCCCAGTGATCGGCGGCGTAGAGGCCTTCAAACAAGGATTGATTCCCCTCAAACAACTCTTTGAGGGTATCAAGAAAAAGACTTTTGCCAAAACGCCGGGGGCGGGAGAGGAAAAAATAACCACCCTGATCAATCAAGCGCAGGGCAAACTCGGTTTTGTCCACGTAATAACAGCCCTCGTTGCGCAACTTGGCGAAGGACTGAATGCCGATCGGCAGCTTTTTGCGTGCCAGAACCATAACCACTGATGATTGCCGCATGCATGGGAAAGTCAACGACTGACCGAAAGCCCGGCGGTCGTAGGGTGAAATCACAAGTGCGGGGAGCTATGGAAGGGAATTTCCCCATTTCCCAGTGGTCTGCCGACACAAGGGAATTTCTTTTCCGCCAAGCCGCTTCGGGTTGGACGACTAAAGTCATCCAACTACGAAGTCGCATGACTTTGGTCGTGCGATTCGGTCTCTTCCGTGGTCGCGGGGCTTGCCCCTCGATCCGAAGGT
>CAZDRT010000348.1:0-2141 GCA_964507815.1 uncultured Puniceicoccaceae bacterium
CGGCAGACGCACTATTATCGAATCAATTTTGATATTCCCTCCATGCACTTGCGGTTACAACCTCCCCGCCCGCAAAAGCAGGCGGATCGATTCCTGGAGGTCGCCCCGCAGAGGAATCTTGAGCACGACCGGGATCCGGGTGTCCTGAACCATCGAATAGCCTTCGAGGTTGATTTCCCCCTTTCTGTCTTTGAGGTCCGGTTCGAAGAGGGCGATCCTCAGGCGGGTGACCGTCAGATTGCGGGCGGCGAGTTCGACGAGGATTCCGGCGCTGTCGTCGCGGGTCAGGAGTTGGTCGATCCGCAGTTTCTCCGAGAGGGCGACCACATCGAGGTCGGGGTCGCCGGTCATCCATCCCGATTTTTCGTACTGCAGGGTTCCTTCGGTGCCGGGGACCATTTCGAGGGTGCTCGGGAGGAGGGTGAGAAGCCCTTGCTCCCACTTCGCCTCGACCCGGCCCCGCACCCGGGCGTCGATTTTTCCGTCGAAGAAGCCGAAGCGCTCGTTGATCCGTCCCAGCGAAACGTCGGTGAGATTGACGGCGGCGTTCGCCGGGGAGAACGGCTCCACCCGCGCCTTGATATCCGCCTCGACGCTTCCCGCGAAGACGCGTGCGGTCGCCTTCACCGTTGCGTCCATCCCTTCGTCGCCGCCGGGGGAAAGAGTCGCGTCGGCGGTGATCGCCTCAATCCGCACCTCGGAAACCGTGGCGACCCCTCCGCTCAGGTGGATCCGAGCGGTCGATCCGTTCGCAGGCGGCGCGAGGGAACCCGTCACCTCTTCGGCCGAGAGCCAATCCTCGCCGGCCTGCAGGTGGATGCGCCGGGCGGTCCACGTTCCCTCGCGCGGGAGAGAATCGAGGGGATAATCCCCCCGCAGTTCGGCCTCCAGCTCTCCCGTCGTAAGGGAGAAATCCTCCTGCCGAAAGTGGGTGGATTCGCTTTTGAGTCCCAGGTGCCAGGAAGTTCGTTCTTCGGTCCAATCCGCGTCCAGCGAAACGGCAAGATTGTTCCAACCCGCGCCGATGTTTTCCGGAATCACCAGGCCGCGGTCGCGCAGTGGCGGGAAAACGTTGTCCCAGTCCGGGTTCCCGGCGGAATCCCACCGAACCCGGCCTTCCCCGGAACCATCCCCGAATCGAGCCGCCAGATCCAGCCCGCCGAGAAGGGTTTCGGCGGACAGGTTGAGTTGGCGGGAGAGTCCGCCCGTCCACTCCCCGGAGACGGCGGCCCAGGCATCCGCATCTGCGACGGGGAGTAGCGAGAGGTTCCGCAGGGTCAGCGAGAACCCGGGCAGCTGCGGAAGCGTCGCTGGCTCCGCCCTTTCGCTCCCATCGGGTGGCGGGGAGGTTTCGTCCGCTGGTTCCTCCTGGTCGGACAAGGAAAACGTCTCGGAAAGGATCAGTCGGGCTCCATCGATTTGGAGGTGGAGATCCTCGCCGAGAACCCGCCATCCCTTGATCCGCGCACTGCCGTTCTCCAGGAGGAAGCGGATCCCTCCGGTGCGGCCCGAGAGAGAGCGCGCCCGCAGCGTGTCCGGCCAATCGAGTCGCAGGGATTGGAGTGCGGGCTGCTCCACTCCGGCTTTCCGGAGGGCGGCGGTTGCCAGCGGCAGCCGGAAAAACCAGAGCGCGAGGGCGGCCAGCACCGGGCACATGATACCGCCGAGAAAAATGCGAAGCCGAAGTTTCATGGAAAGCGGATAACCCCCGCTTGGGCAAAACCTAAAATTTGGGAGGAGCCAATGGCAACTAGTTTACTATTTACCATCCGTCTTTGCGTTAATCGTCCAGCAGGGAGAACTTCCGTCATGCGAATTTTTCTTCTGACGGATATACCGGTCTGGGTCCGGCCGCTGGCGGGAGCACTGACTCGTCGCGGGGCCGAAGTGACGGTGGCGGCTGACCCAAGGGAAGTCGCGGAGCCGGACATTGTTGTCAACCGCCTCTCAACGAGGTTGGTGCGGCGGTTTCCGGATCAAGTTCCCGTCTTCATCGGAGCTTTGGAAAATTGGCGGAATCGTGGGGTGCGGGTCATCAATGGAGCGGATTGCCTGCGGCTCGGATTCAGCAAGAACGGCCAGGATCAATTCAACTACTGTCTTGCGAACGCCGATGCCGAAACCACCCTGGTAGCGGAGGA
>CAZDRT010000349.1:0-2141 GCA_964507815.1 uncultured Puniceicoccaceae bacterium
GATCGTCATGCGGATTCCCGAAACTCTCGAAGGGGATCCGGATTTTTTCTACTATTTGACGGGACTCTGGACGGGCAGCAGCCGCACCGCCAACCTCCGGCACGAGATCGATTCGCTGGAGGTGTCGCCCCACTGCGCGGCGGCGGAGGTGCGGCTGGGCAAACGCTCCGCGCGATCCCGGCTCCTCCACAACCCCCTCCTCTCCCGTCTTCTCACTTGGACGGATCTCCGGGGCAACCGATCCGAACTCCGGAACCGACGGAAGGTGCTGGAACCGGGCCAACATCGCCCGCACTGCTGCCCTGGAGCGACGCCTCGAAGAACGGGAACGCATTTTCGACGCGCTGTCCGACTGTGTCTTTGTATTTACCGGAGGCGCATTCCTGCGGGCGAACCGGCGCAAGAGTGCGCGGCGGCGGCATCCCGGCTCGTGCGGGAATTCGACGCGGATGGAATTTCGCGCGAAGAGTAGCGGAACGATCCGGGGTCGCCTGTAGCCGGTCTCGCAGAAGCCGGATTTAAAATTTCTTCCTTGCTATCACTTTTCATGCATACATGAATGGATGCATGAAAACAATCACATTGGACGAAGAAGCCTACTCCCGGTTGAAAAGCTGGAAGAGGGTGCCGGGAGATTCGTTTTCCAAGGTAGTCAAGCGCGTGGTTCCACAGGCGGGAAGTCTGGATTCCATGCTGCGATTTGCCGAACAAAGGACTGTGGACCCGGCGAAGGATGAGTTTCTCGAAAGAGTGGTCGAGGCCCGCTCCGCGCGAAAGGAAGACCCTTGGACCTAATCGCCGACACCTCTTTCCTGATCGGACTGTGGCGGAAACAGGACTGGGCTCTCCGGTTCGCTTCTCAACGATCCGGGGATGTCCTCGGCATCCCGTGGGTGGTTCTCGGCGAATTCTGGCACGGAGCCCGAAGAGCCGGACACGATGCGGACGAGGTGGAGCGTTTCCTCGGCCTCGGACTGCCTCTCACCGAGGTCGAGCTGGTCATCTCCCACTACGCCGAAGTGTGTGCGGACCTCCAACACTCCCAACCCGAGGTTTATCGCCACATCGGCCAAAACGACCTGTGGATCGGCGCTACCGCCCGCACCCATGATCGTCCGCTGGTCACGCGCAACGAGCGCCATTTCAGAGCCTTACCCGGCGTGCAACTCGTCGTCTTGCAGAAGTGACCTACAAGAGAGCGCGGAGTCTGCGGTGTCTCAATCCGTTGATGACGAACTCTCCGCTCCTTTCCACGGCCTTTCCGCCAACCACCGCGTTATTTTACACAAAAAACCCTCTTTTTACACGATGTAGGGGACTTGCCCCGATGGACAAAGCCGTCAAAACTCTGTCTAATGCCCATTATGAAAAGGGTTGTTCTCATTGACGACCACGAATTGGTCCGGCTGGGAGTCCGCACGGTGCTCGAAGCACGGGACGATCTGGAAATTGTCGGGGAGGCCGGCGGTTGCGGCGAAGCCCTCCAGTTGATCGGCGAAACGAAACCCGATTTGGCGCTCGTCGATTTGGTTCTGGGCACGGACGATGGCGTCGCGTTCGTTCGGCAACTGAAAAAACTCCATGAAAATCTCCGGATCCTCGTGATGACGATCCAGGACGAGAGTATCTACGCCGAGAGGGTCATCCGGGCGGGCGCGCAGGGGTTTATTTCCAAGGCCGATGCGGCGGACAAACTGTCGGAGGCGGTGGATGCGATTTTCGCGGACGAGCTTTTCCTGAGCCGCGAATCCTGTTCCCGCATCCTCGGGCGCGTCCTAAAAGAGCCGACCCCCCACGACGACAATCCGGTCACCGTCCTCTCGGACCGCGAACTCCACGTTTTCCAGATGATCGGGACCGGTTTCAGCACCAATCAAATCGCGAAGGACCTTGGGCGGAGTCCGAAGACCATCGAAACTTTCCGGGAGAAAATTAAAACCAAGCTCGATTTCAAGAACGCCGCCGAATTGAAGAAATCGGCGGTCGCCTGGGTGAGGGACGGGAAGTTTTAGGGGGGGGTTTCCCTTCGGGATCCTCCCGGGGTCGGCGACGCACCGGGGAAGCCTTCGACAGGCTCAGCCCAGGCCGACCCCGGCCACAGGGCTGGATCGTTCTTCAAGACCAATTCCGCAAATCGGTAT
>CAZDRT010000350.1:0-2131 GCA_964507815.1 uncultured Puniceicoccaceae bacterium
GATCGTCATGCGGATTCCCGAAACTCTCGAAGGGGATCCGGATTTTTTCTACTATCTGACGGGCCTCTGGACGGGGAGCAGCCGCACCGCCAATATCCGGCACGAGATCGATTCGCTGGAGGTTTGGCCCCATTGCGCGACGGCGGAGGTGCGGCTCGGCAAACGCTCCGCGCGCTCCCGGCTCCTCCACAATCCCCTCCTCTCCCGTCTTCTCACCTGGAAGGATCTCCGGGGCAACCGATCCGAACTCCGGAGCCGACGGAAGGCGCTGGAACGGACCAACGCCGACCTCGAAGCGGTCCTCGAGGCGGCGACCGATCTGGTCTGGCTCGCCGGAGAGGAGGACGTCCGTTGGGCGAATGCTACGGCCCGCCGGGTTCTCGAACCGGGTGGCGGAATCCGGGAGCCCCTGCTCGCTTGGGCTGACCGGGCCGCGCGGGGGATGGCCGCGAGGCGGTTCGCCGCAGGCGGACGATCCTTCCGCCTGCGCGACGCGCGGAGACTCGAAGACGGGCGCGGACGGCTGTTCACGATCACCGATGAGACCGACCGGATCGCCATTGAGCGGAATGCGGACCAAACCACCGAGGAGGTCCGGCACGAAGCCCTCGCCCTCTTCACCGACAGCCTCGAGTCGCGGCTCGACCAGCTGCGCCGGGAGTTGACTCTTGCGGAAGAGGCGGCCGATCCGGACTCACCGATCCGCGCGGATCTCCGCGAGATGAAGCAATTCGCCGACCTCTGCCGCCGGCATGGTGCCGTCTTGATCGGGCACACCGAATGCCTTTTCGAATCGGCGGACGAGTTCCACGCCGCCCTCTCCGAGCTCGCCCACAATTTCGAGGCGATCTTCCGCTTCCGCGTCGCGGTGACCGGCGACGGGATTCCCGTTCCGCCGGAGACGGACGCCTTGCGGGAGCTGTTCCTGATCTGCCAGGAGGGTATTCGGAATGCGTGGCGTCATTCCGGCGGAAGTCGCGTGGAAGTGCGGTTCCACACCGCCGGACTCGCGATCCTCGACGACGGCCACGGCTTGGAGGAAGACCGGTCGCCCGAATGCGGCGTCGGTCTCCGGAGCCTCCGTCACCGGGCGGATTCGCTGGGGATGGGCGTCAGACCCGCCGATGCACCACTGAACGGATGGATATTCGAGACAAGAATGGAGAAAAACGGACGATGATCAACAAACCGCGATCCAATTCCGCAGCCGCCATGGTGCGCCGCCTCCGCGCCCTGACCCGGGCCAACGTCGCCCGCACGGCAGCTCTGGAGCGAAGCTTCGACGAACGGGAACGCATTTTCGACGCGCTGTCCGACTGCGTCTTTGTATTTACCGGAGGCGCATTCCTGCGGGCAAACCGGGAGGGAACGCGGGTGTTGGAATCGGTTGGGAATCCGAAGGGGATCCTGGAAGACCTGCGGAACGCCCGGCCCGGCCCGACACCCTCACTGTCGGACTGGACGAGGGCCATTGACCGGCGGGGAGATCCGCTGGTTCTGCGCGTCCGGAGCACTCTGCCGATCCGGCTCCGGGAGGGAACGGGGCGCGTGGTGGTGGCCGAGAACCTGAGCGGTCTCGTGCGCGACACCGTCGCCAATCGCGAACGAACCGCGACCGAGCGGCGGCGGATCGCCCGTGATCTGCACGACGGGATTTCGCAGATTTTGACTTTCCTCTCCTTCAAGGCGAAAAGCCTCGAAGCGGGCTCTCGGAATGCGGCCAAGCGCGCGAACATGATCCGAATCGGCGAAACGGCGCAAGAGTGCGCGGCGGCGGCAGCCCGGCTCGTGCGGGAATTCGACGCGGATGGGAGGCGGGGCGGAGACTAGGGCGATAATCCGGTATTTTCTGTAGCCGGTCTCGCTGAGGCCGGGCGTTCTTTGTTCGATTCCGCGTGGGATTTCGATTCGGACTTCCTCCCGGGGTCAGCGACCCCGGCTACAGCGGGGTCGGCGACCCCGGCACAGGTTTGGTTCGTTTTTCCACATCCATTTCGCAAATCGGCGTCTTCTGTAGCCGGCCTCGCTGAGGCCGGGCGTTCTTTGTTCGATTCCACGTGGGATCTCGATTCGGACTTCCTCCCGGGGTCAGCGACCCCGGCTACAGCGGGGTCGGCGACCCCGGCACAGG
>CAZDRT010000351.1:0-2034 GCA_964507815.1 uncultured Puniceicoccaceae bacterium
GATGGCCGTGGGGTTCCGCACTGGCGTCGCTGTCGCCGCCGCCGCACGGCCAAGCCGTACCGATCCGCCGTTGCGCACCGGGGCCTTCCTTCGCTCTGCCCCCCTACGCCAAGGCTTCGGAGGACAAGCCGAGCTACGCAGGACAAGGAAGGCCGCCGGCCACAGGGAGGGGAGACCGAAGAGTGCCGTACCAGGGTCCGCTCTTGCCTCCCGAGCCGCGGCGATGGATTCCTCCGAGGGGATAGAAGGCGAAACAATCTATCAATAAAAACATTGCAAAACGGGAGCTTGATTCCCATTTTGCATGGAGGATTGCACGCCGAATCATCGATGACGGTCGGCGCAACTTCATCCGCACTTACCTCGAGCGCGATATGCCGCAATTTGGCCCCCGGATACCCGGTGCCACGCTGGAACGCTTATGGACGATGGTGGCCCATTCCCAAGGTGGCTTGCTCAACTCAGCGGAATTAGGGCGTTCATTGTCCATCACGGGCAAGACCATCAACAGTTATGGCGGGACGGAGTTTTGGTTGTCAGTTTCACGGTCCCCGGTTGGACAGTTCCCGGTCCCCGGTTGGACAGTTCCCGGTCCCCGGTTGTCCAGTTCCCGGTTCAATGTTGGTCTCCATCCGGGAGTAAATCCCCGCCGCGATCCAATGCCAGACGGAGGAATGTTCACGCGCGAAGCACGAACAGATGTGTTGCTCCGGCACGCGACCGCCCGAAGCGAATTTTCCGTCCAAAAACGTGGACGTGTCCCCGCCAATGTCCCAGCCTCCCTGCTAGAATTTGCCTTATGATGATTTTCCGCCTCCCCCGATGACCACGTTCCTCCACACCGCCGACTGGCAGATCGGCAAGCCATTTCAGTCCGTCGGCAATCCGGCCAAGCGGGAGATCCTCCGAAGACAGAGGATCGAGACCGTTCGCGGGCTTGCGGCCCTGGTGGCCGAACGCGGCCTTGATTTCGTCCTCGTTTGCGGCGACCTCTTCGATTCCTTCACCGCCGCCACGAGAGCACCGATCCAACCGCCTGGCTACGCAACAGGCCGGATGGCCTTCCAGACGACCTTCCCCGGATCATTCTCGCCCACGGCAGCACCTAGGGATTTTCCTCCTCCGGAGACTCGGATCAGGAAAGTGCCATCGACGGAACCTTGAGCTTCGGCGGTGCCGAGCGTCTGGAACAAATGATCGAAAGCCTGGAAGCCCGCTTGATCCGGCTAAAAATCGACCAAAACATTCAAATCGAGCCAACCTCTGAGGAACTTGCGGCTCTGACTCAAAGCCCCGATCCCCTGATCGCCCAGGTAGCCGACACTCTACGGGCCGAGGCCGGGACCGATCCCCTCGCCCGCGATGCACTCCGGGAACTGCATCTTGAAATTATGAAGGAAGAGGGTTGAGGGATGAAATACGAATCTACAGAGGACCAATCCTGGTTGGTTGAGGAGGATCATCAGGATCTCCGTTCGCGCACCAAAGCCTTCGCATTGCGAATAATCAATCTGTTTGGGTCGCTTCCCAACAAGCCATCCGAACAAATTCTCGGCAAGCAGCTCCTGCGCTCCGGAACCTCCGTGGGAGCCAACTACCGCGAGTCTCATCGAAGTCGGTCGGATGCCGAGTTTGTCGCCAAAATCGGCGACTGCCTCAAGGAGCTCGATGAAACCAGCTACTGGCTGGAACTCCTGGCCGATTCCGCCCTCATCCCCCACGAGCGCCTGGCCAACCTTCTGGACGAAACCAACCAGCTACTAGCCATCTTCACCACCATATCAAAAAAAGTAAAAACCCGTATGAAAGAATAATCCTCATCCTTCACCCTTCATCCCTCACCCTTAAAAAAAGTGCGCCTCCTCTCCGCCCAAGTCCAAAACTACCGGGTCCACCGCAACACCGCCGTGGCTTTCGATGGTGATCTCATTCTCGTCCATGGTCCCAACGAATCCGGTAAGAGCACCCTCGCCGAGGCCATCCACTGCACCCTCTTCCTCAAGGCCAAGGGCTCGACTTCGTTCCACCATCGAA
>CAZDRT010000352.1:0-2032 GCA_964507815.1 uncultured Puniceicoccaceae bacterium
GCCCGCTGAAAGCAGCCGACTGGAGACAATGCTACGCCGTGGCGCGACAGCCGCCGCGATACGTCGGAGGGGGATCCGATCAACTTCCGGAAGATGCCCGCGCCGCCGAATTTATTCCGTGGCTTTCCATTCTCATCCCCGCAATGCGGCGGCTGAGGACCCGTCTTCGCAAAACTTCGCATTGTTCTGTGGCCGCCCCCGCAGTCAAATCCCGCTGACAGCGACCGGCTGGAGATCTTGCTACGCCGTGGCACGGCAGCCGCCCTCCCGCAACCGCTGGAATATCGGCCCCTTTCAAAATCGCGATGTTTTACGATTTCCCTCCACGCACTTGTGGTTACACCCACGCCCACACCCGACAGAACACGAAAAATAATCGCACTCTGTTTGCTTTTTCCGGGGAAGGGGGTCTCTTCACGCTCCTTATCAACCGAAAACCAAATCATGAAAAAGAAAATCACATTCCTCGTTCTCTCTCTCCTCGCGGCCGGTTCGGCCGCCTACGCTGGCAGCGCGTGCTGCGGCGGCGGAGACATGAGCAAGAAAACCGCCACCCCGATCGGCAATGATGTCGTCGAAACCGCGATGTCCTCGGATCAGTTCACCACACTGGTGGCGGCCATCCAGGCGGCCGATCTGGCCGACGCACTCCAGTCCGCCGAAAACATCACGGTCTTCGCACCGACCAACGAAGCTTTCGAAGCGCTCCCCGACGGACTGCTCGAAATGCTTCTCAAGCCCGGCAACAAGGAGGTTCTGGTAAAGATCCTTACCTACCACGTGCTCCCGGTGGAAGTCCCCGCCGCCGCCGTGACCGCCGGCCCAGCCAACACACTGGAAGGCTCCGCGGTTGACATCACCGTCGATGACGGGTCGGTCAAGGTCAACGAGGCGACCGTCGTCCAGACGGACATCGAGGCGAGCAACGGCGTCATCCATGTGATCGACCAGGTGCTCATTCCGTCGAGCGTCCAGCTCTGACTCGGGAAATCTCCCGTTTTTTCGAAAAGCCCGGCGTTCGCGCCGGGCTTTTTTCTTGCCATCCCCCCGATTTTCGCGAATTCTCTGGATTTTTGACACGGCGCGGTAGCCAAGTGGTAAGGCCGGGGACTGCAAATCCTCTATTCGGCGGTTCGATTCCGCCCCGCGCCTCCAGTCGGAGGGAACACGGGATCAAGTGGTATGGAAGTATGAGCAATGAGCCTGGGCGGGGGCGGCCGGCATGTTGTACTCTCCCGGTCGGCGACCGAAAAAACTTCCTTCTCCGGCAGGCTTTCCGCCGACTTGTGTGCGTGCCGCACACTCCGCGCCCAGCGGTCACTCTCCTTTTCTTTGATCGGCAAACTGGCCTGGTGGGATCCTTCGATCTTTTCCGCCTGTTCCAACACCGGTTTCGATGCCTCCGGCGCGGTGTTTTTATCGTGTATTTTAAATTTCATAGCGTCTCGTTGGGGAGTTTCCACGGTGCCTTACGATTCGTCCGAAAGGGCTTCTTTCAGATGGGCCACGTACGCCTCAGCACCTCCCGGACGATACCCGGTCCGCGCGATCAATTCTCCTTCGGGAGACAACAGAATGATCGTCGGGAACCCCCGGACTCCATACTTCTGCGCCAGCGCCTGGTTCTGAGCCTTTAGTTCATCGGATAGATAATTTCGACGAACCGAATCCCCCATTATTCCCGATTTCCGTGAAAAGTCTCAAGTCGGCCTGCCATGAGCCAGCGGAGCGCGTCGAATGGCGGAGGGATTGGCGCTTCGCTTTGTCGTCGCTGCGCTCCTCGAATACGACCCTTCGGTCCGAATCGTTAGCAGATTTCGAGCCTTTTTCGCCAAACCCAGAGTTCCTCCAGAATCCGCGGGATCATTTTGCTTATGCCTAATAGCTCTGATTTTTGACCCTCAAAGTTCTCATCAGGGATTCGAAATATCAAAAAAGCCCCTTCGATAGCTCCCCATTCTTGCGGTTACACACACCATTCCCGTTCCGTGCAAAATGCATTGCACTGGCGCGGCGGTCGTCGTAATTTGCA
>CAZDRT010000353.1:0-2017 GCA_964507815.1 uncultured Puniceicoccaceae bacterium
CCGGGGCTGTCGAGATCGCGGGTTCACCGGATCGCGAAGAGGAGCCGACCGCATTGGTGCGACGGGCATGGGAGGGCCTCACGGCTGCCTCGTCGGTGCGCGGTGAATGGTTCGAGGTGGAGACGAGCGCGAAACCATGGGAGCAAGATGGCTACCTCGGCGGATACACCCAGGTAGGTGTGGCGTTCGATCCCTCCGGGAATGCCTTACACCTGCACAATTCCCCAAGCTTTGGCTGGAAACTGGCCCGGATGCGGTTACCCTCCGGGGAGGTTTCTTTCCTCGGCCTTTCGGACCGTCGTCTCAGTTTCCGCAGGTTCTCATTGAGCGGCCTGCTCGGGGTTTCGGGAACGGTACCGACTCGTCCCGGCGTGACACTTTCAGGCGCGGGGAAGCCGCAATACAAGCTGGAATACGCTTCCGTCGGTAGCGGTTCCGTCCGTGCGCAATCGCTTACCATCGACGAAATGCTGGAAGGTTGGCCGGCTCCCGACGGTGAACGGATCGTCCTGTTGCCCCGGAACACCCGCGAGGGTCCGCTCGCGGTTTCTCTCCTCGAAGTCGGAGGTTCTTCCATCCGGCGGGTTCCCCTGCCGTTCGAGTCTCCGCGGGAGCGCGGGTCTCTGACGGATCCGGGCCCCCGGGTGACTTTCGACCGCGATGCGCGGTATGCGGCGGTCGCGCTTGGAGGCGGTTTGGCCGTCATCGATCTCCGGGCCGGTAAGGTGCTCTGGGCGGCTCGCGCTCCGGAGAGGCTGGGGGAACTGATCGGTGTGAGTGGAGAGGGCCTCCTGGTTCATTATTTGACGAGTGGACTCGGCGGCCTGGCCTGGCGGGTTTTTGACTCCCGCACGGAAAGCGTTCGCGAACTCTCCGAACGGGGTGCGAGGGACCGGGCTTTTTCCGGGGAGGCCGACCTGGCGGCGGAGGTGCGCAATGAGCAGGTCCGGCTGTTCCGTCTCTCCGACGGAGCGCCCTTGGGGGCATTTGATCCGGCCGAAACATTGGATCTCCAATCCGACCCGAACGACCCCCACGCCCTTGATCTTTCCCGGGACGGACAGCGCATCGCCGTCACCTTCACCGATGGGACCGCAGCCGTTTTTCTCGCCGCGCGCCGGACCTTCGAGGAGGAGTGGTCCCGTGGCCTTGCCGCGCACAAGGTCCGCGCTCCCTGGGTCGGTGTCTGGAGAAATCAGGACGGCTGGTGGCTGGAGTACTCCGCCGACGGATTGTTACGGATATACGGCAAGGACGGTAGTTTGGCCAGTCGGGGAAATTGGTATATCGAAGGGAACGAGATCGTGCTCCGATACTACAATTCAACCAGTCGTTACGAAATCGTTCGTATCGACCCGGACTCCTACACCATAAAGGACAGTCGCGAGACCTACTACGGAAAGCGCCAGAAACCGTAGCGATGTGGTCACCGCGCAAGAGGTGTCGGAACAGATGTTTGCGGAACAGAGGTAGAATGAAGTTGCCTTTAGCGAAGAATTTACCGAAACCAGAAGGCCTTGTGATTAGAGCACCCTTTTTTCCGCCAGCCTTACCCGGACACAGATTGACGCGTTGGAAACGCGTTGTCGCGTGGTCGGCTTTAATGATTCTCGCCACTACGCCGGGCTTTGCCGGGGAAGATCTCTACTATCTGGTGATCGACCGCTCCGGATCGATCATGGGAAGCAATTTGGATGCTCCCATCGAGAAGGCGGTGTCCGACGAGATCAACACCTTGCCGGAGACCACCGAACTGCGGGTCGTATTTTTCGGGAACGAGGCCTTGGGGCGGCGGACCTGGGAAAGCCTCGACCTCAGGGCGAAGGCGGATTTCCAGCGGCACTTTCAGGAGTTGTTCTCCGATTACTTCGCTGAGTTGCGGGAGAGAAAGCGGGATGGCGAGCAGACCGACCTGTTCGACACCGTCGGTTCCGCATTGGAAGAGGTCAACCGGGACAATTCTATTCTACAGGACACCCAGAAAAATCCCGGAATTTTCTTGACGGCTGCCAAAAAG
>CAZDRT010000354.1:0-1997 GCA_964507815.1 uncultured Puniceicoccaceae bacterium
AGATGTCGGGGTCTTCGGCATCCCCGCCGGGGCCGTGGAAGGTGTGGGCGAAGGGACGGAAGAACGGGGTCTCGACCAAGCGATTATTCAATTCTTCGGGCGTGAGCTGCTCAAAAGCCGTCTCCAGCTCGGAGGGGAACATTGGTTTCTCGATAATCGTTGGATCGAGGGGATCGCCAAACTCACGCGGGAGCATCCAGTGGGCGCGGGGGCCTCCCGTTTCCCGCGGGTCCCAGGTCTCGTCGCCGTTGAAGTCCCAGCCGCCGTGCCTGTCATTCGTGGCCACTCCGTTCGTGAAAGACCCCTTGGTGCGTTGATTGAAGACCCAGGCGCCTTCTCCTCCTTCAGCGAGCATTCCCCACGCCAAACGCCCATCGGAAAACTCTTCGCCATCGTCATGGACGGGGTTGCGGAGAACCTGTTCCCCGGTGCTGTAGTAGTTGTAGAAAGTGGTCCCGTTGAAATTCGTGAATTTGTTTCTCCAGGTCAGATCCCCCCTGGCATCATCCGTGCCTTCGAAGTTACGGAACCATTCGGAGGCAAGAGCCCGGTTGGTCGGTTTGAATTGAAAACCGCCAGCCCCGTCCGGCTCGAATGCGAAGTCGCGCCAGGAATGGCTCAGGCCGAGGAACGAGTCTCTCGCGGTCATGAACCGCACGTCCTGATCGACTGCCCCGGGGTAGGTGCCGACGGGGTGGCCGAAGGATTCCCGGGCCGCCGCCGCGTTCATCAGGATCGCCGTCCCAACATCCAGCCCATGCTCGGTAATCGCGCTGGACACCACCACGTTCCCCAGGCTGTGGGCCATGATCACCGACTGCCCGCCGGTAAATCCCTGGGGCAATCTGTCCGCCAATATTTCGGCCGTTATGAGCGCGTTGATTTCGGTCTCCGGAAAGTCCGGGGTATATCGACTGTCATCGCCAATCTGCGATTCGTCCCCCCGCCAGGACACGCCGAGAAAAGGAGCGTTCATGCCGCTTTGGAAAAACCTTTTGAATATTTCATCGTACCCCCAGCCGGACTCGTCTCCGTTCCATGCGTAGCCGTGGACGAAAGTAAAACCGTAAGGCGTGGCCGGCTCCCGGGAGGAATAATAGAAATCGGGAAGGTTGGACGGCTCCCCCTCTGAAGTCGCCCGTCCGGGATGATTTTCCGCCAGGGACATTCCAAACAATCCGGCGATCAAATCAACGAGGCTCATCCAGGCGGAAATATCCGCATCGCTGGATCTGGTGAACTTGGAGTCACTTCCACGGAGATTGAGTGTGCGATACATATCGGACACCGGACCGATACTCAGCGGAAAGGGTATCCGGGCGATCTCCCCGCCGTCGGCTTTCGCGACGATGTGCAGGACCATCGGCTCGTCCGAACTCCAGGAACCCTGGTTTTCGGGCACTCCTTCGAAGGCGAGCAACCCCATTGCGTCGGAAACAATGGCATCCAGGAAGGCCTCTTCCAGTTTCACTCCGCCGCTGGCTCCGTCAAACGGGGGCACCAGGTGGGTTTCGGCGGAGTCCCACGGCCCGGCGAAAGAAAAATCGAGCGGATTGTGGACGGCCGGGTCATACAGCTTGCGGTGCAAGTCGCCCGCTTCCTCCGGTTTCAGGCCGGTGTAGAAAAACCGCAGCATGCCGTCGGCATGGGAAAGGTGGTATTCGAAATCCTCCGGCGGCAGATGTTCGAGGATTTCGGCCAAGTCGAGTTGCAAGGTGAAAAAATCCACCAAGTCCCGGTAGCCGTTCACCGCGGCATCCTGCCCGTTGGCGGGAAAGGGCTCGGCGGGCGTCGAAGTCAGGTCCTCCGGCGGGGCCGCCCCCATGCCATCGTCGGACTCGTCCGCGTCCGCGTTTGTCCAAAAGCGGAAAGGGTTGTCGGCGGTCACGCGATGACGATCAGCATCGTTGATCACGCCGTCCCGGTTCCAGTCGACGGCCAGATCCACCTTAAGCAGCCTATCTGCCTTAGACCGCCAAAAAAATGCCGCATTGACG
>CAZDRT010000355.1:0-1995 GCA_964507815.1 uncultured Puniceicoccaceae bacterium
TATCAGGCCGCACACTTCTGCAAAATGTCCAAACCCTGGTTCCTCCTGCGATTACAGCTCCACGTGGGTGCCGCCGCCTTCGCCGCTTTCGACGGTGGGCAGGAGTTCGGCGAGGCCGATGGCTTCTTCGCCGGCGCCGGAGTACAACAGGAAGATGCGTCCGTCTTCCTCGTAGATGAAGGGGTCGCGGAGTTGACGCACGCCGGTGGCGCTGCCGTTTTCCGAGGCTTCGACCGGGTGGATTGTTCCCTCCCAGTCACGCTCGGGAACGAGTACGACTTCGGGCGGGTGGGTCGCCGCCCAGTCGGCGGGACCGCCCGCGCCCAGGTCGATCTTACTGAGCAGGACCGACTCCGGGGCGTCGTCGCGCCGGGTGAAGAAGACGTGGAGGGTGTCGCCCACCCGGCGGGTGCCGAAGTGGCGCGGGTTGTCAGCGACTTCGGAGGGGTCGGCCTCATGGTTGGCGCGGATGGGTCCGTTGAATTCCTGCCAAAAGTCGTCTCCGTAGTCGAAACCGTCCGGGGGCGTCCAGAGACCGCCGTTCGCAAGCGTGGCCCCGGCGGGGGCCTCGAAGAGGTAGCCCTTGTTGGTCCATGCGAAAGAGCTACCGTTGTATTCGAAGATGTCGAAGTAAAAGTCGCCGAGTCGGGCGGGCTGGATGTTGCCGTTGAAGTCGAGGCCGTCGTCGCTCAGAGCGACATGGGTCTTCTGCCCTTTTTTCCCGTAAGTGCCGGAACCGTCCTCGCGCGGAACGCCCGAAAACGTGTGAAAGTAGAGCGCGAGGCGTTGGTTGGCCTCGTCCACGAAGACCCGGGGTGACGCGAATTCCTGCCATAACCGGATTTCGCCCTCCCGCAGAAACAGCTCGTCCTCGGGCTGCGGCAGACCGAGCACGCCGCGCTCGACCTCGGGCAATGCCGGATCGGCATCGTACAGGGTGTAGGGTCCTTCGATGTCGGTCGCCCAGGCCATCCGGATGTAGTTGCCCCGGTGATTGGCGAAGTAGAGATAATAATTGGCGCTGGGATCGGCGCGGTCCTCCGGTGCGATCCAGTCGGGTACCTTGATCAGCGAAGGACCGTTGATGTTTCTACCATCGCCATCGATCCCCGCCGCCTCAAACATGGGTTTGTCGATGATGGGCTCGCCGCCGTTGAGCCGTCGCACCCGGTAGGCGGGGGGCGCGGCCTCCAGGGCGAGGCAGGCCTGCGCCATGGCATTGCCGAGATCGATTTGCCCGGCGGAGCTGAAGTGCAGTTCGTCGTCGTTGAGCGCAAGGGCATCGGTATCGACCCAGGCGGCGGAGGGGAGGATGGCCGCCGCCTGCTCCTGCGCCGCCCGCACGGTGGCCACGAACTGATACTTGTCCCCGAAGGTGGCGTTGGGATACAGCGTGCCGTTGACCCGCCCGAGGACCACCGCCATGTCCGGCGCGTCAAAGTCGGCCTTGGCCAGCGCGATGAGGTCGTGGAAATTCGTCAAATACGCCCCGGCATGCGCCTCGTCCTTGGAATCCGCCTCCCCCTGCATCCAGAAAAAACCTTTCACGTCCGCCCCGCCGCCGAGATTCGCGAGCGCGTCCTCCACCCGGGTTTTCAGCTCACCGTACAGGGTGCCGGTGTCCGGATCCCAGCTTTTGTGCGGGCGCGCGGGATCGGGTGCGAGGCTGGCGGCGCCCTCGGCCCGTTTGACGAAGTAGATCGTCTCGCCGTAGTGATCGGCCAAAGTGCGTCCGAGTGAGAGTTCGGGCCCGTGATCGTTATTGCCCGGAGCGAGGGTGGACCAGCCCGAGCCGTTCCACATTTTCACATCCGGTTGCGGACTGTCATAAGGGGCGCTCAGTTCGGAAGTGTCGCCCCGGCCCGCCATGTTGGACTGGCCGGCGAGGACGAAGACACGCTGGGCGGAAAGCGTTTGGGTGGCGAGCATGAGCAGGGTAGTGGAGTAGGTAAGGAATTTCATGATGGAATAGTAGAATAAGCACACTTGCCAAAC
>CAZDRT010000356.1:0-1981 GCA_964507815.1 uncultured Puniceicoccaceae bacterium
TGGCGCGTTCGATCTGGCTGATCGCGGCGCAAAACCGCGGCTAAAGCACGCGGCTCCGTTTTTGGGAGCGGCGAGCTTTAGCCGCCGTCGCGTCTGCCGGGCACGTTCGAGTCGAAGACAGAATGTATTTCAAGGCCTATGCGCCCTCCCCACGCTCCCTCGCGCCAAATGCCGAGGATGCTGACCAGGACGGTCTGGGTTTCGATGCCATAGCGGCGCACACGGATGCGGCGTTCGATTTGCTCGATCGCCAGGCGGGCAGTGGTTGGCAGGTCGGGGGCGTAGCCGGGCAGGGTCAGTCCGTCGAGAGGGGGCGGGTGACTGACGAGCGCGGAGGCACAGGGGATATTCGGGTTCACTTCGCGCAGCCAGGCCCATTCCCGAATGCCGTTGAGGAGAACCGCCTCCGGGTGAAAGCGCTCGATCCAGGCCAGAAAATCATCCCGATCAGATTTCGTCTGTTTGCCGGGAGGCATGAGGTAAAGCGAGTCGGGATCAAAGCGTCCGTCCGCCTCCAGTTCGCAGGAATAGAACGCCCCGATGCGACTGGCGTGGTCCGGGTGTTGGCCCGGTTCCCAGATCGCCGCCCCGATCCGGTGCAGGCCGGATTCCCGGAGGTGCCGGTGGGTTTCCATGAAAGACCGCCGGGCGGAGTGGTGCACGATCGTCAAGGGTAAGTGCCAATGCAGCATATCCAGCGAAACCACCGCGAAACGGGAGAGATCGAGCCGGGCGGGCCAGTTGGGCTCCAGGTCGGACGGCAGTAAAATGACCCCTTGGCACCCTCGCTGATAGAGCTTGCGGTCGAGACCCTCCAAGGCCCGCCCGCCCTCGATAAAGGTCCACTCCAGTTTGAAACCCCGCTCCGCCGCCACCGCCTCCAGAGCCTCGTAGTCCCGCATTTTGTGCGGATCTTCGTGGCGACCGTGCAGCACCGCCACCGGTGCCCCGCGAAGCTCCCGCGAGGTCCAGTGCTCCTTGGAGGCGAAGGAGGCCAGAGTGACGGAAGGGCGATAGCCCAGTTCGTGCGCCGCCTCCCATACGCGCTCGCGCACAGTCGCCGAGATCCGGTGGTCGTTGTTCAGGGCACGCGACACCGTTGTTTGCGAAAGACCAAGATGCTCGGCAAGCGATTTCTGTGTAACCTGATGCATAGGTATGCAAAGAATCCCCCGGCGAAGAGACTGTCAAGGCTCCAGGGCAATTCATTGCTCACGGAGTTTGGGCATTTTTAGGCCGGAGGATCACGTCGCGACGACTCCACGCAGTTGCGTGGTGTTCAGCTTTCCTCGTAATCGTAATCCCTGGCCGTCTCCGAGCGACAGCTCGGAGACGGCCAGGGATTACGATTACAGCCCAAGGGGAGGCACCCCAATTAATGCATAGGTATGCACAAAAATTCGTTCGCTGAATTTTCGGCGTTATGCGAATCTCCTCTCATAGTTCAAGCAACTCCGCCCGATCCTGTTACAGAGTTCAAACCAACCCAACACCCTGAATCAAAAGGAAAACACATGAAAAAAACACTCATTACCTCACTGCTGGCCCTCGGGCTGGCCTCCGCGGCTTCCGCCCAGACCATTGTCGATTGGGACGCCAACTCGAGCAATACGCTTCGCAGTCAATCGAGCGTTTCCAATACGCTCTTCAGCGCTTCGACGACGCTGACCGCAGCGGGCAATGGCGAGCCAGCAACGTTCGGCGGCACGTTTGTCGATACCGATGCAACTCCCGACGCGCCTACGGTTAAATTTTGGCAGTATGGCACACTTGATAGTAGTGAGCCCGCGCTGCGGTTACAGATTGTTAGAAACGATGCACCGCAGTATGATCTCGCGCTTTTGGTCGATGTTTCCAGCAGCGCTCCCACACTGAACACGACCGACACATTCACGGCTCTGTTCACATCAGAAAGCTCGAATGAGACTGGTGCCGTCCGCTGGCTGGTTTACAATGACAGCACCTTGTATGCGTCCGCCCA
>CAZDRT010000357.1:0-1978 GCA_964507815.1 uncultured Puniceicoccaceae bacterium
CTACACCAGCGGCGACGAACTCAAAGGCTGGAAACCCAACGAAGCCTTCCGCAAAGTCAGCTTCCAGCCCGGCATCAACCGCCTCCTCTTCCGCGTTGAAAACGGCTGGATGGGCACCGCCTTCAGCTTCGCCATCCGCGTCGCCGAGTAGGCAAATCTCACCCGCTTTCTACTCAAACGGGATCGCTGTTTTTCTCGACATCGCGGATTCGCTCCCCACCGTAAAAATCTCCATGCTTTACCCACAAAATTCCGAAACCCGCCAGGATATTTCCCTCGACGGCGTCTGGCGCTTCCAGGCCGATGTCCTCAATGCAGACCGCAACCCCGCCTTCGCCCATGCCCCCCTGCCGCAACCGCAGGCGATGCCGGTGCCGGCCAGTTACAACGAGATCACCCAGGAGGTAAGCCTGCGCGACCATATTGGCTGGGTCTGGTATGAGCGCGACTTTTTCGTGCCCGCCGAATGGGCGGACAAGCAATTCCGCCTGCGGGTCGGCGCGGCCAACCACCAGGCCGTCGTTTATCTCAACGGCACCGAAATCGGCTCCCACCACGGCGGCTTTCTCCCCTTCGAGTTCGACCTCGCCCCGGCACTGCGCCGGGGCGGGCGCAACCGCCTGACCATCGCCGTGGACAACCGCCTCCACTACGACAGTCTCCCCCACGGCGAAGTCCGCGTGCATGACGATCCCGCGGACCGCATGCATCCGGTGGGGCACACCGTCCAGGAGATCCACTTCGACTTCGCCAACTACAGCGGCCTGCACCGCCCGGTGCGGCTGCTGGTGCTTCCCAAAAACCTCATCGAAGACATCCGGGTCACGACCGACCTGCGCGACGGCAAGGGCATCGTCACCTACGCCGTGGAGACCGGCGGCACGGACGCGACCGCCTGGCGCGTCGTGCTGCGCGACCGCGACGGCAATCAGGTCGCCAGCGCCGACGGAGCCTCCGGCGAACTGACGCTTGAGGCACCGCGCCCCTGGAGCCCCGCCGATCCCCATCTCTACGAGCTGGAGGTCTCACTCGAGAACTCCGACGGCACCCTGCTCGACCGCTACCGCGAGCGCGTCGGCATCCGCAGCGTGGAAGTGCGCGGAACGGAGTTTCTCCTCAACGGCGAGCCCGTTTATTTCAAAGGCTTCGGCCGCCACGAGGACATGGACGTGCGGGGGCGCGGGCTCGACCACGCCATGCTGGTCAAGGACTACAACCTCATGCGCTGGATCGGTGCCAACAGCTTTCGCACCTCCCACTACCCCTACGCCGAGGAGCAGCTCCGCATGGCCGACGAACTCGGCTTCCTCGTCATCGACGAGGTTCAGTGCGTCGGCTTCGCCTCCTGGGGTCCCGGCACCCGGCACTACCAAGACCGCATCAGCCCGAAAACCCAGGAAAACCACCTGCAATTCATGCGGGAAATGATCGCCCGCGACAAAAACCACCCCTGCGTGGTGATGTGGTCGGTCGGCAACGAAGTGAATTCGCAGGAAGCGGGGTCGCGCCCCTACTTCGAACCCATCTTCCGCCTCACCCGCGAACTCGACCCCACCCGTCCCGTCACCTGCGTCGAACAGGGGCTGATCCGCGCCAGCGACAGTCACATCCTCGACCTCAGCGACGTCGTCTGCGTCAACCGCTACTACTCCTGGTATGAGGACTGCGGCCAGTTGGCGCTCATCCCCGGCCAGGCCCGCAAGGACCTGCTCGAGTGGCACGAAGTTTCCGGCGGCAAGCCCGTCATGGTCACCGAATTCGGGGCGGACAGCGTCGCCGGACTCCACCGCGACCCGCCGGAAATGTTTTCCGAGGAATACCAGCGGGACTACTACCGGCTGCACTTCGAAGTCTTCGACGCCTTTCCCTGGTTCATCGGCGAGCAGGTCTGGAACTTCGCCGACTTCGCCACCAAGGAAGGCTTTTTCCGCGTGGCGGGCAACAAGAAAGGCGTCTTCACCCGCCAGCGCCAGCCCAA
>CAZDRT010000358.1:0-1941 GCA_964507815.1 uncultured Puniceicoccaceae bacterium
ATTCCCCAAAAGTCCGATAAGGGCGACCCTTTCTTTGCTATTCGAGTTACGGAGTAGTCGCTTGGTTTGCGGCTAATGCGTCGGCAGCTAAAGCAGCCGGTCCTTGGGAGCCGCGTGCTTTAGCCGCGGTTTCGCGTCCGACTGGCTAGATCGAACCCGTCCTGCAGACGCGACGGCGGCTAAAGCTCGCCGCTCCCGAAGGCGGGCGAATCCCGGAGCCGCGTGCTTTAGCCGCGGTTTGCGTCATGATTCTTTTCGAGTAAAGGTGGTGACGCCGTCGGCTTCGGAGGCGGTCCAGCCTTCGCCCGCGCCTTCGAGGACGACCTGGCCGGTGCGGGGGAGGACGACGGTGGCGGCCCGCAGCTCGCCGGAGCGGATGGCCAGGCGGCAGCCCTCGGCGGTATGGTGGAAGGTGCCGTAGGCTCCCGGCAGCAGCACGCACCAGCGTCCGTAGGGAAGCTCCCTGGCGGGGGCGATCCGGAGGGTCTCGCCGTCGTAACTCAGGCCGAGGAAGGCGTTGGGGATGGCCAGCGCTGACATGGGGCGGAAGTAGTGGCCGCCGAATTCCTGGTGGTCGTAGTAGAGGCCCCATCGACGATAGCGCTCGTCCACGTTGCGGACGATTTTCTCGGCCTCGGCGTTCATGCCGAGGTGGTAGAGGTGGGCGGCGAAGTTGAGTTCCACTCCGGTCCAGCAGGTGTTGGCCTGGTCGATCCAGGTGTTCGGGCCGATGTCGCGCAGGAAGCTGTCGGAGGGCCACTGACAGTTGCGCAGGCCCTGGTCGGGGCGGTAGTTCAGGCGCAGGATGGTGCGGGCGGCGGTGGCGGTTTTCGCCGGGTCGATGACGGGGGGCAGCCCGAGCTGGCGGGCGCAGCCTTCGCCGATGATCTGGTCGATCATGCAGCCGTCCTCGCCGTGGGGGTCGTCCTTCTGATGGTCGCTGTAGAGCTTGAAGTAGCTGCCGTTCCAGGTGCTCTGCTCGAAGGTGGCCCGGCCCGCTTCGAAGTAAGGCTCGTATTCGTCCACAAAGGCCTGATCGCCCAGCTGCCGGGCCACGTTGAGGGCGGCGGCCACGGCGGCCAGCCACTGGCTGACCACGAAGGGGGCCACGCCGAACATGGGGAAATTGTCGTAGGAGAAAGTAAAATTAAGAGTAAAATTAAGGACACCCAAAAATTTAGGCAACTCAAATCCGTGGTCCTACGGATATTCAAAAGGGACGATCAGGCAGGCCGCCAGTTACCGAAAACCCGTAGTTTCCGGGCTTCAATCCATTCTTTTTTCAACGGAGAGGCTTCGTTCGCTCCCCGATCACCCGGAAAGCCGCCGGGGCAGCTTAGAAGTATTTCTCTTACGCGGTCGTCTTCTCGTAGCGATACAGACTCTCGCAGCCACCTCTTCCCCGGAACCAGTTCTGCCCCTTCCGACGGGCGTAGGCCGCCAACTGCTCGGCGCGACCGGCGATTCGGTGGAAGAGACTGCCGTAGGCTGCCACGTTCTTCGCCCACTCGGCGGCGTCCAACTCAAACCGGTCCAGCACCTTTTCCAAGTCCACCGGGATGTAGCCCGGTTTATCCACCCGGATATTGCGACCCGTCCATTCCACCAAGCTCAAATAGGTTTCCTCGTCCATCCCGCGAAAGGCACTCCCCTCGCCCTCCAGGGAGACCAGCCACTGGCTTTGATGACGGCGCTTCTCCTCACGCGCGATCTCCCGCTTCTGCGCCGGGGTTGGATTGTGCACCTCCCCCAGCCTCTCCAGTCGCTCCTTAGCCCTACGGGCGATCACCCGGTCGTAGACACTCGTGAAGCAACTGTCTTCCAGCCCATCGGCCATTCTCGCCCGAACCGGATTCAGATCGACATACGCCATGCAAGCCAGAATCGCTCCCTCATCCATCAGTCGCTGACACTTAAAACGCCCTTCCCAGAAACGGCCCG
>CAZDRT010000359.1:0-1932 GCA_964507815.1 uncultured Puniceicoccaceae bacterium
GCCGCCCAATTATGCAGTCTCAGCCCGCTGAAAGCAGCCGACTGGAGACAATGCTTCGCCGTGGCACGGCAGCCGCCCTCCCCGCACTTGTGGTCGCACCCCCCGCGCGGAGAGCCCGCGCGTCTCTCTTTACTCTTTCAGAAATTAGTATAAGAAATCCGGGTTATGAGTCAGAAAGCGTCCTTCGACACCGATACCTTCCTCATCAACGGCAAGGGCAAGTTTCGCATCGCGAAGCACCCGACGAAGATTGACAGCCTCTACGCCGATAAGTCCGGCTACAAGGATCAGCTCGGGGATCTTCAGGACGAACTCAACGACCTGCAGCGAATGATGTACGCGCACGGGCGGTACAGCATGCTTCTGATTTTTCAGGCCATGGACGCCGCAGGCAAGGATGGCACCATCCGCACGGTCATGGCGGGGGTCAACGCCCACGGGGTCGCCGTCCACGCATTCATCAAACCGAGCCGCAACGAGCTGGAGCACGATTTTCTCTGGCGCACGACGCTCCGTCTCCCCAATCGGGGACACATCGGCATCTTCAACCGATCCTATTACGAAGAAGTCCTGGTTGCCCGGGTCCACCCCGCCATTCTGGAGAACCAGAACCTCCCGAAAGATCTGCTTGCGGACAGGGATCTCCTTTGGAAACAGCGCTTCGAATCGATCAACGATTTTGAAAAGCACATGGACCGCAACGGCACCCGCGTCGTAAAGTTTTTTCTCCACCTCGGTTACGACGAACAGCGGGAACGTTTCCTCCAGCGGATCGACAAGCCCCACAAGAATTGGAAATTCGAAGACGGCGACATCCGGGAGCGCCGCCATTGGGCGGAATTCCAAAACGCCTACGAAGAGGCCATCAATGCCACGGCCAAACCCCACGCCCCCTGGTATGTGGTCCCCGCCGACGACAAGAAAAACATGCGGCTTATCGTAGCCCGCATCATCCTCGGGCAACTCCAATCCATCGACATGCACTACCCGGAAGTCACCGAAGAGCGACGGGCCGAGTTGAAGAACGACCGCAAGTTGCTCGAGAATGATTAGTGGCCCGGAAGCCGGACCTTTTCAGGCATCGTGAGACGCCAGCAAGGGCTTCCGGTTATTTGTCCCCGGGATTGCAGGATTTGAAGACCAGGGCGGCAACGGCTCCGCCGAGCAGGTTGGCCACCAGGAAAATCCAAATCGCCGACCAGGCCGAGAGTCCCATGATCGAAATCCCGAGCGCGACGGCCGGGTTGAAAGCTCCCCCCGAGAGGTCTCCCACCGAAAAGGCCCCCACCATCACCGTCATTCCGATGGCCAACCCGTAGAACGAGTTATTCACATTGGCTTTGGCCGTAGCCACGTTCAGGACGACGAACACTAGCGCGAAAGTGAAGAGAAATTCAACCAGAAGAGCCGGGACCGTACCCGACGGAACGGCGGCTTCGGCGGGGGTGTCCCGCAGGAATCCCACGAGGAGAGCCGCGACGACACCCGCCAGGAGCTGAGCCACCCAGTACCCAATCGCGTCCGAAGGTGTGCAACGACCCCGCAGCATGACGCCAAGAGTCACGGCCGGGTTCAAATGCCCTCCCGAGACATGTCCCGTTGCAAAAATCATGACCATCAATGCCGCCCCGATGGCAAGCGGTGCAATGACCCCTGACGCTTCGCTTAGGACGGTCAAGCCAACTGTGAAAACCAGGAAGAAAGTCCCGATGAATTCGTAGATGTATTTGTTCATTTTTGGTGTTTGGGAGGAAGAATATCCTCTTAGCCCCTGTTCGAAACGCTCCCCCATACGATAAGTCAAGAAAATAAAGGTTTTCTTTGCGGTCGCGCCCATCGCTGATGCAACATCGGTCAAGAAAGAATCGTGGGAGTGGCCCATGGTATGGCACTCTTCGGCCTCCCCCCTGTGGCCGGCGGCCTTCCTTGTCC
>CAZDRT010000360.1:0-1915 GCA_964507815.1 uncultured Puniceicoccaceae bacterium
GGCATGCCTTTCCCGCCAAACCGCTTCGCGGTTGGACGACTGAAGTCATCCAACTACGTAGTCGTTCGACTTCAGTCGTGCGACCCGGTGCGGCGGGTTGGTCCGGATTGACGACCCTGTCGCCGCGCCGACCGAAGCCGTTGGCATGCCTTTCCCGCCAAACCGCTTCGCGGTTGGACGACTGAAGTCATCCAACTACGTAGTCGTTCGACTTTCAACCGGCGGCGCATCCGCCGACCATCTCCCCGATAAACCGGGAGAACCCGTCCCAATCGCCCCGCGTCTCCTCCCCGGCGCGGAGATCCGCGCATCGCCGGACGATCGCACTGCCCACCACGACCCCCGAGGCCGTTTCCGCCGTCTCGCGGACCTGCTCCGGATTCGAAATGCCGAAACCGACCACCACCGGCAGGTCGGTTTCCTCCCGGATCGCCGCTAGGGCTTCCCCGACCCCCGCCGCCTTGTCCGTCCGCTCGCCAGTAACCCCCTCGCGGGAAACGTAGTAAATGAAACCGGTCGCGGCCCCGGTGATGGTGCGGATCCGGGAGCGCGGAGTCGTCGGCGCCACGATGTAAACGGTCCGCATCCCGTGCGCCTCGCAGACCTTGCGGTATTCGGCGGACTCCTCCGGCGGCAGATCGAGCACCAGCATGCCGTCCACCCCCGCCTCCTTTGCCCGACGCACGTATTCGTCGTGCCCGAGGGCGAAAACCAGGTTGTAGTAGGTGTAGAAGACAACCGGAACCGAATCCGAAAACCGGCGAATCCTCCGCACAAACTCGAAAACCCGCTCGGCGGTCATCCCGGCGGCGAGGGCGCGCTCGGCGGCTCGCTGGTTGGTCGGTCCGTCGGCGAGGGGGTCGCTGAAGGGGACCCCAACCTCAAGGACATCCACCCCGCCATCGATCAACCGGCGGAAGATTTCGACGGACGTCTCGAAGTCCGGATCCCCGGCGCAGCCGTAGGAGACGAAAGCGGCCCTCTTGCCCGCCCCGCACAACCGGTCGGGATCGAAGGCCCGCGCGATTCGGTCGCTGCTCATGGGCGGATCATCGGATCCCGTTGCCGAACCGCCGACCCGGCGGCTCACTTGCCCTGCTCGACCAGCCTCTTCTCCTTCACGAGACTCGCCCGCTTGCCGATCCGCTCGCGCATGTAGTACATCCGCGCCCGCATCACCACGCTCTCCCGGTCGACCTCGATTTTCTCGATGTTCGGCGAATGGACGGGGAAGACCCGCTCCACGCCGACTCCGGAGGCGATCCGGCGCACCGTGAAGGTCTCGTGAATACCCGAACCCTTGCGGGCGATCACGATACCGGCGAAGATCTGGATCCGGGTCTTTTCCCCTTCCCGAACCCGGGTGTGGACTTTGACCCCGTCTCCGACCTTGAAATTGGCCCGATCCGTACGCAACTGTTCTTGAGTGATCTCGGAAATTAATGCATTCATGGCAGGTGTCTTTGAATAAAGTAAACCGATGAGAAAACGCTCCCGAAACCAGCGGGTCAAGCCCGAATGAACAAGAATCTCTGGCATTTCGACCGGCGACGCCTCGAAGGCCGCCCGGGGGTTGTCGGGGTGGACGAAGCCGGCCGCGGCTGCCTCGCCGGACCGGTCTTCGCCGCCGCCGTCTTCCTGCCCGCGCGGTTTTTCGACGCGCCCCTCCGGCGTCTGAAAGCCCCCCGGATCGACGACTCGAAGCAACTCTCGTCCGACGAGCGCGGCGTGGCGGAGGCCTTCGTGCGCGGGCGCGCCGCAGACGGGCATCTCCTCTTCGCGATCGGCGAGGCGGATGTCGGCGAGATCGAAACCCACAACATCCTCGGGGCCACCGTGCTGGCGATGGCACGCGCGCTCGCAGGCCTGAATCTAGCGCTACCCAAAGGGATCCCGCCGCCCGCCGACCCCAAGC
>CAZDRT010000361.1:0-1833 GCA_964507815.1 uncultured Puniceicoccaceae bacterium
ACCCTGATCCTTCAAACGGCCTCGATGACGCTGCTTTTTCCGGCGGGAGGGTGAATGGGAAGGTTTGGACGCCGATCGCGGGGCGCGGAGGATCGCTCGCTCCGGGCGGCGGAGCGGGACGGGAAGTGCGATTGCGTGGGGGGATTCTCCTTGGATTCGTGGAGTGGATGGCGGGTGAGGGAGGGACGCGGCGGCGGAGGCGTTACAACCCCCCAGCGGCGCGGAAGGCCGTCATCCACAATCGCTGGCGCTCCTCGTCGACGCTCCCTCCGGCCAGCCGCACGAGCAGTTGACGGGCGCTTTGCGTCACGACACCGGCCAGCCGCGCGTAATAGCAGCGAACCCGCCAGAACCGCATCCCCCGCTCCTCTCGGGGCAGCACCCGGTACCGGATCACCATGGCGATGTTCACCGCCACGGCGGCCACGGCGTAAAACGCCTGGTTCACGCCCAGCCGACTGGAGGGTGGATGATGCATGCCGAAGTCGCTCAACAATGTCTTATAGTGGTTTTCGCATCCTTGCTTGAGGCCGTACAGCATCCACACCGTACGGGCGTATCCGAAACGTTTTCTCTTGGTTTTCGGCAAATCGTCCCACGCCAGGTCCGTCGCCGCGAAGGCGTAGCGCCATAGGCCCGGCATTTCGCCTTCCTCTTGCCACCGCCGGGCCACGATCGTCACGCTTCGGCTCCACCCTTCGGCGCGGTGGAGGAACACGCCGACCTGGCCGCGAAGCCAGCCCCGGCTCTCGTCGGGACCCGTTTCCTTCCAGATGTCCCCGGGTTGCTCCTCCGCCAGCACGGTCAGCCGGTTGCGCATCTTGTTCGCCCCGATGATGAAGCGCTCCGAGGTCTGGGACCACAGGCGCTCCAACACGTCCTTCTGGAGAAAGGCGCTGTCCAGCAGGTCGAGAACCACGCCCTTTTTCCCCGCTATCTCGCGCGTGAGCCCCTCCGCCTTCCCGAAAAGACCCGTCAGGACGCCGGCCTCGCCCCGGGCCCCCTCGCCGATCTCCTCGGCGATCGTCACCGGCCCCAGCCGCAATCCCACCAGCCGCAGGTGCTTTTTTCCCGTGTGGCCCACACGCGCCGCGTCGAAACACCGACCCTCCACCTCCAGGTCCGTACCGTCGCCGAACCGGATCAGGAATCCTCCCGTCCGCACCACCTTGGCGGGAAGCGCCTTCAAACACGCCCGCGCCGATTCCGTCACCATCCCCTCCAGCACTCCCCGGGCCTCGTCGCCCGCCTCCTCGGGCGCCTCCGGCGTCCGCCGCCGCCGCCGGGGCGCCTTCCGCTCCCCGCCGAACAACCCCATCGACGGCTGCCGCGGCCCCGCCTCCTCGTACGCCTCCTCCCGCGCGCGCGGCGCCAACCCCGCCAACTCCCCCATCACCCGGTTCATCGTCGCCTCCTCCGCGACCCCCTTCCCCAGGCCGAAGATCCGCGCCGCCTCCCCGTCCTCCCGGAGGACCTCCGCCGCGCTCAACCCGCGCCCCCCAAGCAGCAACCCCGCGATCAGCCCGTAGACCGCCTCCACCATCGGATACCGGGCATGGAGCGAGCGGCTCGGAAGCCACCGCGAAAGAAACCCGAACACCCCGAGCGATCGCATCACCCGCTCGAACAGCACCGCCCCGGCCCGGGGCGTGGACGTCTGCTCGGGGTCGAATTCGGCTTTGACGGAGCGGGGTCGGCTGGTGTCACCTTGAATCGTCATCGGGGATTCCTTTCCGTGAATCCTTTGTTTTTGCAACTCAAGTATTCACAGGAGTCTCCGGTGACGTCTACACCTAATATTCACATTGCAGCATATTTTTTGAAGAATCAGGG
>CAZDRT010000362.1:0-1797 GCA_964507815.1 uncultured Puniceicoccaceae bacterium
TCGGCGACAATGTTCGCGACAACGTTGAGCAGGTTCTCATCGGGACCCCGGCGCAAACGGGAACCTACACCGTCGTGGTGACGCACAAGGGTGTGCTCTCCGGCTCGGACCAGGCCTTTTCCGTGCTTCTGAGCGGGACGACCGAAATGGCGCAGGATCATGTGATTTCCGGCTCTGTTCGCGAGCAGGACGGTAGCGGGGTGCCGGGAGTGGTCATCACGGGACTGCCGGGCAACCCGACCACCGATGCGAACGGATTCTTCGAGCGGATGGTGGCGGACGGCTGGTCCGGCACGTTGACGCCCAAGGGAGGCGATTACGCCTACTATCCGGAGTCGATCGAATTGACCGCCGTGAGTGAAGACCGCCCCGGGCGGAATTTTACGGCGGTTCCCGCTTCGACGGAGAGTGCCACTTACACCGGCGGCGACATTCCGACCGACGTCAGCTTTACCAGCCTGCCGGGAACTTCGGGCCAACCCGGCCAGTTGACGGTGACCATCCCGGCGGGGGCGGAAATCGTGGGTGTCGATGTCCAGTACGAGATGAGCGCGGCCAACAGCGCTTGGATGTCGGAACAGCGATCCTGGTTGCGTTGCATCTCGCAGGGCGGCACGGGCGAAGCCGCGATGGCCGTGGGTATTGGCGACTCGTCGGGAACCTACTCCTACGAGCGGACGGGGCTCGCCATCGCCAACGGGGTGAACGGCGGCGGCAATATCCAGTTCGAGCTGCACGCGGGCCGGACTTGGGGTGGGGCCGGGATCAATACGACCTACAACAAGGTGGACAATAGCACCTGGACGGTGACCGTCCATTTCCAAGAGGATCTCGCACTGTACGATCTGGACTATACCGCCGGCGCGGGCGGTTCCGTGACGGGCGACCTCAGCCAATCCGTTCTCGCGGGAGGATCGGGGTCGGAGGTCGTGGCCTCGCCTGACCCGGGAGCGGCCTTCCGCGAATGGAGCGACGGCCTGGCGACGGCGGCGCGGCAGGATGTCTCCGTGGATGAGGACATTTCCGTGACCGCCCGGTTCGAAAGCGAGGGAGGCGTTCCCATCTCGTGGTTCGACGGTCACGGCATCGCCCCGGAAGCCGGAGAGGATTGGGCCGACCTCGACTCCCGCTACAATCCGGCGAAGGGGATGACGCTGAAGGACGAGTATCTCGCTCTCACCGATCCGAATGATCCGTCCGATATCTTCATGATTCTTCGTCTGACTGCGGACGACCCGCCGGAAATCATCTTCTCCCCCGAATCGCCGGACCGGTTCTACACCCTGGAGTCCAGCACGACCCTGCAAGCGGGGGATTGGACCGAAGTTCCCGGCGCGATCGGGGTGCGGGGCACCACCGCGCCGCTGGTCGGTCTGGACGGGGATACGATTTTCTACCGGGTGAAGGTCTCGGACTCCCCGGCGGACTGAAGGCGGTCTTCCTCCGCCGGGGAGTGACCATGGAATAAGCCCTCTTCCGTGGCCGGTGGCCTTCAGGCCCCGGTGGGGATCGGCGGTGCGGTTGCGGTTGATCCTTCGGGTGGCCGCGTCTCCGGCGGGGACCGCCCGGTGGATGCCGGGCAAGGCTGAAGCCATGCCCCACGAAAGGCCCAGGGGAAGCCATGCCCCACTCCCGTGGCAGGTGGCCTTCAGGCCCCTGTGCGCACCGGCTGGATGGAACCGTAATGCCCGGGCGGTGACGTCGCTGCCGTTGCGAACCCCCAAGTCCATCCCGGGCAAGGCCCCTCTTCCGTGGCCGGTGGCCTTCAGGCCCCGGTGGGGATCGGCGGTGCGGTTG
>CAZDRT010000363.1:0-1784 GCA_964507815.1 uncultured Puniceicoccaceae bacterium
CCGTCCCGTCCGAGTCCCCGGCACTCCCGCGCAGGGTCACCGTGGTTCCCACCGTGACCGTTGTCACAGCGGGGGAGTTCAGTGTTACGGAAGGCGGCCCATTGGGGGCGATCATCAGGTAGGTGGTCTGCGAAGTCCCCGTTTGCCCGGAGATTCCCGAAGTCACCGTATAGCGCACGCTGAGCGGAACACCGGTCTTGGCCGTCGGAGAGGGGGTCCATTGAAAAGTCGCCGGAGAACCTTGGATCGACGACCCGTTCACCCGGACTCCGTCGATAAAGAACTGCCCGGAGATATCGTTGGATGCCGTCGAGCCGTTCTCCGCCGCCGCATTCGCCCGGAGTGTGTAAACCGTGCCGGCCGAAACAATGTCGGGGCTGGCGGGATCCGTGCTGGACGGAAAAACCATCGACGCCGTCGGCACCGGCGTCGTTGTACTGACCGAGACGGTCGCCGCCGGACTGGCGTCACCGTTCGTATCAACGGCCACGGCGGAAATTTCCATATTCTGGGCGGACTCGAGATAGTCGGCCGACGTAAAAGTGGCCTCGTAGGGAAAAGTGGTATCGACAACCACAACGGGGGGGAACTCGCCGTTGTCATCCGTCAACGTGAAGGTGACCTGCTGAATGGAGTGGTTCTCGACAGTGTCCGGTGTCGCGGAGGCCGTCACCTGGATCGAATCGGTCGCTAGAAACTGCGATCCGTCGGCAGGGCTCGTAATCGACACCGAGGGAGCGGTTTGGGCGGACAACGAGGAAACGGCGGCTAGAAGCCAGGAGATGGCGAGAAACGGGGCGATGTATTTCATTGTGGGAGAAGAAATCAACCACGCCATGCGCGGGCAAGCAAAAAAAATCTCTGAATTGGGCAAGCCATGCCCACGAAGCGAACAACAACCTCCAAGCTCCCCCGGGGCCGGTCGCGGGGGAACTCAAGCAACATGATCGGAAGCCTTCAGACCCTCTTCCGTGGCAGGTGGCCTTCAGGCCCCTGTGCGCATGGACCTCGCGGTTGCATTTGCTCTTTCGGGTGCCCGCGTCTCCATTACGCCTCCGCCCGGAGATCTTGGGCAAGGCTGCCTTCGACAAGCTCAGACCAGGAAAGCCATGCCCCACGGAAAGACAGGCCTCTCCCCCGTGGCCGGCGGCCTTCCTTGTCCTGCGTCTTGTCCTGCGAAGCTCGGCTTGCCCTCCGTTAGTCCCGCGACTGCGGGGACGTAGGGGGGCAGAGCGAAGAAGGAAGCTCGGCTTGCCCTCCGTAGTCCCGCGACTGCGGAGACGTAAGGGGAGAGCGTAGAAGGAAGGCCCCGGTGGGACCTCCTTGTGCTTTCGAAAAGACCGAAAATCCACCGCCAAATCCTCCCAAAACTCCCCCTCTCTAGCGCAGCGGTTGTTAAAAAAGAGCTTTCCCGGCGGACGCGGAGGTCCGCCCTCCAGCATGGATGCCGAAACCGTGGCGTGGTTGATATCGCAAGGGTACGTCAAACTGGGAGGCCTACCGCCACCATAAGGAGGCGGGACACTCTTGTCCCGCAGCACCATAAGGAGGTGGGACACTCTTGTCCCATAGCGTCAGAGTGGAATCGGGGCGGGTGGCCGAAATGCCGGTGGACAGGAGTGTCCACCCTCCCATCTCGAGCGCGGGGGGCAGACCGTAGAAGGAAGCCTTGGCGGCTCAGAATTGTTTTTGCCAATGTAACTAACCTAGCCAGACTTGGTTTAGTATGAAAACAGTAAACATGCAGGCAGCGAAAACTCAGCTTTCCCGGTTGGTGGAGCAGG
>CAZDRT010000364.1:0-1773 GCA_964507815.1 uncultured Puniceicoccaceae bacterium
CCAGTTTCAGTTGCAGACACATCCGTCCGATTTTCATAAACCCGATTTCATCGAGGTTGCCGTTCTCGAAGTCCGACACCAATTGCCGGGAAACGTCGGCACGTCTGGCAAGTTCGCCTTGCGTCCAGCCCTTCTCCCGCCGTCTCGCCCGAACCAGATGCGCTATTTCAAAAATATTCATTTGTCACCTATTCTTTTCAGAATTGGCTCTCAGCCAGGTTTAATCAAGGTTTTTGTCGGGTATTTTCGACTTATCCTCATTCAATATCGCGCACAACCCCATTTTCAGTCCCCCGGCGGGTAACCCCAGCGCTCGAAGGCGAATTTCGCCCGCCGGTGGATCGTCCGATCATCTTCCGCGTCCGGCGGGTATTGGTTTTTCCGGTAGTGCCGGATCGACCGGAGATAGGCGGCCATGGGCTCCACCGATTCTTCCCAGCCGGCGATCTCCAGACGGTAAAAGAGGCTCTCCAGGACGGGCATGGGGTCCGCTTCGAGATGACGGAAGGGGATTTCGAGGAATCGGTCCGGGGGGAGGTCGGCGGTGTCGGCGGCGAGCTTCCGCATCATGCGGTCGTAGATTTCGAAGATGATGTCGTCGATGCCGTCCGGAGAGAATTGCTGGAGGGCGAGCCAGGGCAGCAGTTTCCGGTAGAAATTGCGGGTCGAGCGGATGACCTCGCGGGGATGGCGGTGAATATGGATGAACCGGGCGCCGGGAATGGTCTTTTCGAGCAACGATTTCAGCAGGCGGCCCAAAACGAGAAAATCCCAGGGGAGGCCGGTCGTGACGGGCGAGATGGTTTGGAAGCGGGGCGATTCGCCCAGGATGTTGAAAAGATGGGTGGTCCCGCTCCGCCAGTGACCCACGATGAACAGCGGCGGCTCCATGGGCGGCAGGCCTACCGACTGGGGGAACGGGGCGAACGGTTCATTCTCGGCGGGGAAAATCTCCGCTTGAGCGAATTCCTCGCGATGTTGCGCACGGTGGCGGGGGTGAAAATCCCCGGGCGGCGCATTCCCGCCGCCGCCGCCGGAGCGGTCGCGGTCGCCGCCGAGGCGGGAGCGCGGTTGACCGGGCACCCGCCGGTCGTCTCGCGGGAGGGGGTGCGGCTGGCGCGCACTTCTCTCTGGTGCGATTCGACTCCCCTGCGCGAAGCTCTGGGGGTGGTGCCCACCCCGGTGCGGGACGCATTTGCGGAAGCGGTGGAGTGGCTGGGGAAAAGGCGGGCGGCGGGCGTTAACAATAAACGATCTTCATTGGTTTTCTTGATAAACCGGTCTATCCAAGGTCGTTTGCTTTGCCATTTTTCGATCCGTTCCCAGAGTTCTCTTCCACTCATGCCTTTTCTCCGCTCGATAGGATTCGCGCTCGCTCTTCTGCTTGGTTTTTTCAGAGCCGGGGCCCAGCCGGAGCCGCCCGGAAACGGGGCAATCCATTTAGTCGAAGAAACCCTCACATTCAGGGAAGAGGATTACGGGCCGATCACCTCCCTGCGCGAGTTGCGGCAACTCTCCCCGCGGGAAGCCGCTCTCCTATCAGGAACTCAGCGGTTACCAGGCCGTCACCGGCGAGCGCGTCCATGTGCGTGGGGTCGTGACGGCCGCTTTCCCACCCTCGCGTCTTTACCTCCGCATCGAAGGAGGGCCGCTGGAAATCCGCACCAACCAAGCAGATCTGCCCGCCGTCGGAACGCGTCTGGGCGTAGCATTGTCTCCAGTGGACTGCTTTCAGCGGGCTGAGACTGCATGATTGGGCGTCCAAAGTGGGTG
>CAZDRT010000365.1:0-1769 GCA_964507815.1 uncultured Puniceicoccaceae bacterium
CGGTGGGAGGCCTTCCGTGATTCCACGAGGCAGTCACAGAAGAGCATTGTCTTCATAGGGCTGATTTCAGCGTAATGAGACTGCATAATTGGGCGGCCAAAGTAGTGGGTTGCTTCAGCAACCACTTCCGAGAGCCGGAGATTCCCCGTTCACGCTGAACCTCCGCAGCGATCCGGAACATTTCCTTCCGATGCGAAAACCGGGCGCTAAAGCAACCCGGCTACGGTGGAAGTCACACCTGTGATTTCACGAGACAGCCACAGAAGATCTCGACTTGCCCTCCGAAGTCCCGCGACGGCGGGGACGTAGGGGGGAGAGCGAAGACCCTTGCGCGATGGCCGGGATTCCGGCTCCCCCTTTAGTCCCGGATCGCCGTCGAGGGTGCGAAGCGGGCGCCCTTCTCTTCCAGTTCCTTCCGGGCCTTTTTGAAATCATCGGAGGAGAGGGACCGGGTGGCGTCTTCGACCACCGTTGTGCGGAAGCCGAGATCGGCGGCGTCGTGGGCGGTGTAGGCGACGCAGACCTCCGCCGCCAGACCGGCGATGTGGACCTCGTCCACTTCCTTGGCCCGCAGCCATTCGGCCAGGCCGGTTTTGCGCCGGTGGTCGTTGTCGAAAAAACCGGAGTAGCTGTCGATCCCCGGATCGGTGCCTTTGCGGAAGATCGCTTCGACGGGCCGGAGATCGAGTTCGTCGGGGAAGTCGGCCCCTTCGCTCCCTTGGATGCAGTGGTCCGGCCAGAGGGTTTGTGTTTGTCCGTCCATCTCGATTTCCTCGAGTGGCTCGCGGCCCTCGTGGGCGCTGGCAAAGCTGCGGTGTTCCGGCGGATGCCAGTCCTGGGTGACGGCGATGACCGGATAGTGGGGGAGGAGGTCGTTGACGACGGGTAGGATGCGGTCGCCGTTTTCGACCGGCAGGTTCCCGCCGGGTAGGAAGTCGCGTTGGATATCGACCAGGATGAGTGCTTTCATGATTCGATTGCCTTTCGTTTTTCGTTTAACAGTTCGTCGCGCCGGTCCCGCAGGCGGGGACTGAGGCCGACTTTGTAGAGGTGTGGATTCTCAAACCGTTTGTGCTCGTCGGGCAGGGAATCGAGCGCCTGCCCGAGAACGTCGCGGGCGGAATCGATGCCCGGGGCGTCGGCGAGGCGGCGGCCTGCACGGAGAACCGGTTCGAGGAGGGGGCGGCTGCGCAGTGCGGAGAGATCGAGGCTGCGGCCGGGTTCAAAGGGGTGGAACATGCGCCCGGGCGGATCCTCGTCGGCGAAATGGATGGCATCGGCCGCCATTTTGCCGTCCGTGTCGTAGTAGCGGCTGACGGATTTCAGCCCCGGAAAGGTGGATTTTTCGACGCTTTCGGAAGCTTTGAGGCGCGGTTTGTCACCGGTTTGAGAGAGTTTATAGACGCCGTCGAGCGCGGAGTCCGGGCGACCGACGGCGATGTCCGTGCCCACTCCGAAAAGATCGATCCGCGCGTCCTGCTCGAGGAGGGAGCGGATCACGTGTTCGTCGAGCTGGTTGGAGGCGACGATTTTCACCTCCGTCAGGCTAGCCTCGTCGAGCGCGGCGCGGACCTTTTGGGAGAGGTAGGCGAGATCCCCGCTGTCGAGACGCACGCCCTTGAGCGATTGACCGGCATCCGCCAGTTCCCGGGCCACGCGGATGGCGTTGGGCAGGCCCGACTTGAGGGTGTCGTAGGTGTCGAGGAGGAGGACGGTGGCATCGCCGTGCGAGCGCGCGAAGGCGCGGAAGGCCTCGAGTTCATCGTCGT
>CAZDRT010000366.1:0-1767 GCA_964507815.1 uncultured Puniceicoccaceae bacterium
TCCACCCGCAGGCGGAGAGTGTTCTGGGATACGACCCGATCAGCGCAACAGCCGATTTTATAGCGGACCGCGCTCCCGGCAAAGTGTGAGCGGTATCTGCGGAGGATTCGGAATATTGCGGTGGGTTCGTAGAAACGGCTGTCGCCGATCCTCTCCAATCGGGAAGTATTCGAAGATATTGGAGCGGAAGCGCGACAGCGATTTCGGTATTCACCGCCGACCGACGCCCCGCCGGACATGTCGCGATTCTGGCCCGATTCCTGCGGTATCGTCGGCATGACTGGCGCGGAGATTCAGGGCGTTCTTCTCGATTTATCGGGAACTCTTTATTCCGGCGACGAGAGAATCGAGGGCACCCGCCGGTGCTTGGCGCAGCTGGAAAAGCGCGGGGTTCCCTACCGCTTTCTTACCAATACAACGACCCGGTCGCGGGCGCGGATCGCCCGAAAACTCACCGAACTCCAGGTTCCGACGAGAGAGGAATGGATCCTCACCCCGATGGCCGCGGCTTGCGAGCGGTTCCGGGCGGACGGGTTTGAGACCGCGGCTCTTTTTGTCGCGGACGCGGCCAAGGAAGACTTTCCGGGGATTCGTGAAACAGAAAACCGGCCCGACGCACTGATTCTCGGCGATCTGGGAGAGAATTTCGATTACCGGATTCTGAATCGGGCCTTCCGTCTCATTGCCGACGGGGCCGCCTTCTATGCGCTCGCCCGCAACCGTTTTTTCGAGGCCGGGGGAGAGCTGTTCCTCGACATGGGTCCGTTCGTGGAAGCCCTCGCCTATGCCTCGCGCACCGAGCCAGTCTGTCTCGGCAAGCCTTCGGAGGCCTTCTTCCGGAGTGCCGTCACCGACCTGGGGCTGCCGCCCGAATCAATCGCCGTGGTCGGGGACGATCTCGAGACCGACGTTCTCGGTGCGATGGATTACGGTTTGACAGGTATCCTCGTTCGGACGGGAAAGTTTCATCGCAGCCAGCTCGACCAATCGAATCGCAAGCCGAATGCGGTCATCGACTCGATCGCGGATCTGCCGACGCTGCTGGAGTCGAATAGGGAATTATAGTGAAGGTAGGGCCGCCGACCGCGCAAGCCGACTCTAAGGAGGCGGGACACTCTTGTCCCGCGGCGTCTGCGTGGATTCGGAACGGGTGGTGGAAATGCCGGTGGACAGGAGTGTCCACCTTCCGGCAGGGGGGGCTAAGGAGGCGGGACACTCTTGGCCCGCGGCGTCCGCGCGGATTCGGAACGGGTGGTGGAAATGCTGGTGGACAGGAGTGTCCACCTTCCGGCAGGGGGGCTAAGGAGGCGGGACACTCTTGTCCCGCAGCGTCGGAGCGGAGTCGAAGGCGTGCCTGCCACCCCGGGGATCAGGAAGTAGGCGACACCTCGCTGAAAAAATCAGGGAACCTTGTGTATAAATCAGGGGCAACCGATGTTCGCAGGAGCCGAGTCCCTTCCCGTCCGTTCGTCATGCGGACACTGCCCGGATGACAGCCTTGGGCCGACAGGATGCGCCCGGCATCCTTGTAGTTCAAGACGTTGACGCCTTGCGCGGACAATACTGAAATGCAACTTCAAATTTGGATGAAAGGCGCCAAGATGGAATCAAACGGATGATAGGGTATAATTCCGTCTATTTGAATTATATTACAACCGAACGGGTATAACAGGGTTAACTACAAGTGCGTGGAGGGAATATCAAAATTTATCCGATAATAGTGCGTGCGCCGCCGAACTACGGCGGGAGGGCGGCTGTCCTCAGCCG
>CAZDRT010000367.1:0-1727 GCA_964507815.1 uncultured Puniceicoccaceae bacterium
TCGAGCGACGAAGGAGCGGGTGGTTGAACCTCTTTACCCGCCGTGGGGGGATCCGGTGATCGGAAAAAAAGGCGCAGAGGAGCGCAAAAAGTGAATGCTCCTTTAAAAAAGTTCCCCCGCCCACACTGATTCCATTCTGACTCCGCGGGACAAGAGTGTCCCACCCCCTTATGGTGGCGGAAGACCTTCGGGTTTTACTCACCCTTGCGATATCAATTACGCCACGGGGGCCTGCCTTTCGTGGGGCATGGCTTCAGCCTTGCCCAGGATGGCCCGACGGTTCCATACCGCCGACGCTGCCACCGCCTGACCAGCCGATCCCGCACAACCGGGGCGTGCCGGGGGCTGAAGCCCGCCGACCACGGGGGGCCACGCACGCGGCTTCCAAGAGTCTTCAACCCTTTCCCCATTTCAGCTTTTCAGCATTTCAGCATTTCAGCGTTTCAGCATCCCCGCCCCCTACTCCGCCCGCGGAACATAGCGCCACTTCCCGGTCGACGAGTTGTTCACGTAGGCACCGCCGGGCGCGGACATTAGGTAAAACCAGGTCTCCTCGGCCAGTCCGTAGATCCAGCGATCCAGATCCTCACCGCCGAAGAACCAGCCATTCAATGCGGTGATCCAGAGCAACGCGCTGTCATCGTCCTCATCCGGCTGCACATACACCCACCCCAGATCCTCGGAGAAGACATAGTTCCCGAACCAGTCGGGATCGTGCGCGAAGAACCCCATCCACGGCGAGCGGAAGGCATCGGCACCGGCCCGGAGAGACTCGCCCAAGGGAGTCGAGGCGTTGAGGATCACCGGCTCGTGGACCTTCGTCCCGACCGGGGTGAAGGTCACCGCGAAAACCGCCGGGATTCCGCTCCCGAAGGGCGATTGGCCGGGGTTGGTCAGGATCACCGGTTGCTCGTTGCCAAACATCGGGAAGGACTGTCCGGTTACCGTGTAGTGCCCGGCGCCGGAGGGATCGGCGGTGACGGAAAAGTCCACCACCCCGGCGTAGATCATTCCGCCATCGGCGAAGACCTGGACCACTAAATCGTTGTCCCCCGCCTTGGCGGTCGGGCGGGCCGGAACCCCTGACTCCGTCAGCCAGACCCCGTTTTGGAGGGTGAGTTTCGTGCCGTCGATCATGACATGGTCGATCCGGTCGGCATCCGCGGCGTTGAAGGTGACCTGGTAGGTGAACGGGTTCCCGGTCGGCGTGGCCCGCTGGTCCGGCGGGAGGACCGTGATCGAGCGATAGGCGGACCGGATTTGCGAGGTCCCCGTTCCTTTCGTCGAGAACACGCGAAAGGTGTAGGGATCGCCCTTCGCCAGACCGGTCACCACGTGGCTCACCTCCGATCCGGAGGGCGGCTGGGCGACGGTGACGACGTCCGCTTCCGCCGGTTCCACGATCTGCACCCCATAGGCGTCCGCCACCGGGTTCTTCGCCCATTTCAGGGTCACCTGGTAGGAGGCCTTGTCCGGCGATTCCTCGATTCCGGAAGCGGTGACAAACGGACTGCTGAGGCGGTCGTCGCTGAGGAGGGTGACCCGGAGCGTGTAGCCATCCTCGAGGGTGACCGCCGGCGAGGGAAGACTGCGGTCACTGAAGGCGAAGCCGTAGGCGTCGGAATGGTTGTAGAGAAGGGCGGCCCACGGGTTGTAGTAGCCGTCCGCCGTGGGTCGGGCCGAACCGAAGGGTGCCTCGGGCACGACCTGACTGAAATGGAGTTTGG
>CAZDRT010000368.1:0-1718 GCA_964507815.1 uncultured Puniceicoccaceae bacterium
CTCACCCAGTGGCACCACCACCCCGCTTCCGGCCTGCTGGAGTCCAAGGAAGACGCCCTCGGCGAATCGACAACTTACACCTACGACACTCGCAACCTTCTCCACACCCGCACCTGGGCGCGAAACGGCCCCGGTGAAACACCGCTCGTCACGACCTACGGCTACAACACGACCGGAAATCTCACCACGGTCACCTACTCGGACGCTACCCCCTCTGTCACCATCACCCCCGACCGCCTCGGTCGCCCGGCGGAAATCACCGACGGGAGCGGTACCCGCACGGTCACCCATAGCCTCGGGGGAGAACTCCTCTCCGAAAGTCACACTGCCGGAACGCTCGCGGGCCTCACCTCCAGTCGCAGCCTGGACGATCACGGGCGCATCGACGGCATGGGCATCGACGGCCAAACCGCCCACACCTACCACTACTCGGGTTCCGACGGGAGACTCGAAGAAGTCCGCGCGGGCGACCTCATCATCACTCATCTTCCCCTTGCCAATTCCGATTTTGTCGAGCACCTTGAGTTCGAACACGACGGCACCCCGCGCATGATCACCACCCGTGCATACGATTCAGCCAACCGCCTGGACGGCATCACCAACGAACCGCCCGGCGGCCCGGTTTTCAGCTCCCACGACTACACGTATGATGCCGCGGGACGCCGGTCCATCGCCGACCTGGCCGACAACACCCGCTGGAACTACGGCTACAACGACCGGGGCGAAGTCACCTCGGCCATCCATGAAAACGAAGAAAGCGAACCCATCCCCGGCCGGGAATTCTCCTTCGCCTTCGACCCCATTGGGAACCGCACCTCCACCACCACCAACGGACGGGAAGCCACCTACATTGCCAACGCCCTTAACCAATACGCCTCCCGCACCATCCCGCCCTTTTTCGACATCACCGGTGTAGCCCATCCCGAAGCCACCGTTACCGTCAACAACCAGCCGACCGAACGCGACACCGCCGGACGGTTCCACCAAGCCCTCGGCGCCGACAACAGCGCGGACGCGGTCTTCCCCGACATCCAGATCGTCGGCGTGCGCAACGACGCCGGACCGGCGGACGAAGACGTCGTAACCACAGCCGAAGGCAAGTATTTTCTGGCGAAGGATCCCGAGGCCTTCGTCCACGACAAAGACGGCAACCTCCTCGAAGACGGACGCTGGACCTACGAATGGGACGGAGAGAACCGGCTTGCCGCCATGGAAACGCGCACCGGACTCCCCGCCGCTCTCCCGCGCAAACGCCTGGAATTCACCTATGACGGGCAAAGCCGCCGCGTGCAAAAGAAAGTTCTCGCCTGGGACGACGGCCCCGGGGCCTTCGTTCCTGAAAGCACCACCCGCTACCTCTGGAGCGGCTGGACGCTCCTCGGAGAATACGACGGGACCCTGCAACCCCTCCGCACCCACCTCTGGGGTCATGATCTGAGCGGGAGTTTGGAAGGGGCCGGAGGTGTCGGCGGCCTCTTGGCCACGACCGTGCCCGGCACCGGAGGCGGCACTTGGCTGATGGCCTATGATGGCAACGGCAACATCATGGCGGCCGTCAACGCCGAAACCGGCGAACCGGAAGCCCGGTTCGAATACGGCCCCTTCGGCGAAACCCTTCAAGCCACCGGCCCGGCCGCCGGAAATCTGCCCTTTCGCTTTTCCACCAAATACGAGGATTCGGAAACCGGATTACTGTATTACGGGTATCGCTTTTATTC
>CAZDRT010000369.1:0-1712 GCA_964507815.1 uncultured Puniceicoccaceae bacterium
ATGAAGACGTAATTGAGAAAGGAGATCTGAAATGAAAACAACAATCCGACTATTTCTGTGCTTTGTCCTGATGGGCAGTTCGTCCTGTTTCGCGCTGGAGCAGGGCATCCCCCGAACCTTGAATGTCAGGGTCATTGGCGAAGACGGCGAACCTATCCAGGGTGCCCAAGCGAAGATCGGATTTTCTTTTGTGGGGTCCACCAAAGGTCTTACGGATGCGGAGGGCCGTATTTCGCATTTCGGGCGTCAAAAAGGATCTTGGTTTGTCGGTGTCTATAAAGAGGGTTACTACGACACGAGAGGTCTTGGTCCAATGGCGGCTCCGCCCGATCCGGTGGAGGTCGTGCTCAAGCGCAAGATCGATCCGGTGCCGATGGTGGTGGGGCGGCTTGCGAACCGAGGTATCCTTCCCGCCCAGGGTGAAGAGATTGGCTACGACTTGAAAAAAGCGGACTGGCTCCCGCCGCATGGATTGGGAGAGATCGCCGATTTATACTTTGATGGTATTGTGCGCGACTATTCGTACCCGGACGGCACAGGGACGAAGATGAGTTTTGACGGATACCTGCGCATGCGGGTGGCTGGCGAAAACGATGGAATCATCATAGAGAAACTCGAAGTGCCGGATGGATCCATCGAGCCCCAAAGCGAACTTCAATCGATGCAACAAGCACCGGCGGACGGCTACGACCTCAAGGAAATTGTGCAAACGGAAAAGGCGCTGGATGGAGTGACTTTGGAGGTTCATCGAAATCGCCATTACTTACTCCTCCGAACCCGTACCCGCCTCAATGAGGACGGGGAAGTCATTAGCGCCCACTACTCCAAAGTCTACGATCCGCTCGGGGTCGGTGCGACCCGTCAAACAAGGGAGATGGATGGGGGGCGGCTCACGGCGTCCGGCATCTTCTACTTTAACCCAACCCCGAACAACCGCTCGGTCGAGTTCAACAAGGACAACTTCAACCCCAATCCGCCCTCCAGAGGTTTCGCGTATTGATCGATGCCGAAGACCCCGCCATCTTCCCGGAATGGGACGACGGCTACTGGCTCTACGCCCCCATCGGGGATCCGGAGGCCTCCGCCAAGGCCGCCAACCTCAAAAACCACGCCAAAATCCTCGCCGAAGCCATCCCCGCCCGCAGCTATGCCGTGGGGAGTAATCCGGTGAGCCAGTTTGGCGACCCCGTTGAAGATTTCAATTTCGACATGCAGGACAGTGACTTCTTCCGGGGAACGGAGGACGGGGAGTGGCCGGACCGGGATGGTATTTTTGAGAATCAATGGTTGCATGGCGATTACATGGCACCGGCCTTGTGTTATGTGTATCGTCTGTATGAAGACGTAATTGAGAAAGGAGATCTGAAATGAAAATAACAATCCGACTAATTTTGTGCTTTATGCTGATGGGCAGCTCGTCCTGTTTCGCGCTGGAGCAGGGCATCCCGCGAACGCTGAATGTCAGGGTTATTGGCGAAGACGGCGAACCGATCCAAGGCGCGGAGGCGAAGATCGGGTTTCGCTTTGTGGGATCCACGAAAGGTCTTACGGATGCGGAGGGCACAATATCGCATTTCGGGCGTCAAAAAGGATCTTGGTTTGTCGGTGTCTATAAAGAGGGTTACTACGACACGAGAGGTCTTGGTCCAATGGCGGCTCCGCCCGATCCGGTGGAGGTCGTGCTCAAGCGCAAGATCGATCCGGTGCCGATG
>CAZDRT010000370.1:0-1692 GCA_964507815.1 uncultured Puniceicoccaceae bacterium
GGGCGGTGCGGGTGCCGTGCCGCTCCCGCATGTAGCGCCGCCCGGCGGCGATCAATTCCTCCCCGGACCCGGCGGGGCCGACCGCCGCCCGGAAGACCCGCCGAAAGTCCGCCCAGTCCACCTGCCCCCACCGTTGTTCGGCCACGAGGGGATCCGGCAGCAGGGCGATCATCTCGTCCCGGCTCTTCCCGAAAAGCTCCCCCGCCTCGAGAACGGCCCGAAGAAAGTAGCTGGAAACCTCTCTGCCCATCTTCGCCGCCGAAACTGACGCGAATGCCGCGCGCGGCAAGGGAAAAAGGGAGCCTGTAGCCGGGGTCGACCTGGGCTGAGCCTGTCGAAGGCTGACCCCGCTGTAGCCGGGGTCGCTGACCCCGCTGTAGCTGGGGTCGCTGACCCCGGGATGGAGTCCGAATCAAAATCTAACTCCGATTTTCGAAATGAATACGGAAAAACGAACCAACCCTGTAGCTGGGGTCGCTGACCCCGGGATGGAGTCCGAATCAAAATCCCACGTGGAATCGAACGTAAACCGCCCGGCCTCAGCGAGGCCGGCTACAGGGGATGCCGATTCGCGGAATGGACACGGAAAAACGAACAAAACCCTAAGGAGGTGGGACACTCCTGTCCCACGGCGTCAGCGTGGTGCCGAAGTAGGCAATGGAAATGCGGTGGACAGGAGTGTCCACTTCCCGTGCCACTGGTTGCGCTCTGAGCTGTAGCCGGGGTCGGCCTGGGCTTGAACCTTGTTCACCGTGAGCCTTGCCTGCCGTGAGCTTGCCGAACCGGTCGAACTGGTCGAAGGCTGACCCCGGGGGGATCCCGAATAGCAAGCCCACATGGAATTCGAACTCAAACGCCCGGCCTCAGCGAGACCGGCATTGCTGATGCAACATCGGTGAAGAAAGGCGGGAGGCGGGTCTTGCAGTGCGGAACCCCACGGCCATCCCGGGCAAGGCTGAAGCCATGCCCCACGGGGAATCCCGTGGCGCTCTTCCATACACCGAAACTAAAGATACTTTTCCGGGAGTCTTTTTTATTTTCGCTTAATTTCTTACAATCCAACAGTTTAAGCTCTATTTTTCATCGGCGATGGCGAGGCCGGCTACAGGAAATGCCGATTCACAGAATGGATGCGTAGAAACGGACAAACCCTAAGGAGGTGGGACACTCCTGTCCCGCATCGTCGGAATGGCGTCTGAACGAATGACCAAGAAGCGGTGGACAAGAGTGTCCACCTCCCGTGCCATTGGTTGCGCTCTGGGCTGTAGCCGGGGTCGCCGACCCCGGGAGGGAGTCCGAATCAAAATCCCAAGTCGAATCCGAACCCAAACGCCCGGCCTCAGCGAGGCCGGCTACAGGAAATGCCGATTCACAGAATGGATGCCTAAAAACGGACAAACCCTAAGGAGGCGGGACACTCCTGTCCCGCGGCGTCAGAGTGGTGCCGAAGTAGCGGTGGAAATGAGGTGGACAAGTGCCCATCCTCCGGCATTCCTTGTAGCGGAAGCGCGATAGCGATTTCGACAAGCTGTCGGATGCCGTTTTCTGTTTGCAGTTCGGGCGGTCAGGTACGCATTCGCGCCTGTGCGATATCTTCGATAAGATCGAACCAAGGACAGTTCTTGCCGAAGCGTAGTTGGATTCCCCGTGCGTGGCGGATGACGCGCACCGCGCAGTAAACGATGTTTTGCA
>CAZDRT010000371.1:0-1608 GCA_964507815.1 uncultured Puniceicoccaceae bacterium
GTTGCCGGGAATTCGTGCGGGAGGTGTCCGAGCCGTTGCAGCGGAACCGGAAACGACCGATCCGGCCGAAGCCGATGGAAGGAGCCGATTGGGACGGGCTGACCGTTTTCCCCGGGATGCGCCCGTAGTTGCCGATCACCCTCTCTTTCTATCGCTCACCGCGCCTTTGTGGGTTGGCCCCGGGAGATCAGGAACCGGGTGGGCGGTCGTGTTTTCGGAAAACCGGAACCCGTTCGTAGTGTCGCAGGGCACCGATCTCCTCGCCGAGGAGTTCGACCTCGACGACATCGAACCGGAAATGCCGGGGCATGGGTCGGCACTGCCCCAGGTAGGCGAGGGCGCAGCGGCGGAGAGCGTCCTTTTTCCGGCGGTCGATGGAGTGAAAGCCGGATACGAGTGCTCCGGCCTGCCGGGCCCGCACTTCGACGAAGACGAAAACGTCGTCCTCGCGGGCGACGATGTCGATCTCGTCCCGGCCGTGCGTCCAGTTGCGGGCGAGAATCCGGGATCCCCGCTCGTTTTGGAGCCATTCCGCCGCGCGGGCTTCCGCCTTGGCCCCCGTCCGCTCCTGCCGTGTCGGGGTCTTCCCCGGTGCCGCCGGTTTCGAGCGGAACCGCCCGAGCAGCCGGGAGAGCGCCGATCTGGGAATCCGGAAATCCACAGTGTGAACTCTGAGCACCGAAAATATTGATTGCGAGGTTATCATGTGGGGGATTCCGAAAAGAATGTTCGAAATCTTCCGGCCGATCATGCACGATCTCCTCCATGAAGAGCGCATACGAACTCGCGATGGAACGTTTGGAAAAATCGGATCCGTCCACCGGCGGCAAGCTTTCCGACTTGCAGAAGGAAAAGATCGAGGAGATTTCCCGGAAATACCGCGCGAAGATCGCCGAGCGGGAAGTCTTTCTGCGGGGAAAGATATCCGTCGCGCGGGCCGCCCACGACGGGGGCGCGGTCGAGTCCCTCGAGAGGGAATTGCGCGACGAAAAACGCCGGTTGGAGGACGATTGCGAAGCCGAGAAACAGGCCGTTCGCGAGGCCTGAGGAGTTGCCGCTTATGCCCGTGTTCACCTACGAAGTGCTCGACGAGGCGGGGAAGGTCGTCGAAGTTTACGAGGCCGAGCAGGCCTTCGGGGCCGAGCCGCTGAAAACCCATCCCGTGACCGGGGAACGCATGCGCAAGATCCTGACCGCCCCCCGGCTGAACACCACCTACGCGGACTGGGGGAACAAACTCGAGCCGGGCCGCCTCTCCAAGGCCGGATTCACCCAATACCAGCGGGACAAGACGACCGGTCGCTATTTCAAGACAAATGTCGGTAAAGGGCCACAGGAGCTGGACCCCCGCGCAGGAGAGTGAGCGGCGGCGTAGCGGAGGCTGCTCCGCTGCGGCAGGCTTAAGCCTGGGCAACGACCCTGATTCCCACGGATGCCCAGTTTCGGTTCGGAGAGGTTCGGTGGTATCCGCGGCCGCCACCACCTTCGGATCGAGGGGCAAGCCCCGCGACCACGAAAGAGTGCCGAATCGCACGACTGAAGTCATGCGACTACGTAGTTGGATGACTTTAGTCGTCCAACCCGAAACGGCTTGGCGGAAAAGACATT
>CAZDRT010000372.1:0-1524 GCA_964507815.1 uncultured Puniceicoccaceae bacterium
ACCTTTCCTTCCGATGCGAAAACCGGGCGCTGAAGCAACCCGGCTACGGTGGGAGTCATTCCTGTGATTCCACGAGGCAGTCACAGAAGAGCCCCGCAGGAGCGAAGACCCTTGCGCGATGGCCGCGTTGCGGCCAGGCAATCAAACACGGGTTGTGGCACGAAGATTGCGCCGTCTTCCACCCGGCGGTCTCCGCCCATCTTATAAAACTACCCAATGGCATTCACATCGGCACCTCCGGTTGGAATTACGACGGCTGGAAGGGGGACTTCATAGCGCAATGGACTCCTGACCGACTTTCCGTTTATCCTCTCCTCCGAAAAATGATTTCCATGAGCCGGAACAGCCAGCATCGCCACAAAGAAGAACCATCCGGGGCGGAGAACTCCGAACCGACCAAAGCGTACTACTGCCCCATGTGCGAGGGGGTGGAGTCCGACGAGTCCGGCGAATGCCCCAAATGCGGCATGGCGCTGGAGCGCAATCCTGAAGTCGGCGGAGGGGCCGAGGTCTGGACCTGCCCGATGCATCCGGAGGTGCGGGAGGACGAGCCCGGCCAATGCCCCAAGTGCGGAATGGACCTCGAACCGGAGTCCCCCCAGGCCGCCCGGGAGTCGGAGGAATACCGATTCATGGCCAGGCACTTTTGGGTCGCCCTGGCCCTGGCCGTGCCGGTCTTTGTGCTCGCCATGGGCGACATGGTCCCGGGCCTGCGGATACGGGAATGGATCCCCCATGCCTGGAACCGATGGGCCCAGTTCGTCCTGACCACCCCCATCGTCTTCTGGTGCGGTGCCTTCGCTTTCAAACGGTGCTGGAAATCCTTCCTCAACCGCAGCCCCAACATGTGGACCCTGATCGGGCTCGGCACCGGGGCGGCCTACGGCTTCAGCATCGCGGCCCTGCTCTTCGGCGGCGCCTTTCCCGAATCATTCAAGCGGGAAGGGGTCGTCCCGGTCTATTTCGAATCGGCCGCCGTCATCCTCACGCTGATCCTGCTGGGCCAGATGTTGGAGGCCCGCGCCCGCGGGCGCACCGGAGAGGCCCTGCGGAAGCTGATGGATCAGAGCGCGAAAAACGCCCGGCGGATCCGGGACGATGGTTCCGAGGAGGAGGTCCCCGTAGATGAGGTCGAGGTCGGCGACATCCTGAGGGTCAAGCCCGGCGAAAAAGTCCCGGTCGATGGCAGCGTGACCGAGGGCGGCTCCCGCATCGACGAGTCCATGATCACCGGCGAGCCGGAGCCCGTCGAAAAATCCGCGGACGACGCGGTTACCGGCGGCACGGTGAACAAAACCGGCTCCTTCCAAATGAAGGCCGAAAAAGTCGGGGCCGACACCATGCTCAGCCAGATCGTCGATATGGTCGCGAAAGCCCAGCGCAGCCGGGCACCGATCCAGGGCCTGGCCGACCGCGTGGCCGCCTATTTCGTTCCGACGGTCGTGGCCGTGGCCGTGATCGCCTTCGTCGTCTGGGCGATCTGGGGTCCCGATCCCTCCTTCACTTACGCTCTGGTCAACAGCG